>CAMYIS010000170.1 GCA_947258485.1 uncultured Woeseiaceae bacterium
TCTTCAAATCAGTTCGACGGACAAAGTGATCATGTGGGTTGCTTTAGCCACGGTGCTGATAACGAGCATCAATATCGCGGGCGGCTTTGCCGTCACGCGTCGCATGCTCGAAATGTTCAGGAAGTGAGGTCGATATGATTCCTTCAGGCGTAGTCACCGTTTCCTACATCGTGGCGACGGTACTCTTCATACTGGCACTCGGCGGACTTTCCAACCAGGAGACTGCCCGACGCGGCAACTGGTATGGCATCTTCGGGATGATCATCGCCCTGCTCGCAACGATTTTCAGCGAAAATGTGACGCAGAATTTCGGCTTGCTCATTGTGGCGCTGCTAATTGGTGGCAGCATTGGCCTGGTGCTCGCCCGCCGCGTGCAGATGACGCAAATGCCGGAGCTTGTCGCGGTCCTGCACAGCCTTGTCGGTCTTGCGGCCGTGGCGGTCGGTTTCGCGAGCTTCATGGATCCGAACAAGCATTACGTCGGCATCGATCTGACGATTCACGATATCGAGACGTATCTCGGCATCCTGATTGGCGCGGTTACTTTTTCGGGATCCGTGATTGCGTTTGGCAAACTATCCGGTCGCATCGGTGGCAGTCCGATGCTGCTGCCAGCGCGTCACTGGATGAACCTTGCGTTGTTGATAGGTGCGATCTGGTTTGGTCGTGAATTCGTACTTCAGTCTGCAGCTGGCGGTGGCATAACTCCGCTCATAATCATGACGGTTATCGCGCTGCTGTTCGGCATTCACATGGTGATGGCAATTGGTGGCGCCGATATGCCCGTCGTGGTGTCGATGCTCAACAGTTACTCCGGGTGGGCCGCCTCCGCGACCGGCTTCATGCTCAACAACGATCTCCTGATCGTCACGGGCGCCCTGGTTGGCTCGAGCGGCGCGATCCTGAGTTACATCATGTGTCGGGCAATGAACCGCAAGTTCCTGGCCGTCATCGCCGGCGGATTCGGTACCGGCGGTGGCACGCCGGCGAGCGGAGGTGGCGAGGAGCAGGGCGAGGTCCATCCAATCGACCCGCAGGAAACGGCAGCTTTGCTGGCAGGCGCCAAAGAGGTCATGATCGTTCCCGGTTACGGAATGGCGGTCGCGCAGGCGCAGCACACGGTCTTTGAGATCACGCGGGTCCTGCGGGAAAAGGGCGTCAACGTTCGATTCGGCATCCACCCGGTTGCGGGCCGCATGCCGGGTCATATGAACGTATTGCTCGCCGAGGCAAGAGTGCCTTATGACATCGTTTTTGAAATGGACGAAGTCAACGACGACTTTCCGGATGTCGATGTCTCTGTCGTGATCGGCGCAAACGACATCGTCAATCCATCGGCACAGGAAGAGCCGGACAGCCCGATTGCAGGCATGCCGGTGCTCGAAGTCTGGAAAGGCTCGACATCTATCGTGCTAAAACGCAGTATGGCAACGGGTTACGCGGGCGTTCAAAATCCGCTTTTCTTCAAGGAAAATACGCGCATGTTGTTCGGCGACGCGAAAGAAACCCTGGACGAGGTTTTGAAGGCGCTCTAGAGGTAGGTCATAATCGGGGCGTAACAAGTAGCTCATGCAAGGCGTGATTCCCCGGAGGGAACAAGTATGCTCGCAGGACTCGCATCCGATATTTCGCAACAGGTCCTGAGGACCGACATTGCCGGAATGCCGCTCGAGTGGATTGACTACCGCGAAGCGGTACGTCTTTACCACGCCGAGCAGGTTGCCTATGACTGTGGCACACGCCTTTACTCTGTCTTTGGTGGATACAGCTCCATAGACGGTTGCCGCAGCCGTATCGACGTCAATTCGATCATCGCAACCCACGGCACGAGCAAAAGCCTCTCGCGAAACCGCGACAAGTATGTGCCGCCACTGAACAATCGGACCCTGTTCAAACGCGATGCAAACCTGTGTCTTTACTGCGGCATGCGTTACATGACGCGCGATCTGACACGGGATCACATAACACCCGTCTCGCAAGGGGGTCGCGACTCCTGGAACAATGTCGCCACGGCATGCCGTCGTTGCAACAACTACAAGGGCGGCCGTACGCCCGAGCAGGCGGCAATGCAGCTGATCGCCGTACCGTTCACCCCTAATTATGCCGAGTATATTTACCTGAAAGGTCGACGCGTACTGGCCGACCAGATGCAGTACCTGCTGGCGCATATCCCACGCTCCAGTCCACTGCACGCACGATTGAAGGATCATCTTTCCAGCGGCGAAGAGATTGTCGAAGTGCACTTCCACGACTGATGCAATACCTGATCGACGCCAGCGTTTACGTATTTCGCGCCTACTATTCCATGCCCGATGACATGGTCGATGACAGCGGTAATCCCGTCAACGCGCTCTACGGCTTCTGTCGCTTCATGGGCGATTTCATGGAAAACGTAACGCCTGAATACGTGGCCGTATTGTTCGATGAGAGCCTGTCGAAATCATTTCGTACGGATATCTACCCCGAATACAAAGCCAACCGGGACCCGGCACCACCCGAGCTCAAGCGGCAGTTTGAGCAGTGCCGCCGCTACGTGCGGGCGCTCGGCATCATGGAGCATGCGAGTCCAACGTACGAGGCGGATGACCTGATTGGGACCCTGGTCGAACACGGACGCCGTAAAGGCCGGCCGTCGACGATTGTGACCCGCGACAAGGACCTGACCCAGTTGTTGGGGAAGGAAGACGTGTTCTGGGATTTCGCGGGCAAAGGCAAACTGCGGTACGAGGAAATTCCCGATTCGTTTGGTGTCTGGCCGGAACAAATCGCCGATTTCCTCGCACTGGCTGGAGACGCGGTCGACAACATCAAGGGCGTTCCGGGCGTCGGCAAGAAAACAGCAACCGTACTGCTGCAACATTTTGGCAGCCTTGACCAGATCTATGACAACCTCGACAGGATTCACGAGGTCAACGTGCGCGGAGCGAAGACGCTGGGCACAAAGCTTGAAACGCATAGAGATGACGCGATGCTGGCGCGCCGTTTGACCGGAATTGCCTGCGACGCGCCTTTTGAGGGGGCCGAGGCAGCGATGCAGCCGTCTGCCCCGAGACTGGGGGAGATCAACGCGTTGTTCGATGAGGCGGGCATCGGTCTAGCGCTTCGCCGACAGGCAGAGCGTGTGTCCGATATCTACCGGCATTAGTCATCGCCCGGGCCATGCCTGACTGGTCATCGCTAACCCGACACCTGAGAAACGCCGGCATACCGCTTAAGCCTGCGGCGACGCCGCGGCCGGTGGGCGGTGGCGATATCAGCGCCGCGTGGCATCTCGATACCGAGGACGGTGGTGTCTTTCTCAAGACCGGCCCCGTCGCGACAAGCGACATGTTTGCGGCTGAGGCAGAAGGTCTGTCCGAGATCGCGTTGGCGAAAGCCATACGTGTTCCCGAAGTGCTTGCCGTCGGACAAACCGCAGACACCGCGTTCCTGGTGCTGGAATGGTTGCCTTTCGAGCGGCCGGGCAGAACATGTGAGCAGCGGTTCGGCAAGCAGCTGGCGGACATGCATCGTACGACCAGGGACCATTTCGGCTGGCATCGTGATAACACTATAGGGTTGACGCCACAACACAATCGCTGGACAGCGGACTGGGTCGAGTTTTTTCGAGAGCATCGTCTTGGCTATCAACTAAAGCTCGCAGCAAAAAAAGGCTACACCGGCGAGTTACAGCAGCAAGGGCTTCGTTTGCTGGAGCGACTGCCGGCGTTGTTCGACAGTCACGTGCCGGTGTCGTCGTTGTTGCACGGTGACCTGTGGGGAGGTAACTGGGCCAGCAGCGGAGGCCAGCCGGTAATATTCGATCCGGCGGTCTACTACGGCGACCGCGAAACGGATCTCGCGATGACCAGGTTATTCGGTGGTTTCGGGCGCGCTTTTTACGAAGCCTACGAAGCAGCGTGGCCGTTAGAGACCGGCAGCGCCGAGCGGCAGGATCTCTACCAGCTTTATCACGTGCTGAATCACCTCAACCTGTTTGGCGGCGGCTATCACAGTCGGGCGCTGGCGCTGATCAGGGCCCTGTTGTAGGGTGCTGCGAAAGGAGAAAAGCGTGAACAAAACGATAGTGGCCATAGCCGTCGTGATCCTGGTTGCAGCCCTGGCGCTGACACAAATCGCCATGCGCGACGATGATGGGCCGGCCGTTATTGTCGATCGCCTCGGGCGAATTGACTCGGCGATTAACGCAGAGATAGAAATCGGCAGGATAGCGGGTGCGGTCGCGCTGATCCTGAGAAATGGCGACGTCGTCTATCACAAGAGCTTTGGTCTTGCAGACATTGAGTCCAAGGTGCCCATGCGAACTGACAGCATCTTCCGCATCGCGTCGATGACGAAGGCGATAACCTCGGTCGCAGCGATGGTGTTATATGAGCAGGGTCACTTTCAATTAAATGACCCAGTCGCAAAATACCTTCCGGAATTTGCACAAATGAGTGTGATTTCCGGCGTTGACGAAGAGGGCAATGTGACGGCGACTGTTCCCGCGACAAGACCGATCAAGATCATCGATTTAATGACACATGCCTCCGGGATCGGCTACCCGTTTATCCCAAGCAAGGTGCAGAGGTCCTACCACGACGCAGGGCTCATCGACGGGTTGACGGTCAAGGACCTCAAGCTCGCTTCGCAAATGAAAGTGCTCGCGACTCAGCCGCTGCTCTTCGAGCCCGGTTCGGCGTTCGCCTACGGTCTCAGCACCGATGTTCTCGGATACCTCGTCGAAGTCGTCAGCGGCAAACCACTCGATCAATTTCTTAGTGAAGAGATATTCGATCCGCTGGGAATGAACGACACGTATTTTTACCTGCCGGACGACAAGGCAGGTCGTCTTGTCACCCTCTATAACGTGGTCGATGACGTCGGCCTGGTTGCGCATGAGGGTAGTGGAACGGACATAGAAGTAAACGATGCGCTTTATCCGATTATTGGTGCGAAGACCTATTTTTCCGGGGGCGCCGGATTATCGTCAACGGCGCATGATTACAGCCTTTTCCTGCAGATGCTGTTGAACGATGGCGAATTCGACGGTGCCAGGATTCTCGGCCGCAAGTCGGTTGAACTGATGCGCACGGGGCGGGTTGACTGGGACGGTGATGATATTCCCGATTTTGGCCTGGGATTTGCGGTCGTATCGGATCTGGGCAGGAACGGTGAACTTGCGTCGCCTGGTGCCTATGCCTGGGGCGGGGCGTTTGATACGTCTTACTGGATAGATCCGCATGAAGACCTGATTGGGGTTTACATGTCGCAGGCTCGGCCGACCAACTCCGACTTGAGCGCGAGATTCAAAACGCTTGTTTACCAGGCACTGGAATAGCGAGGTGGCTTCGCCTAACCCGGCAATATGCTGAAGTGATCGGTCTCCTCGACCTCGTAGGACTCGCCGAGAAAGTCCTCGTCGAAGACATACAACATCGTGCCCTCAGGCGCCCTGATTGCAACGAACGCGCCCTCGAAGCCCGGGAATTTCTCGAAGTCCATGCCGTTCTGTTTGAGGAGGTGCATCAACTGCGGACGATCGGCGCACTTGAACGACAAGGAAGGTCCTTCCAACGCAATACTCTCCGAGAGGCCGAGAGGAACTCCGTTGGCATCGAAACGCATGTGCGTTGTCGGCTCTTCCCGCATATCCAGCAAAGTCGGTGCGATAGGCGCCCAGAATTGTGCGGCCCTCAAAGTGTCACGAACAGGAAGCGTCAGTTCCAGCAAGCTGCCACATAGCGAGTCCCTCTCCGCTTCCTCGCTCGCGTGAAACGTGCGTGCTTCGACCATGTGGACCATGTGCCCGTCGCGATCAGCGAAACCGACTTCATTGAAAGTGTCTTCACCAAGCTGCATCACGCTGAAGTTGAATCCGTGATCGGTCATCTTGCGTGCACGCTTCGCGAGATTCTGTTTTACGAACGTAACGGCGGGCGAGTCAAATTCGCGGTCGTGCAGGCCGATGTTGAGCTCTCCATCGCTGACGACGGCATACTTGTGTGCCCAGACATCGCCGATGTCGAGCTCGACAAACCCGAGTGTCTTGTAAAATTGCAGCGACTCGAGAACGTCCGAAGTCTGCACAGAAAATTCCAGGAATTGACCCAGTGCACTCATCTCGAAGCTCCCATCGCAAGGGCACGTTCACGGCATGCCGGGTCGTCGGAGTAAGACCGGGGCCAGCCGCCGAGATGCCGCTCGATTAGATCAGCCAGGAAGCGCACATGGTCGTCGCGTGCGTTCAGCGCGGGTATGTAATGCAGCGATTCTCCGCCCGACTCAAGAAACAATTCGGCATTTTGCATCGCAATCTCTTCGAGCGTTTCGAGACAATCCGTGGAAAAACCGGGGCAGACGACATCGAGACGGTCAAGACCTTGCTGGCCGAGCTCGACAATGGTTTCGTCGGTGTAGGGACGCAGCCACTCTTCACGGCCCACGCGGGACTGAAACGACAGAATCCACTCGTCGTCGCCAAGCTCGAGCGCGGCGGCGACAAGTCGCGCCGTCTTCTGGCACTGGCAATGGTACGGGTCCCCTTTCATAAGGGTGCTTCTCGGCACACCGTGGAAAGAGAACATCAGGCGCGTGCCGCGTCCTTCCTGCTTCCAGAACTCGCGGATGCTGGCGGCCAGCGAGTCGATGTAGCCCGGCTCGTCGTGGTACTGGTTGATAAAGCGAAGTTCAGGTATCCAGCGCAGGCCGTTCAGCTTGCGAGCAACGGCGTCGAACACGGATGCCGTTGTCGTGCCCGAGTATTGTGGGTACATCGGCAGCACCAGGAGTCGCCGGGCCCCTTGGGCAAGCAGGCGGTCGATCGCGGCATCGATGGAGGGCTCGCCGTAGCTCATGGCCAGTTCGACGTTCGCGGTCTCGTGCAGTTGTGCCTGGACTCCATCGGCAATAGCTTTCGAAAAGATCATCAACGGCGAGCCATCGTCAGTCCAGATCTTCTGGTAGGCAGCCGCCGATCGTGACGGGCGAATTCGCAGAATTACGCCATTGAGAATCAGCCACCAAAGCCATCGCGGATACTCGATGACGCGCGGGTCCGAGAGGAACTGCTTGAGGAAGCGGCGCACGGCCGGCGCAGATGGCTCCTCGGGCGTGCCCAGGTTGACGAGCAGAATGCCTGTCGATTCTGATCGCCCGTGTTCAAAGTCGGGTGTTGATTGGTAGGTTGGCATAAGCCCGGAAGCCAGCATCAGACGCGAACAACAGTACTGCAAAGCCAACCCCGGCGCCAGCCGAAGGGGCTATAATTGCTTGTCTTACTTGACATTTGTCAGAAGAAATCCAAATGAATGAATTGTCCGAGAGCAAAAACGACTCATCCGATCGCTGGACCCTGATCCGCGACATCGGCGTCCTGCAGGTAAAGCTTGTCGTCGATGGGCTGCGCGACCTGATTCTTGTGCCCGCGTCGCTGATTGCGGGAATAGTCAGCCTCGCGTCCAGTACCGATGGACGGCCAGGCGACCAGTTCTATCAATTGCTCGGGATGGGCAAACAAAGTGAGCACTGGATTAACTTGTTCGGCGCCTTGCGGAACGCCCCACCCGACCTGCAGCATCTCCGCGAGTTTCCAGAGGCTGGTATTGACGACCTCGTCGGTCGGTTGGAAACGTTTGTTGTCGACGAACATCGCAAGGGCGGCATAACCGCGCAGGCGAAAGCGCGGCTGGACAGGGTAATTGACGCGATTGGCCGCGCCCCGGGTACAAAGGAAGGGGACGGCTAGGCCCTCAGCTTTTCTCTACATCACGCCCGGAGAGAAGGTCGTCGAGGGAAGGCGGCGGATGATCGGGCCCCATTCGGCCGGATTTGAGCCGACCGATATATTCCTTGTAAGCACGCATCGCCTGGTAACCGAAAAGCCAGCAAATCGGAATATTCACAAATAACAAAACGGCGGTACCGATTCCCGTCACATTGTCGAGGTCGGTATCGGTCTGCACGAAACCGAGCGTCGCGACAACAATCAGCAGGCAATAAACCAGCTTGTATCCTTGCACGGCTTTTTCGCCCGCGAGAAAGACGACGCCCTGCTCACCGTAGTAACCCCAGGAGATCATCGTTGATACTGCAAAAAACCATGCGGCGACCGAGATCAGCCATTTCCCGAGGCCCGGCCACACGGTATCGAAAGCTTTCGCAGTCAGCGTCGCGCCGATGTAATTTCGGTAAAGGCCATCGCCGACGATCGTTGGCATAGTGGGACCGACAAAGACATCCCAGGTTGTCGAGTAGCCGGAATCGCCGCTGAAAACCGTACCCTCTATGCGGTGAAACTTCAGGCCGGTTTTCTCGTTGTCGTGCGCTTCGATGACCATTGTGGTTTTGTTTCCCGCAATCCAGTCATCGCCCGGCAGCGGCGTATCGGCGAACAGCCAGCCGGCCTCCGTCTGAGTGGCAACCGGGAGCGGATCGAGCGCGATGTCCGGAGCGCGATTCCAGATACCGGTCGAGAGAATAATCAGCGCCGTGAATGTGCAGACTACAATCGTGTCGATGAAGGGTTCCAGGCCGGCGACGATTCCTTCGCGAACCGGCTCGTCGGTCTTGGCGGCCGAGTGCGCAATCGGTGAAGAGCCTTGTCCCGCTTCGTTCGAAAACACGGCACGCTTCATGCCAAACAGGAAGGCAGAGGCCGCCGTGCCGCCAATGAACGCGCCTGCGGCCTCGGTCGGCATGAACGCCGATTTC
The DNA here is from genome assembly GCA_947258485.1 of uncultured Woeseiaceae bacterium. Classification (GTDB taxonomy): domain Bacteria; phylum Pseudomonadota; class Gammaproteobacteria; order Steroidobacterales; family Woeseiaceae; genus UBA1847. Next base: position 8,692 of record CAMYIS010000170.1, read on the forward strand.
ACGATAAGTGCGAACATGCTCGGTATGTCGCCAATGTGTACGGCGAGTACGTAGCTCCCAGCCGCCAGGTAAAGCGCCACCATCAACGGCACCAGGGTGCCGGTTACTTTGCCGATGCGTTTGATGCCGCCGATAATGACAGCGCCCACAATCACGGCCAGCACGATGCCCGTGATCCAGCTCGGAACCGAAAAATATTCTTCGGTCAATTCACCCACGTTCCAGGCCTGGAACATGTTGCCGCCGGTTGCGGTGGAGACAAGGAGACAAACGCAGAAGATGCCGCCCAGGGTTCTCCCGAGTCTGGGCATGCCTCTGCGCTCCAGGGCCCTGGCAGCAACCCACATGGGTCCGCCGTGAGGATTGTCGGGATCGTCGGTGTTGCGATACAACATCGACATCGTTACTTCGGTGAGCTTGATCGACATGCCCAGAAAGGCGATGACCCACATCCAGAACATGGCGCCGGGTCCGCCGAGGGCGATCGCCAGCGCGACTCCGCCGATATTGCCGAGTCCAACGGTCGCGGACAACGCGGCCGACAAAGCCTGAAAGTGATTGATGGCGCCCGGGTCATCGGGATCGTCATAGACGCCACGCAAGACCATGGATCCGTGAGTGAGGGCGCGGTACTGTGAGAATCCGCTCCAGATTGTGAACACGAGGCCGGTCGCGACGATCGCGTACAGCACATACTCGTGCCAAAGAAGACCATTGAGCGTGGCAAGCAACCCGCTAATGTCTCCCATCAGGTTTGCCGTATCTCGATTAGTTGGCCTCCATGATCGCCGAGATGCCCATGCCGCCCGCC
>CAMYIS010000171.1 GCA_947258485.1 uncultured Woeseiaceae bacterium
AGTGCAACCGGCAAGCTGTTGCACAAGATCGATTTCTGGAACGGTATTTTCACGTGCAATGTCTTTACCCGGGACAGCGCGGCCTGGGAAGCATTCAGCATGGATCAGCTCTCGAATAACCACCTGATCTCTGACGATGAAACCGTTCGCAAACACGTGAAGGACATCGCCATCGGCGATCAGGTTCGGGTTCGTGGATACCTGGCCAGTTACAGCAGCGAGAAAGGTGGCAAGCGCGGCACGAGCACGACACGCACCGACACGGGCAACGGTGCCTGTGAGACACTGTTCGTTGAGCAATTCGAGATAATTAAACCCGCAGTCAGCTACTGGCGGATCTCTATGTGGGCTTCTCTGGCGATACTGGCTCTCGGACTATTCATCCACTTCAGGCGGCCGTATCGGCCGTACTAACAAATAATAAAGGGAAGCAATGAGTTTCTTTGAGCGTTACCTGACGGTCTGGGTTCTGTTGTGCATTGGCCTGGGCATAACGCTGGGCAAGTACGCGCCGGACGCCGCCCAGGCCCTGGATGGCATGGCGATCACGCTAAACGGTGCGCCGGTCGTTTCCATTCCGATCGCCGTGTGCCTGTTCATGATGATGTATCCGATCATGGTGAAGATCGACTTTCACGAGGTCGTGAAAGCTGGCAAAGCCGCAAAGCCGGTCGGCCTGACGCTGTTCATCAACTGGGCCATCAAGCCTTTCACGATGTACGCGATTGCGAGTTTCTTCCTCGGAACGCTGTTCCTCAAGTTCATCGGTCCCGACGCTGTTGACCTCGTGAAGTTGCCGTTGGGCAACGATTTGCTGGTGGGAGACGTTAACGGCGCCGGCAAAGTAGTGCTCGTCGATGGCGTGAAAATGCTCGAGGTGCCGCTGTGGCGCAGCTACCTGGCCGGCTGCATTCTGCTGGGCATTGCACCCTGCACAGCCATGGTGCTGGTATGGGGGTATCTCTCGAAAGGAAACGACGGCCACACGCTCGTGATGGTAGCGATCAATTCGCTTACGATGTTGCTGTTGTTCGGTTTCCTGGGCGGGTTCCTGCTTGGAGTTGGCAAGCTGCCGGTCCCATGGCAGGCGCTGCTCCTATCGATAAGCGTGTACGTCGCGTTGCCGCTGGTCACCGGGTACGCGTCGCGCAAGTGGATTATTGCGACCAAAGGCGAAGACTGGTTTCGCGACAAGTTCCTGCATTACCTGACGCCCGTTACGATCGCCGCGCTATTGGCGACTTTGATCTTGTTGTTTTCCTTCAAGGGCGAGACCATCGTGCAGAATCCGCTGACGATATTGTGGATCGCCATTCCGTTGTTTGTGCAAACGGTGTTCGTATTCGCATTGGGCTACGGATTGTCGAAGCTTTTCGGGCTTACTTACGAGAATGCGGCGCCGACGGCGATGATTGGCGCCTCCAACCATTTCGAAGTGGCCATTGCGACGGCGGCCATGCTTTACGGCCTTTCTTCGGGAGCGGCACTTGCAACCGTCGTCGGCGTTCTGATCGAGGTGCCCCTCATGTTGATGTTGGTCCGCTTCTGCCTCGCGACGCAGGGCTGGTTTCGCCATGAAGGGCAATAGCCAGCTTTTCGCGCTGGGCTTTCGGCCCTTCTATTTGCTTGCTGCTATATTCGCGCTTGCTTCAGTGCTGTTCTGGTTGCTGTCGTTCACCGGTGTCTTTCACGTTGCCGGATACCTGCAGAGCATCTTCTGGCACAGTCATGAAATGGTGTTTGGTTTCGCCATCGCCGTGATGTCGGGATTCCTGTTCACGGCCGTGCGCAACTGGACCGGTTTGCCGACGCCAACCGGCTTTGCGCTTGCGGCATTTGCTGCTCTGTGGATCGCCGGACGTGTGTTGATCATCACAGGACCGCCGCCTCTGGCCGCACTGGTCGATGCGGTGTTCGTTCCTGCGCTCGCTGTTGCCGTTGCTGTGCCCATCATCAAAAGCCGCAATCAACGTAATTACAAGATCGTTGCTCTCTTGTTGCTGATCGGAATCACAAACGTCATCTACCACCTGGCTACGCTTAGCTTCGTGCCAGCACGGTTGGCAAACACATCGCTCATCGCTGCACTCGACCTGATTACTATTGTGTTCGCGATTGTTGCGGGACGTGTAATACCCGCATTTACAAAAAATGCGATTCCAGGGTCGGAGCCGAGGCATGCGGGCTGGCTGGAGGTCTTGTCATTCGGATCGCTCGTGATGATTATCGTTTTGCGGGTCAGCGCTGACTGGGTTTCGATTCCCGCCATAATAACGACCACGACAATCCTTGTGGCGGCGGTTTCTCATACCTACCGGCTGGCTTTGTGGCAGCCGCAGCTGACGGCAGACAACCCGTTGCTCTGGATGATGCCGGCTGCCTATTCGTGGCTGCCGATAGCCTTCTTCCTGAGGGCATTGGCGGAAAACTCGCTTGTCAGCGAGGGTGTGTGGATTCATGCCCTGACAATGGGCGCGATCAGCGGGCTCATGCTCGCGATGATGATGCGCAGCGCGCTGGGACACACGGGTCGCCCGCTTGTGGCCAGTGGACTGGATATGTCGGCCTTCCTCATGGTGCAGCTGGCCGCGATTATTCGTGTGACAGCCGGACTATTTGCCGCGGGTCTTTACCAGGCGCTGGTCATTTTCTCCGGCGTCATGTGGGTGCTGGCATTTTGTGCATTTCTGCTGCGCTATTTGCCGATGCTAATCCAGCCTCGAATCGATGGAAGGCCGGGCTAATTGTGGGTAAGGGCGACGCGCGTGGTTTCCAAGCGTGGGGTCCAGGATTATGATGGGGTTACAGACACCCTGACCATTGGGAGCCAGACTTGTCCGGTTCAAGCGCTACACTCAACAAGATCGTCGGCGATCGCGGCGTGCTGGATACCAAATCCATCGCAAATCGTGCGACCAGCTTCTGGAATCCTGCGCCGATGCAGGCGAAAGCGCTGGTGCGGCCTGCGACGAGCGAAGATGTCTCCGGCATCCTCCGGCACTGTAATTCTTCGGGCCAGTCGGTCATTACGCAAGGCGGCCTGACAAACTGTGTCTCAGCGGTCGAACCAGGCCTCGACGACATTGTGCTTTCAACTGAAAAAATGACGGGTGTCATCGAAATCGACAAGGTCGGCGGCACCGCCATTGTTGAAGCTGGCACCGTGTTGCAGACCGTGCAGGAAACCGTTGCGAAAGAGGGCATGTATTTTCCGCTCGACCTCGGTGCGCGCGGCAGCTGCACCATCGGTGGAAATATTGCGACGAATGCCGGCGGCATCAACGTGCTGCGTTATGGAATGATGCGTAATCTCGTGCTCGGTCTCGAGGCTGTAATGGCCGATGGCACGGTCATGACCTCAATGAACCGCATGCTGAAGAACAACGCAGGCTACGACATGAAGCAGTTGTTTATCGGTAGCGAAGGAACGCTCGGCGTTGTCACCCGTGCCGTGTTGCGGCTGTTTCCCCGGCCAGCGAGTCGTCAGGATGCGCTCGTTGCGATGACCGGCATCGAGGATGTCATTCGTTTCCTCGGCAAGCTTCAGCACGAGCTGGCCGGAAACCTGAGCGCTTTCGAGATCATGTGGGGCGCTTACTATCGAGCCGTGACGGGCGAAAACGGACACCGCCCGCCGCTACCGCGCGACTACCCGTTCTACGTCGTGTTCCAGGCCGAAGGCAGCGATCCTGACGCTGATGACGCGCGCTTCGAGCGCGTTTTGGGCGACGCGCTGGAGGAAGGCCTGATTGCCGATGCCGTATTGCCCAAGTCGGCCGCCGAGACGAGGGCGATTTGGGAGATTCGTGAGAATTTCGAGCCCGCGCTCGTGAAACCGCCGTTTTACCTGTACGACGTCAGTCTGCCGATTCGCGATATGGCTGCATACGTTGCAAGCGTCGAAGAAAATGTCCGCAAGCGCTGGTCCGATGGAAGGTGCGTTGCGCTTGGTCACATGGCCGATGGCAACCTGCACTTTTTCGTTGCGCCGATGGAAGACGGCGACTTCCATATGGCGAGCGATGAGTGTGTTTACGGGCCGCTGCAGCAATACGGCGGCTCCGTGTCGGCGGAGCATGGTATTGGCCTGGAGAAGATCTGCTGGCTGCCACACAGCAAGAGCACGGCAGAGATTCAGCTCATGCGTACGCTGAAGAAGAGCCTGGACCCGAACAACATCCTCAACCCCGGCCGCGTACTGGGTCCTTAACGCGGCAGGAATATTGTCGCCGGGTGCTCGAGCATTTCCCGGATGCGCTGGATCATCGCGGCTGCGTCGTAGCCATCGACGAATCGATGATCGAATGACGACGACAGGTTCATCATCAGGCGGACGGCAACCTGGCCGTTAAAGACGACGGGTCGTTCTACCGCTTTGTTGACGCCGATGATGGCAACTTCCGGGCTGTTGATAACAGGCGTCGATACGATGCCACCGAGTTTGCCAAGGCTCGTGATCGTAATGGTCGAGCCCGACAGTTCGCTCTTCTTCGCGCTGTTGTCCCGAGCGGCGACTGTGACACGCTGAATCTCGGCGGCCAGGTCATCCAGCGAACGTATTTCGGCGTGTTTCACAACCGGTACCTTGAGGCCATCCGGTGTCTGCGTTGCAACGCCCAGGTGCACTGCGTCGTGTTGCAGTAGCAGGTTGCGATTCTTGTCATGGGTGACGTTGCACTGCGGAAACTCCCTCAGCGCCTTGATTAGCGCCAGCCCAAGGAACGGCAGCAGCGTTAGCCTTGCAGAAGCGTCCCTGGCTTCATTCAGGTGTTTGCGCAGTGCTTCCAGCTCCGTGATGTCGATTTCTTCGACGTAGGCGAAATGCGGAATCTCACGTTTCGCCGCAGACATGCGCTCGGCAATAATGCGTCGCAAGCCGATGATCTTGATTTCCTTCACCTGTGTCGAAGGCATGGCGGCGGCGGAGAACGGTCTGCCGGTCGCGTGAGCCTTCAGGTAGAGATCGAAATCCTTGCGCAGAATGCGGCCGCCCGGACCGGAGCCGGGAACGAGTGCAAGATCGACGCCGGCTTCTTTGGCACGACGGCGAATGGCCGGCGAGGTTACGACGCGTGACCTCTCGGCGGGTTCCTCGGCGATTTCATCGACGGCAGCTTCGGCTTGCTTTGTTGGCTGTTTCACAGGTTCGGGAGCGGCCTCCGGTGCCGGAGCGGCGGGCGCTTCGACGGCAGCTCCATCCGTGTCAATAACGACGAGCGCTGCACCAACGGCGACGATATCGCCCGGTTCGCCCGCCAGTTTCACTACCGTGCCGCTGACCGGTGAGGAGAGTTCGACAGCCGCTTTGTCGGTCATCATGGTGCCGACCACGTCTTCCTCGGCAATTCGGTCGCCGACCTTGATGAACCACTCGCCGATCTCGGATTCGACCGTGCCTTCGCCGAGATCGGGCAGTTTGAAAATGTATTCGCTCATTCTGCCTCCATCATTCTGCGGATTCCGGCCGAGAAGCGTTTGAGCCCTGGAAAATACTGCCACTCAAAGGCATGGGGATAAGGCGTGTCCCAGCCACCGATGCGTCCGATCGGCGCCTCGAGGTGATAGAAACACTCTTTTTGCAGTGTTGCCGCGAGTTCGGCACCGAAGCCGCCGAAACGTGTTGCTTCGTGCGCGACCATGCAGCGCCCGGTTTTCCTGACCGAGTCGGCCAGGGTTTTTACGTCCAGCGGCGACATCGTACGCACGTCGACAACCTCGCAATCGACCCCGGTTTCTTTGGCGGCGGCGATCGCGACATGCACGAGCGTGCCGTAGGTGATAATGGTGAGCTCTTCGCCGGGTAACGCGATCTCGGCGCTGCCTAGCGGCACCGTGTAATAGCCTTCAGGAACTTCTCCTTTCGGATGCAACGACCAGGACATGCCGGGTTTCTCGGGGTCACCGTCGAACGGCCCGTTGTAAATGCGTTTGGGTTCGAAAAACACGACGGGGTCATCAGACTCGATGGCGCTGATCAGGAGGCCTTTGGCGTCGTAGGGGTTTGACGGCATCACCGTCTTGATACCATTGACGTGCGCAAAAAGTGCTTCGGGTGACTGCGAGTGCGTCTGGCCACCGCGAATGCCACCGCCGGACGGCGTGCGTATGGTCACCGGCGAGAAAAACTCGCCGCTGGATCGGTAGCGAAGCCGCGCTAGTTCGCTGACAATCTGGTCGAAGCCCGGGTAGATATAGTCAGCGAACTGGATTTCCGCGACCGGGCGCAGGCCGTTGACACCCATGCCGATGGCGGCGGCAACAATTCCGCCCTCAGCTATCGGTGCATCAATAACGCGGTGATCGCCGTACTTGCGTTGCAAACCATCTGTGCAGCGAAATACACCGCCAAAATAACCGACGTCTTCACCCAGCACGACGACCGTCGGGTCTTTTTCCATCATCACATCGTGAGCGGAGCGAATGGCTTCGATCATGTTCATCTGCGCCATGGCTTATTCTCCACCCAGGACTTCGAGCATTCGCCGGCGCTGGGATTCGAGATTTGCCGGCATCTCGGCGTACACGTCTTCGAACATGGTCGAGGGATCGAGGAACGGCGCCTCCGTCATCGTTCCGTATTTCTGCGCTTCTTTCCACGCCGAGCGCACGTCTGCATGCAGTTCTTTATCCAGCTTCTCGTGTTTCTCTTCAGACCAGTGGCCCTCGACGATAAGATGTTGTTTGAGGCGTTCAAGCGGGTCGCCAAGCGGAAAGGACTCCCACTCGTCTTTCGGACGGTACTTCGACGGATCGTCACTCGTCGAATGAGCACCGCCCCGATAGGTCACGAGTTCGATCAAGGTCGGGCCGCCACCGCGACGGGCGCGGTCAGCAGCCCACAGCGTGGCGGAATAGACGGCGAGCAGGTCGTTGCCGTCAACGCGAATGCCCGGGATGCCGAGGCCGAGACCGCGGGCGGCAAAGGCGCGGCGCTGGCCGCCGGCCGTGCCCTGGAACGTCGATATGGCCCACTGGTTGTTGACGACGTTGAGGATAACCGGTGCCTGGTAAACGGCGGCAAACGTCAGGGCGTGATGAAAATCGGCTTCCGCGGTGGCGCCATCGCCGACCCAGGAAGTCGCGAGGTGATCTTCGCCTTTGATCGCGGAAGCCATCGCCCAGCCAACAGCCTGCGGGAACTGCGTGGCGAGGTTCCCGGAAATTGAAAACACGTTGCCGGCTTTGCTGTGATACATGACCGGCAGCTGCCGGCCTTTGCACATGTCGCGCGTGTTGGACAGGCACTGACACATCATGTCGACCAGCTTGACGCCGCGATAAAGGTACAGCCCCTGGTTACGATAGGACGGGAAGCACATGTCGCCGGGGCGCAATGCCATACCCTGTGCGATGGAGACTGCTTCCTCGCCGCGCGATTGCATGTAAAACGAGATGCGACCCTGGCGTTGAATTTGCCACATGCGATCGTCGAACACGCGTGTCAGCATCATCCAGCGCAGTGCAACCTGCAGTTGCTTCGGATCGAGGTTCGGATCCCAAGGCCCTTTGGCTTTGGAGTCCTCGTCAAGGACGCGCACGAGCTCCGAACTCAGGTATTCGATGTCACGAGTGCGGGAACTGATGGGCGGCTTGTCGACGCTGCCGGCTGGCGATAGCTCCAGGTAACTGAAATCAGGCTTGTCTCCGGGTCGCGCGGTCGGGCGCGGAATCTGCAGTCTCGACTTTGTGATCATAGGAATCTCTTATTTTTTTGCGGCCGCCACAAGGTTGCGGGCCAGTTCGTCGGCGAGTTCGTTTGTCGGTCGGCCAGTGGATTTTGCCTCATCGAAGATGGCCTGCAGGCGATCGCGTATACGAGATACGTCCACACGCACTTCCTCTTCAGAGCTGCTGCCATAGTACTCACGCGCGACACTGATAATGCCGCCGGCGTTAATCACGTAGTCGGGCGCGTAAAGGATGTCGCGCTCTGCGAGACGCGCACCGTCCGCAGCGGTTGCAAGCTGGTTGTTTGCTGCACCGGCGATAACTTTGGCGCGGATTTTGGGAATCGTCGTCGACGTCAGGATGTTACCGAGCGCGCACGGGGCAAGCACGTCCACATCGGAATAGATAAGTTCGGTCGGTGCAACGATGGTCACCGGCAATTCTGCGCTCGCCGCTTTAAGATTCTCCCGGTTGACGTCGGACACATACAGCTCGGCGCCGGCTTCATGCAAGAGACGACAAAGGTGCAGGCCAACATGACCGACGCCCTGCACCGCAACGCGCACGCCCTTGAGCGAGTCGGTTCCGAGACGCGATTCCACGGCCGCCTCAATGCCCTGCAGGCAACCGATAGCGGTCCATGGCGACGGATCACCGCCGGCGCTGCTGCCGGTTTGCGGCAGTCCGGAAACGAATTCCGTTTGCTCGCGCACGTAACGCATGTCGTCAACGGAGCAGCCGACGTCTTCCGCGGTGATGTAGCGTCCTCCCAGTGAGTCAACGGCGCGACCGAACGCCGCGAATAACTCTGGTGACTTCGGCGCCTTTTCGTTGCCTAGGATCACGGCTTTGCCACCACCGAAGTTGAGGCCTGCGACCGCGTTTTTATAGGTCATGCCCCGGGACAAGCGCAGCGCGTCAGTCAGTGCGTCGGCTTCGTTCGCGTAGATCCAGCGCCGACATCCCCCGGCCCCCGGGCCGAGCGCCGTGGAGTGGAGGGCTACGATGGCCTGCAGCCCGGTTGCTTCGTCGTGGAAGAAATGCAGGGACTCGTGATTGTCGAATTCGGCGTGCGTGAAAAAGGCCATTATGCTCCCCTCAAAAGGCCTGCATGATTAGACTAATATATACCGAGAAAAACCCATAATTCGTGCAAATACGGTTGTTTGAGTTCGATATTGAGCATAATCTATGCAACTCTAAGCTTTAATACGTATAAATCATGCAGACAATTTCACTAGATCATACTGACCGCAAGATACTCGATCTCATGCAGACCGAGCCAGGCATCAACGCCTCGGCCATCGGCGAGCGCATTGGCTTGTCGCAGTCCGCGTGCTGGCGCCGCATTCAGCGCCTGCGTGAGGAAGGCGTATTCAAAGATCATCCCGTTATTTTAGACCGGGAGAAGGTCGGTTTGACGACCATGGTGTTCGCGCACGTCAAGCTGACCTCGCACGGTCGAAGTAATCTCTCGGAGTTCGCGGATGCGGTGAGAGCGTATCCCGAGGTCATGGAGTGTTACGTTCTGCTCGGCAACGTCGACTTCCTGTTGCGTATCGTTGCCGAAGACATCAAGGCGTACGAGCAGTTCTTTTTCGAGAAGCTGTCTCAGCTACCGGGCATCCAGGAAGTAACGTCGAGTATTGTGCTCTCGGACATCAAGCACTCGACAGCGCTCCCTGTGTAACGATAATTCTCAGCGTGTTCCGGGCATCATCTCGAACAAGGGATCGAAAGTGACCAACGTTGATCCGAGCTGTGCCAAAACGAGAGCATTGCCGTTTAGTTTTGCTTTACCCGCCTGAAGCTG
>CAMYIS010000172.1 GCA_947258485.1 uncultured Woeseiaceae bacterium
AGACATCACCTGGGGCGAGGACAAGTGGCTCGAGATTCTCGGTTGCGGCATGGTGCACCCGAATGTCCTCGAAAGCGCGGGCGTGGATCCGGAGAAATACACCGGGTACGCGTTCGGCATCGGAATCGAGCGTCTCGCGATGCTGCGTTACGGCGTGAGTGACCTCAGGACGTTCTTTGAGAACGACCTGCGGTTCCTGCGGCAGTTCAGGTAGCGGCCATGAAAATTGCAGAATCCTGGTTACGCGAATGGGTGAACCCCGATCTTGACACAGAGGCACTCGGTCATCAGCTGACGATGCTCGGCCACGAAGTAGACGGCATCGAAATTGAAGGCGTTGGCATCGATGATGTCGTCATTGCCGAGGTCGTCGAGGTTGCACGGCACCCGGACGCGGATCGCCTGACTGTCTGCAAAGTCGCGGACGGCAGCGGTGAAATAGTTGATGTGGTCTGCGGTGCCCCCAACGTCGAAAAAGGCATGAAAAGCCCGTTGGCGAGGCCCGGAGTCAAGCTGCCGAATGGCATGAAGCTGCGCAAATCGAAGATCCGCGGTGTCGTATCGAACGGCATGCTCTGTTCCGCGGTCGAGCTCGGCCTTGGTGACGAATCTGACGGCATTATTGCGTTGCCAAAAGACGCGCCGGTCGGGTCACCGTTAGTTGCCTATCTGAATCTGCCCGACGCCGTGATTGATCTCGATCTGACGCCGAATCGTGGCGACTGCTTCTGCGTGCTCGGTATCGCCCGCGACGTGTCGGCGCTCACCGGAACTCGCCTCGCAGATTCGTCGGTCGATCCTGTGCCCGCGACTATCAAGGATACGCATCCGGTCGAGCTCGTTGAGCCGGCGGGGTGTCCGCGATTCGCGGGCCGCATCATCCGTGGGATCGAACCGCAGGCCAGATCGCCAGTTTGGTTGACCGAGAGACTGCGGCGTGCCGGGCTGCGCGCCATCTCACCGGTCGTCGATGTTACGAATTACATCATGCTGGAGTATGGCCAGCCATTGCATGCTTACGACGCCGCCCGCTTGCAGGGACCTGTCCGGCCCCGGCTGGCCAAGTCGGGTGAGAAAGTCACCTTACTCGATGAGAAAGAGGTCGAATTAAACGACGACACCATGATTATCACGGATGACAGCGGACCGATTGGCATCGCTGGAATCATGGGCGGCCTGAGCACGGCGGTTTCCGACAAGACGACCGACGTTTTCTTCGAGGCAGCATTTTGGCCACAGGATTTCATGGCTGGCCGCGCGCGAGCTTATGGCATGCACACGGATGCGTCGCTGAGATTTGAGCGCGGTGTCGATCCGGATGGGCAAGCACGTGCTGTCGAACGAGCGACAGGGCTGCTGCTGGAAATTGCAGGGGGCGATGCGGGCCCGTTGGTTGTGGAATCGGCGCAAGAACATCTTCCGCTTCGAAATCCAATTCGCTTGCGCAAGGATCGTCTCGCACGCCTGTTGGGCCTCGAGATCGACGAGCAGAAAGTGACGCAGATTCTCGAGGGTCTCGAGCTTGACGTCGCGACCGTCGACGACGGCTGGAGAGTCACGCCACCGAGTTATCGCTTTGATCTCGAGATCGAAGCGGACCTCATCGAAGAGGTGGCCAGAATTCACGGCTACGATTCGATTCCAGAAATAACGGAATCTGTCGGCTCACCGTTGCGGTCCGTTACCGAAACCCGCATAGGACTGGAACGCGCGGCCGATACCCTGATTGCCCGGGACTACCAGGAAGTCGTCACGTACAGTTTCATCGACGCCGAGGCAAATAAGGCATTCACGGGCGTCGAGTCCGCGTTGGTACTGAGCAATCCCATTTCATCCGACATGTCGGTCATGCGCGCGTCGTTGTGGCCCGGCATGGTCGCGGCGGCCGCTGCGAATATGGCGCGGCAGCAGGAGCGGGTTCGAATATTTGAGGCAAGCAAATCCTTCCATGGCACCTTGGCGGCGCACACTGAAGTCGTGCGTATCGCCGGGCTCGTCACGGGCCCCGTTGTGCCAGAGCAGTGGGGCGATAAGGGCGATAACGCCGATTTCTTCCACGTGAAGAGCGACGTCGAGGCCGTTCTGTTGCTTGCGGCCGATGCCAGGGATCTCAAGTTCGTTCCAGCCACGCATGCTGCGCTGCAAGCCGGACAGGCCGCAGACATAATACGAAACGGTGAAATTATCGGCGTGCTGGGCAAGCTGCATCCGACCCTTGCGAAACGTTACGATCTCAAGCGCCCCGTTTATTTATTTGAGCTGGACGCGTCCAAAGCGCTGGCGACACACGCGCCGATTGCGTCGTCGATATCGAAATTTCCGGCGATACGGAGGGACGTTGCCGTCATCGTTGACGACGCCGTGTCGGCCGACGACCTTGTTGAAGCGGTGGCGTCCAGCGCACCGGAGTTGATTCGGGATGTCAGGATTTTTGACATATATACGGGCGCAGGCATAGAAGCAGGGCGAAAAAGCGTCGCAATAGGCTTGATTTTACAGGAAACATCGCGCACCCTT
>CAMYIS010000173.1 GCA_947258485.1 uncultured Woeseiaceae bacterium
TGTACGGATCGTCGGGCGCCATCCCGCGCGCCCTGTCCATCAGTTCCCGGGCAGAATCATGTTTGTCGAGCATTGCGCGAATCCAGGCCAGGTCCATCATCGAGAACGGGTCGTTCGGGTTTATTTGCAGCGCACTTTCAACCAGCGCTTCCGCTTTTTTGAATGCACGCCGTGCTTCGTCCTCGCGGCCGGCAATCCAGAGCGCGTCGCCGAGGTTCGACCGTACAAGGTGATCATTGGGTTTGAGATCGACAGCGTTGGTGAGGCTTTCGATGGCAGCATCGAGATTGCCCATGTAGTAGTGCAGCAAACCGAGATTGCTGTATGTATTTTTCGTCGGCTCAATCTCATGTGCCTTCTGATACGCGGACTCTGCCGAAGTAAAGTTTCCTAATAGCGTGTACGCGCTGCCAAGATTCGCATAGCCGTTCATGTCATTGGGGTCCAGTCCAACGACGTACTGGTATTGTTCGACCGCTTCCGCAAAACGGCCGGACTGAAACAAGAATGTGCCGAGCCGGTTGTAGGCCCTGCCATCGCCCGGATGAATATCGACGGCTTTGCGCAGGCTTGCCTCGGCTTCATCAAGGCGTTTCTGTCTCGTATATATCGTCCCCAGTCCGGTGAGCGATTCGACACTGGACGGATCTATCGCAAGCGCCGCCTGGTACGCAGCCTCGGCGTCCTGCCACTGGCCGGTCGCCATATACAGGCGACCCAGCGCGGCGTGCACCATTTCGAGGTTGGGGTTCAATGCGAGCGCTGTTGCACAAGCGGTTTCCGCCCAGCGACGCATCAAACCAGCCGAGCGCCGACGCAACAGTGTCCATGGACATTGGTTGCCGCAGAGCCTCGATGCCTTGTCGGTAAAGTACGTACGCGTCTAACAACGGGTCCTCGATAACTTTCAGCGAGGTCGAACTCAAACCGGGCGGAAGTGCAACGCGAATATTGGCGACCGTAAGGCTGGTGATCTCATCGCGAATGTCGAAAAAATCCTCGCGCGTTCGATCGAACTTGCGCGCCAGCACATGAAATCCGTCTGCCGAATCGATCATCTGCACGGTCACGCGCATCTTGTCGGAGGCCATCTCGACGCTGCCCTCGAGATACATCGCGACGCGCAGCCGTTCACGAACTTCCTGCGACGCACTGTTTGGCGCCAGCGTAAACGAATCGCCGCGAGAGGCGACGCGCAACCCAGGAACGCGCGACAGCTGCGTGATGACATCGTCGACAAGGCCGTTGGCAAACATTTGTGTTTCGCTGCTGCCATCGAGATTCAGGAAGGGCAGCACGGCAAACGAGTTCTCGGCGATAGGTGGCAGCTGAGCTTCGGGCAGACGCGCCACAGGCTCAACGCGTTCGGCCTGCGGCAAACCAATGCTCTGGTCATAGACGTACACGAAGACAGCGGCGAGCGCGAGCGCACCAACAATCGACATATAGGTACGGCCGAAGCGACGCCTGCGCGCGTCGACGGGGGAGATAGTATCGACGACGGCGCGTCCGTCGCGGAACTCGAGATACCACGAGAGGGCGATCGCGATCGGAAATCCGGCGATCACGAAGACCGTTACGAAGGTGGCGGTCCAGTCGGGCAGATGCAGCTGCGCGAAAACGATGTCGGCGACTTGTATCAGCAGCCAACCGAGGATGAGATAAGCGACGGCGGTCTCGAAGACGCCACGACGCTGAAGATCTTCGAACAGGCCGATGTCACCAGGGCGGGCGCCGCCTTTCGCACCCAGGATGACGGAATCGCTGTGATCGGCAGGGAGTTCGGGTGTGATGATCAGCCGGTAACCGCGTCTTGGCAGGGTCTGGATAAAGGTGGGGTTATCCGCATGGTCATCGAGCGCATGACGAATCTCGCTGACGGCGTGACCGAGGGCCTCCTGGCTGCCTTTGCCGGCGCCCCACACGGCTTCGAGCAGCTTGTCGCGGGTCACAAGCTCGCCGGGATCGCTGGCAAGGCAAAGCAAGACCTCTACCGCCTTTGGCGGTATGTGCTGCGCACCCGCCGGCCCGGAGACGTGTCCTTTTAGCGGCTCGACGAGAACGTCGCCGAGATAAAATCCCTGTAAGAGATCAGAATCCACCGTGTTACCCGGCCTTGCCCCAATAGTCAGAGCATAGCACCTGAAGCCACCGGATCTTGCGGCGCAAAACGCCTCAACTGCGCTACGATTGATTGGCCACTGTAGGAGCGGCCCTTGGCCGCGATACACCACCCCTGTAGGAGCGGCCACTGGCCGCGACCATGCCACCATTGTAGGAGCGGCCCTTGGCCGCGACCATGCCCAACAACAAATACCGCACAATCCCCAACCGTACGTCGCTACTTAAACCTGCCGGCAGTCCATCGCCAGCAGCAGCTCGCTCAGGTCGTGAAAGGCGAGTGCATTCTTGCCTGTGATGTCCTGCACCTTGTTCAAGCGCGAATAAATGGTGTTCGGGTGCACATCGAGCAGCTTGGCCGCCTGCAGCACGTTCATGTTGGCGTTGGCATAAGCGTGCAATGTCGCATCAAGTGCGCCACGCATCTTCTGGTCAGCGACATATAAAGCATCTGCCCAACCCGGCAACGCCGCCTGCATTTCGTCGCGCGCGAGCCGCAGCATCATGCGTTGCATCGGTATGTCGGTGTACTGCACGACGCGATCGGCGACGTCTGCAAACTCCAGCGCCAGCGTCGCCTGTTCCAGCGCACCCGGAATGTGCGAGGTCGACGGCACGTCGGCGCTGACGCCGATGAGTGCGGCGATACCTACGTTAAGCAGCTGCGGCTGCAGCCTGCCTGCCAGCGCCGCTTGCGGTGCCGTCCATCCGGACTGCCGCCGTGTCGCCGAAAAAATTGCTATCACGAGGTTTTCACGAATGCCGACGATGCAGCGCACGCCGCTTTGCCGGACGCTGTCTTTTAGGCTATCCGCCAGGCGTTGTGCACGGGCCGGGTTCTGCATCTCCGACGGATCGACCGGCTGTGCGACGACAACGCAATACGCTTGTCGTTGTTGCAGGTAACCACTTTTCCGCAGCAAGCGGGCAACGCGGCCATCGGCTTCGTCGAAACCACTCAATAGCAAATTCAGCAACTC
>CAMYIS010000174.1 GCA_947258485.1 uncultured Woeseiaceae bacterium
AGGTGTTCATCACCGGTAACGAGGTAACAGGGTGCGAGCGATTTCTTGAGATGCGACGAGAGCTGATTTGCCTGTATCTTCAAGCAAGCTGCTCCATGGAGATGGATTCGCCTTCCAGCAGAACCGGAATGCCGTCGGCGACCGGATAGATTCGTTTGCCGTCATCGGTAACGAGCGCTTCCGCCAGCGGCTCGGCAAGTTTCGCGCCTTCATGGTTTACCAGTTCGCCGGCATGGATCGCGGCGTTAACCCGCTCCAGCTTGTCTTTCTTTAGAACCGCCAAGCCCTTATGCGTCAACGGACATCGCAGAATCGTCAGAAGTCGTTTATCCATAGCTCATTATTGTACAGCCCATCGCCGCCGTAAAAACCCCAAATTGACGCTCAATTTCGGCTCAATACGGCAACCAGATCTGCATTGCCGCGGGCTTCAGCCGCGGCGATCGCGGCAGCGAGGTCCTCGGGCAGAGGCCGGAATTGCTCATCGACGTACTTGCAGCGCATCATTAGTTTGACGGCGGGCCCGTACTCGCCATGCGACAGCTGATCATGAAGGTAATGCTGCGCGAATAACATCGCCGTCCGCTTTTCCTCCCAGTGCAGCATCCGCTCAAAGTACCAGGCCCATGCGGCGACCGGGTCCGGATCGGTTTCGATGGCATCGAACAGGTGTTTGAAACCGCCCGCACGATTGTCCCTGCTGATGAAACCGTAGGCATGATTGAGCACGCCCGTGCGGGCATTCTCCAGGTCACGCGATACCTCGTCCGCACGCTTCTCCGGTGGTGCCGGGATTTCAATATCTTCGATCAGGCCATGGCGCGCGATCAGGCTGCCAACCAGAGAGAAAAAAGCAAACGACAGGTACAGCTGAACCAGGTTGGCAAGCATCGCAGGCAGCGTTTGCGCCTCGGCTGCCAGCCAGGATGCGCCGATCAGGAACACTGTCGCAATCCAGAACGTGTTCGCGCAGCGCCTCCACAGACGACCCAGCGCCACGGGATTCAGGCTCTGCAGCGGTGAGTGTGTGATCGCGAGTACGCCAATCGAGGCTGGAAAAAACACGCTCGCGAACAGCACGGGAGGGATGGCCCAGGCTGTTCCGAAATAGGACCCGGCAGCGACCGTCGCCCAGGTCAGAAACAACGCGACGAAAACCGGAAACAGCGTCCACGATTGGCCAAACCAGTTGAATAACGCGAGATCGGGCGTCGCCGGTGTGACTCCCCTGGCGCGGGCCTCCAGCACGATCATCTGGTAACGAAATACGGCAGGAATCACGATGAACAGCAGCAGTAGTCCAAACAGTCCGGCCCATTGTGCAAGCGCCAGAAGCAACCAGAATACGAGCAACGGAATCAGTACACTGGACTCCGTCAGCGGATAGACAGCGGCCCGGACAACGTCAATCGGCCTCATGCTTGTCCTGCCTCGTACCCGGCACGGGATCGTATCCCGAGCCGCCCCAGGGATGGCAGCGAGCCATGCGTTTGGCCGCCAGCCAGCCGCCTCGTAGTACGCCGTGCGTCTGCAGGGCCTCAATCGCGTAACTCGAGCAGGTGGGTTGATAGCGGCAGTTTCCGCCGAGCCACGGCGAAATCGCCAGCCGATAGAACTTGACGAGCCAGATCAGTGGCTTCGCCAGCAATCGGCTTGCCGCGGTGGGCATCAGGCGGCCCGCAATGCCTCGGTCGCAAAACCGCGGATTGCGTTGAGCATGGATGACAGGCCGTTGCTGCGCGTTGGACTCAGGTGGCTCTCGAGCTGCAGTGCTTTCACGAAGTCGGGCGGCGTGTCGAGGATATCCTGCGGATATCTGCCACTGTATAGGCGCAACAACAGGGCAATAAGTCCCGATACAATGGCCGCATCGCTGATTGCCCGGAATTCCAGTCTGCCTTCCTTTTTCTCAGCGACAAACCAGACCTGCGACTGGCATCCCCGGATACGATTTTCTTCTGTACGAAGCGCCTCGGGAAATTCGGGCAATCGGCGTCCCAGGTCGATCAGGTACTGGTAGCGGTCCATCCAGTCCTCGAAGAGACCGAATTCCTCAATGAGTTCCTGCTGCGCTGCCTGTACTTCATTCGTCATTGCGTCAACCGCCGCGGCGCCAGGTCGTCCCGCTGCGGCCGTCCTGAATACTCACGCCTGCGGCCTGCAGCTGATCACGGATGGCGTCGGCCCGTTTGAAGTCGCGCTCGGCTTTTGCCGCATTGCGTGTCTCGATCAGCGCCTCGATTTCTGCAGCAGGCATGTCACCTTCAACACCGCCCGCAAACCACTGCTCCGGATCGTTGCCGAGAAGGCCCATCAACTCGCCGCAGGCGTACATCTGTGCTGCAAGCGACTCCATTTCATTCTCGTCATTTGCCTTGTTGAGCGCGCGTGCCAGTGCAAAAAATTCGGCCAGTGCTTTAGGCGTATTGAGGTCGTCCTCCAGCGCCTCGAGCAGCGCATCAGGCACGGCCGCGGCGGCACGAGCCTCGTCCGAGACCGAAATACCG
>CAMYIS010000175.1 GCA_947258485.1 uncultured Woeseiaceae bacterium
TATGGCAAGAGACCTTGAAGTCGCGATCGTGTTTGCCGACGTTGTCGGCAGCACGCAGTTGTACGAGGAGTTTGGCGATACCAAGGCCAGCGAGACTGTTGCGCTATGCCTGGACGTCATGAAAGACGCGACGTATCAGTTTAACGGTACGGTCATCAAGACGATTGGCGACGAGGTTATGTCGACTTTTGAAACCGTTGACGAGGCCATGGGCGCGGCTGTCATGATGCAATCGCGGATTACGTCTGAAACGAAGAAAAATAACGGTATTCCTGTCTCGATTCGAATTGGCTGTCATTTCGGTCCCGTCGTCCAGGAGCAGAACGATATTTTCGGGGCCGCCGTGCATACGGCCAATCGCATGACTTCGCAGGCGAAATCACGGCAGATCGTCGTATCGGGGTTCACGGTGGAGCAAATGAGTCCGGAGCTTCGGAACCAGGCCCGCCAGATTGACGTTGCCACGGTACGTGGCCGAATTGATGAAGTTGCGCTCTTCGAACTCGTCTGGCAGCCCGACGAAGCAACCAACATGTTGCCCACGATCGAGTGGGAAAACACGCGCAAGGCGTCCAGGCTACTGCTGAATTTCCGCGACACGACCGTCGAAGTATCTGATAAACGCAAGTCGATCAATATGGGTCGTGCCGACGACAATGACCTGGTCGTCAAAGGCAACCTGATATCGAGAATCCACGCGAAGATCGAGATGCGACGCGGCAAGTTCATGCTGGTCGATCAGAGCACCAACGGAACCTTCCTGCAGAACGTCCAGGGGAACGAGAAGTTCGTGCGCCGCGACTCCACTGAACTCGGCGAAGAAGGCACGATTGGCCTGGGCCGAGCCGAGCCGCCAGGGTCGAAGCTGGCGATCTACTTCAAGACGATCGAGTAGATTTCCAGTCGTTTTCTAAGACGCTTTCGCGAGTTCCTCGCCTAGCGCGTCGAGCACGATTTCTTGCTGCCTCAGCAATGCGCGCGGTGTGCGATCACCATAGCTTTCCAGGTACTTGCCTAGCGAAATCATCTCGTCACGCCACTGCGCCGAGTCTATCGAGGTCAGCGTTTGCATGGTTTCGGCACTGATATCCAGGCCCACCGTGTCCAGGTCGGATGGGTGTGGCAGGAAGCCGATAGCGGTCTCTCTCGCATCCGCCCGATGCTCGCAGCGTTCGATGATCCACCGCAGGACGCGCAGGTTCTCGCCGAAACCCGGCCACAGGAATTCACCGTCATCGTTCTGGCGGAACCAGTTGACGTGGAAAATCTTGGGCAAATGCTCCGTGCGACTCCTCATTGACAGCCAGTGCCTCCAATAGTCGGCGAAGTTGTAGCCACAGAATGGTTTCATGGCCATCGGGTCGCGCCGAATGACGCCGACTTCACCGACCATCGCGGCGGTCGTCTCGGACGCCGTACCGGCACCCACGAGTACGCCGTGCTCCCAGCTCTTCGCCTCGAATACCAGCGGCGCGACGTGCTTGCGGCGACCACCAAAAACGATGGCTGAGATCGGAACACCTTCCGGTGCGTCTGCGAGGTTCGTGTAGCTGCGATTGTTGGTGGCTGCGACCGTAAAGCGCGAATTCGGGTGAGCCGCCTTACCGTTGGCGGGGTCGTAGTCACGTCCCTGCCAGTCTTGGGCGGGTTTCCCCTCTTGTTTGCCTTCCCACCAGGGCTCGTTGTCTGCTGTCGTCGCGACGTTGGTGAAGATCGCGTCGTGCATGATCATGTCGTAGGCGTTCTTGTTGGTCTTCTGGTTGGTCCCCGGCACCACGCCGAAATAGCCCGACTCGGGGTTTATAGCCCGAAGCTTGCCCGTGTCATCCGGGTGCAGCCATGCAATGTCGTCGCCAAGGGTCCACACCTTCCAGTCGTGCAATTCATCCGGCGGAATCAGCATCGCGAGGTTAGTCTTGCCACAAGCCGACGGAAACGCGCACGCGATGTAGTGCACGGCGCCTTCCGGACTCTCGAGTCCGACGATAAGCATGTGCTCGGCCAGCCAGCCTTCCTGGCGCGCCTGGTAACTGGCGATACGGAGCGCGTGACATTTCTTGCCCAACAGCGCGTTGCCGCCGTAGCCGGAGCCGAAGCTCTTTATCGAGAGTTCGTCCGGGAAGTGCATGATGAAGCGGCGCTCCGGATCGAGATCGCCCGTCGAGTGCAGCCCTTTGACGAAAGTCCCTTCTTTTTCTATGCGTTTCAGCGCCTGGTCGCCCATCCTCGTCATCAGTTTCATGTTGATGACGACGTAAGGACTGTCCGTGATCTCGACGCCGCAGCGCGAGTATGGTGAGCCGATGGGGCCCATGCAGTAAGGTATGACGTACAGCGTGCGGCCGCGCATGCAGCCATCGAAGAGTGCGTCCATCTTGGCGTGCCCGTCGGCCGGGCTCATCCAGTTGTTGTTTTGACCCGCATCTTCCTCGGTTTCGGTACAAACGAAAGTCAGGTGCTCCACGCGCGCGACGTCATCGGGATCCGAGCGATGCAGGTAGCAATT
>CAMYIS010000176.1 GCA_947258485.1 uncultured Woeseiaceae bacterium
CATCATCTCGAGTTTCGTCGCGCTGTCGCTCGTTCCCGCGGCTGCCGCGCGGCTCGTCAAGGGGGCCGACGCCACGCGCGTCGTTAAACCGCTCGCCAAATTCGGGCGAGGTTTCGCGGCCATGTACAAGCGGTCGCTCGCTTTCCTGCTTGCACGCCCGTGGATGCCGGTGGTCGGGGCGCTCGTATTTGCGGGGGCTGCCGCCGTTGTATACCAGTCCCTGGATCGCGAGCTGGTTCCAACCGAGGATCGCGGGCTGGTGCGCGTCTTTGCCAGCGGCCCTGACGGCGTCGGCATCAATTACATGGATCGCCAGACAGAGACGATCGAAGCGATCCTGCAACCTTACGTGGACAGGGGGGAGGCAAACTCGATCTACAGCATGATCGGCAAGTGGGACCCCAACCGCACACTCGTGTCGATGCCGCTCGTCGACTGGAGTGAGCGCGCTCGCAATCAACAGGAAATCCTGGACGAACTGCGCGACCCGCTGGCTGCTATTCCGGGCGTGCGAGCGAGCGCATGGAGCGGCAACAGTCTAAACCTTCGGACTTGGGGTGGTGGGCTCAGTATTGCACTGCTCGGCAACAACTACGACGACATTTTCGAGGCGGCGAAAATATTTACAGCAGCAATTGAAGAGCGCTTGCCAAACCTGACGCGGCCGCGTATCTCTTTTGACCCGACGCAGCCGCAGCTGTCAGTCGAGATCGATCGACGCCGCGCGGCGGACCTCGGCGTAGACCTGCCGTCTCTTGCGGCCACGCTACGCGCGATGATCGACGGTGACGAACTGATCGATCTCAATATTGATGACGAAGCCGTACCAATCCTGCTCGAATCGGCGAGTGGCAAGATTAACGATCCGTCTGACCTCGTCAATCTTTACGTCAGCGCCAGCAACGGCAAGCTGATTCCGTTGTCGAGTATTGTCACCCTGAAAGAGGAAGGGGTTGCCACCGAACTCAACCGATACGCGCAGCGGCGTGCAATCGAAATCAACGTTGAGCGCTCGGACTCGTACGCACTGCAAACCGCCGTTGACGAGGTACGCAGTCTCGCCAACGAAGTGTTGCCGGCAGATGTGTCGCTCGTATTTCGAGGCGAAGCGGCGACGCTCGAGGAAACATCGCGCGAGGTTGCAATAACCTACATTATTGCCATCGCTGTGATCTTCCTGGTGTTGGCAGCACAGTTCGAAGGGTTTACGAGCGCGCTGGTCGTCACACTTATCGTGCCGTTCGGCGTCGCCGCCGCTATCTTCGCGCTGATGCTGACAGGCACGTCGCTCAATATCTACTCGCAGATCGGGCTCGTGCTGCTCATTGGGCTCATGGCCAAGAACAGCGTACTCGTGGTCGAATTTGCAGATCAGCTGCGCGATAAAGGGTTCGGCGCACGCGACGCGATTGAACAGGGCGCGGCACGGCGCTTGCGCCCGGTGATGATGACACTTATCTCAACCGTACTTGGTGGGCTACCGTTGATCCTTGGAACGGGCGCCGGCGCCGAAGCACGGCACGCGATCGGTTGGGTCGTCTTTGGGGGCCTGGGTATTTCGGCCCTGTTTACGCTGTACCTGACACCCGCTCTTTATTTGCTGGTCGCCGGCACTTCGAAAGCCCGTATGGCCGAAACCGAGCGCCTCGCCGAGGAACTCGAACACGCAAATGCTCAGATGAGAGGCTGACGCCGCGAGCCCCAGGTACCGGGCTCATCCTCGAAAACCCCGGCGATTTTACTGCCACAATTCTTGCAGGAGCCATGGTTTTCGAGGTTCCAGGTGGATAGCTCGTACCAATCGCGACCAATCAGGATCTCGCCGCAGCTATGGCAGTAGGTGCTGGAGCCCTTGAAGTCGTGCACGTTGCCTGTGTACACATATCGCAAACCGGCTTTGAGCGCGATTTCGCGTGAGCGGGACAGCGTCGATAGTGGCGTACTCGGCGTGCCCATCATTTTCCAGTCGGGATGAAATGCACTGAAGTGCAGAGGTACGTCGGGCCCCAGGTGCTCCATGATCCATTGTGTCATGGCTTCGATCTCGGCTTCGCTGTCGTTCTCGCCCGGTATCAGCAAGGTCGTGAGTTCGAACCAGACCTCGGTTTCGTTTTTCAGGTACTGCAGCGTGTCGAGTACGGGCCCGAGATGCCCGCCACAGACTTTCCAGTAGAAGCGTTCAGTGAACGCTTTCAGGTCGATATTTGCCGCATCCATGTGGCTGAAGAACTCCTCGCGTGCCTGCTCGGTGATATAGCCCGCGGTAACCGCGACGTTCTTGATGTTTTGCTCTCGACAGGCCTGGGCCGTGTCGACGGCATATTCGAGGAAGATCACGGGATCATTGTAGGTATAGGCCACGCTGCGACTACCTGACGCTACAGCGGCATCAGCGATAGCCCGCGGCGACGCGCTGGCTTGCAGCCGATCGAACTCACGCGACTTCGAGATATCCCAGTTCTGGCAGAACTTGCAGGCGAGATTGCAGCCTGCTGTACCGAACGACAACACCGGTGTACCTGGCAGGAAGTGGTTAAGCGGCTTTTTCTCGATCGGGTCGACGCAAAGGCCGCTGGAGCGGCCGTAGGTCGTCAGGACAATTTCGTCATTGGCGCGGCCGCGGACGAAACACAGGCCCCGCTGGCCGTCTCGCAATTTGCAAAACCTCGGGCACAGGTCGCACTGAAGGCGCCCGTCGCCCAGAGGGTGCCAGTAGCGGCCTGAAACGCCTTTTATGTCCAGATTAGTTGTCACGCTCATCAACAACAGTATATGGGGGCTGAAGGTCGCCGTATCAATGCGGCAACCCGTAAACGTACCTATACCCAAAGGGTGCCAGGGGCCTACAATGGAAGACAGGTGGATCAGGAAAACAGCCATGACCTTGATCCGGGAACCCGCCGTCGCCGGTCAGTTCTACTCCGGCAATGCCGAGGAACTGAGCACGACCGTCGCGACGCTGCTCGAGGAAGTGCAGGAGAAAGACACGCCTGCGCCCAAAGCCCTGATTGTGCCGCATGCCGGCTACATATATTCGGGGCCGGTGGCTGCCAATGCCTATGCCCGACTGCAGCCGTATCGCGACCAATACCGCCGCGTAATCCTGCTGGGTCCCTGCCACCGAACCCCGGTTCGTGGCCTCGCGCTGAGCAGTGCAGACACGTATCGCATGCCGATGGGCGATGTGCCGCTCGACAAAGCGGCGATTGAGGATCTCGATATCCCCGGTGTGCGGGTTTTCGACGCGGCGCATCAGGACGAACACAGCCTGGAGGTGCACCTGCCCTTCCTGCAAGCCGTACTCGGCGATTTTTCTGTCGTACCGATCGTTGTCGGCGATGCATCGCCCGAGCTGGTGTCGCAGGTGCTCGACGCATTGTGGGGAGGCCCCGAAACGCTGATCGTCATCAGCTCGGACCTCAGCCATTACCTGAAATACGATGAGGCCCGCGCAATCGACGCCGTGACCTGCCAGGCGATCGAGGACTTTGATGCCAGGCAGATCAACCACGATATGGCCTGCGGCGCTACGCCGGTCGCGGGCCTGCTCATCGCCGCGCAACAACGCGGCATGAAAGTGACAACGCTGGACCTTCGAAACTCGGCCGATACAGCTGGCGACGGGGCGTTTGTCGTCGGCTATGGCGCCTGGATGTTTGTCTGAATGAAAGTACTGACCGGCTTATTGTTGTTCGTATCGATGCTCGCTTTTGCCGATGACGCCGACTACGCCGCGGCTCGCGCGGCGATGGTTGAAGAACTGTGGCTGTATGCGCAATTCGTGGATGATCCGGACGAAACCAGGATCAGTGACGCCGTAATGGCATCGATGAGCACCGTGAAACGGCATGAACTCGTGCCGCCGTCGGAAAGGCGTTACTCCTACGAAAACCGGCCACTGCCGATCGGCTATGGCCAGACGATCTCGCAACCCTACATCGTCGCGCTCATGACGGAACTCATCGACGTCGATGGCGGTGACGTCGTGCTCGAAGTGGGCACGGGGTCCGGCTACCAGGCGGCGATCCTTGCTGAACTCGTCGACCATGTCTATAGCATCGAGATCATCGCGGCGCTGGCCATCAGGGCCAAGCAAGACCTCGAGCGCCTCGGCTACACGAACATCACCACAAAGCTCGGCGACGGCTATTACGGCTGGAAAGAGCACGCACCGTTTGACGCTATTATCGTCACGGCCGCCGCCAGCCACGTGCCGCCGCCGCTCATTGAACAGCTGAAACCGGGCGGCCGAATGGTCATCCCGGTCGGCGAGCGTTTCATGACGCAGACACTGTTGCTGCTCGAGAAGACCGAAAAGGGCGAAGTCATTACGCGACAATATGGCGCTGTCCGCTTCGTGCCGCTCACCGGCGAGCACTAGACACACACTGTGCGCCGGCTGTTTCCTGCAACGCTGCTCGTTTCCGCAGGTGCTATCGGCTACGAGCTTCTGTTGATGCGCGCGCTGTCCATCGTGCAGTGGCATCACTTCGCGTACATGATTATCAGCCTTGCATTGCTCGGTTACGGCGCAAGCGGCACGTTCATTGCAGTATTCAAGCCGCAGTTGGAGGCTCGATTCGAAGCGGCATTCTCGGTAAGCGCGCTGCTTTTCTGTATCACGATGGTGCTGTGCTTCGCGCTAGGCCAGCGCGTACCCTTCAACGCGCTGGAAATGGTCTGGGATTCACGGCAGTTCGCCTATTTGAGTCTTCTATACCTTGTGTTCTTCGTGCCGTTCTTTTTCGCCGCCTGCTGCATCGGCCTGGCGTTCACGTGCAGGCGCATGGACATCAGTCGCATCTATTTCTTCGACCTTCTCGGTGCCGGTCTCGGCGCCGTGCTGGTGATCGGCCTGCTGTTCGTATTGATCCCCCAGAACGCGTTACTGATGCTCATGACCCTGCCGCTCATCGCTTCGCTGATGATGGGCATTCCGTCCACGGCACGAAATCCCTTGATGTTGGCGCAGGTCGTGTGGCTGGCGCTGCTGGTCAGCGGCATTCCGCAGAATCAAATGGGTTTAAGTGTTTCTGACTACAAAGGCCTGAGCCAGGCACTGCAGGTTGTCGACAGCCGGGTGCTTCGCGTCTCTTCAAGCCCATTGGGATTGATCACGGTCGTCGAGAGCCAGACCGTGCCTTTCCGGCATGCGCCGGGTTTGAGTTTTGCTACACGCCATATTCCACCGCCGCAGCTCGCGGTGTTCACCGACGCCGACGGCATGAGTGCGATAACGAGTTTCGCCGGCAATTTTGAATCGCTTGCTTACCTCGGCGATATCACGGCCGCATTGCCTTATGCACTGCTCAAGCGACCCGACGTCCTCGTGTTGGGCGCCGGCGGTGGTGGCGACGTAATGCTCGCGCTGTATCACGGCGCGAAGAGCGTCGACGCCGTAGAGCTCAACCCGCAGATGACCGAGCTCGTCGGAGACACTTACGCCGAATTCGCCGGATTTGTTTACGACGATCCTCGCGTTACCGTACACACCAGGGAGGCTCGCGGTTTCGTTGCGAAAAGTAATGCGCAATATGACCTTGTCCATATAGGTCTGCTCGACTCTTTCGGCGCTTCGGGCGCCGGCGTGCAATCGCTCAATGAAAGCTACATCTACACCGTGGAGGCCATCGACGACTACCTCAGGATCATGGCACCCGGTGGCCTGTTGGCAATCACGCGCTGGCTAAAACTGCCGCCGCGCGACAGCCTGAAACTCATGGCAACCGCTATCGATGCGTTGAAGTTGACGGGCGTGAGCGATCCCGGGAAGCAGCTGGCCCTGATTCGCAGCTGGAATACGAGCACATTGCTCGTCAAGAACGGCGCATTCACGGTCGAAGACGTTGCATCGATACGGGAATTTTCACGCGCGCGTTCATTCGATACGGCCTGGTTCCCAGGTATACGGGCGGGCGACGCCAATCGCTTCAACCGGATCGATGCACCGTATCTATTTGAGGGCACGACGGCGCTGCTCGGCGAGCGTGCCGCTGACTACATCGAGCGTTACAAGTTCTACATCGCGCCTGCAACCGACAACCGGCCGTACTATTTTCACTTCTTTAAATGGGCAACGCTTCCTGAGGTATTTGCTTTACGCAAGCTGGGCGGCGCCGGGTTGATCGAATGGGGCTACCTGGTTCTTATCGCAACCTTGCTGCAGGCGATTATTGCGGGCCTCGTATTGATCCTGCTGCCGCTTTCCCGCGTTTCACGCAACTGGCCGGCTCGCACGGGCTCTCGCATGGGCGCTTACTTCCTGCTGCTCGGCTTCGCGTTCCTGTTTATAGAAATGGCGTTTATCCAGAAATTCATCCTGTTCCTGAGCCACCCACTGTATTCGGTCGCGGTTGTTCTGAGTGGATTCCTCGTATTCGCGGGGCTCGGCAGCGCCTGGTCGCAGCGACTCGCACGCAAATGCGCGGCTTACGGCCGCTCACCTGTCGCTTTGGCGGCAGGCGGCATTGCGCTGCTGTCGCTCGTGTACCTGCTCCTGCTGCCGATCGTATTTCAGCGCTTTATCGGCCACTCCGACCTGGTCAAAGTCGTCATGTCGGTGGCGTTAATTGCGCCGCTCGCGTTCGCCATGGGTATGCCGTTTCCGTTGGGGCTGAAGCGCGTTGCCGAAATTGCGCCTGATTTCATTCCCTGGGCATGGGGCATCAACGGCTATGCTTCGGTCATAAGCGCGGTCCTGGCCACCCTGCTCGCGATCGAGTTCGGGTTTACCGTCGTGATCCTGCTTGCGCTCGTTATTTATGCCATCGCCGCAGTCAATTTCAGGTGTCTGCCTGCGCGACAGTAGTTTGCAGTGGCGACCTGCTATTTATGGCGCGCCAGCGAATTTTCGCTCGAGCAGCTTGCTGGCGAAACCGCCACCACTGAACTTGTTGATCCCGGCGAGTGAATACTTTTCGCCGGTCGCGATGGCATGTGCAGCGAGCAAGCCACTCTTGATAGCCGGTCCGATACCCTCGCACATGTCGCGAGTCGCAAGACCGACGGAATCCCCGACGATATAAGCGTTGCGATCGCTAACGATGCCGACATCTCCGCGCAGGAAATAGCTATAGCCCGTGGGATGATATTGATCGTAACTAACGAGCCCGCGTTTCCGCAGCTTGTCGACAAACTTGCCCCAATAATCCCGAACGTTGCCGCCCTGTTGCTTCAGTTGGTCGGCCATGCCACCGAGACCAACGTTGATGTAGCCATTTGCCTTCGGCACGTACCACGCATACCCCGGCAGGCCGTCGTCGAAAAACCAGAGGTGACACGTGGGGTCTTTCCAGTCGTAGGCGAACTCCTGTTCCTCCTGTTCATAGGTCGCGGTCTGCAGCGCACTGTTGTGCGGATTGTCATCGTGAAAGAGCGCCCGGTATACCGGGCAAGCGCTACCACCCGCACCGACCAGGTATTTGCAACGGAATGCATCATCAACGATGTAGTCGCCGCCGTCCCGCTGGATTTCACGAACCTTGTGTTGCAGCACCGTGGCACCGGCGCGCTGCAGCAGGAATTCGTCGAATTCAAAGCGACGAATCGAATGCTGGCGGGATTTCGGCTTCGCGGTCAGCATCTTCCAGTGCAGGTGGAGTTCATCGAATGTCATCAAGCTGAGCGGGTAGTCGTTCGGATCGAGCTCGAGATCCGCCATCGCTTCGGGCGTGACCCAACCTGCACACAGCTTGGGCCGCGGGAAAGCCGCCCGATCCAGCACCAGTACGTCGAGCCCTGCCTCGCCGAGTTTCCAGGCACAGCTTGAGCCCGCGGGGCCGCCGCCTACGACGATGGCATCAGCCAATTGCACGTTAATGCTTCCCCGAGGTCTCCGAATACTGGTATTCGCGCGTCCACGGTACCCTGTTGTTGCCGCGCGGCGTGAATACAACCTGGTAGAGCTGCAAGGTGCCCGACTGGAATCCCGCCGACGAACCCGCAAGGTACAGGCGCCACATGCGCACGAATTCCTCGTCATACATGTCGGCAACTTTGTCGGCTACCGCTTCGAAATTTTCCAACCAGCTCGCACAGGTACGGGCATAGTGCGGGCGCAGGTTTTCGACGTCGAGAATCGAGAACTTGTACGGTTCGAACACGCGCATCATTTCGCTCAGGCTCGGGATGTGACCGCCAGGGAAAATCTGTTTGACGATCCAGGGATCCGTTCTGTCCGGAAAGCTTCGGCCGATCGAGTGGACCAGGCCAAAACCTCCGGGCTTGAGGCATCGATTGATGAGTGCGCCGAACGTTCTGAAGTTGGCCAACCCGACATGCTCCAACATGCCGACGGAGACGAACGCGTCGCAACGCTGGTCGACTTTGCGGTAGTCATCCTCGACAAACGTCACTCGGCCGTCCAGGTTTTTGGCCGCCGCCCTGTCCCTGGCGAAAGCAACCTGCTCTTTGGAGTTGTTATAAGCGATTACGTCGACGCCGTGGTGCTCGGCCATATGTATCGCCAGCGCACCCCAGCCGCAGCCGGCTTCGATGACCCTCTGCCCCGGCTGCAGATTAAGTTTGCGGCAGACGTGCTCGAGTTTGGCAACCTGCGCTTCGGCCAATGTCGCGGCGGGCGTGTCGTAGTAGGCGCAGGTGTACACCATGCGTTCGTCGAGCCACAGCCTGTAGAAATCGTTGCCAAGGTCGTAGTGGTGGCGAACGTTGTGCCGGGAGCGGTCCAGCGAGTTGACCCGCAGCGCGTACAGTAACGATCGAATCTTGGGACCGTAATAGCCGCCGTCTTTTTTCTTCGTGATGGCCGCCGTGACCTCGTTGGCAAACGCCAGCATATCGCCGTGGATCTCGATCAGTCCCTCGGTATAGCAGTCTCCAAAGCCCACGGAAGGCGATCGCAGGAGCTCAAACACCGCTCGTCGCTCGCGAAACTCCATGCAAGCGACCGGCCGCCCGTCCGTTACCGGGAATTCATCGCCGTTCCACAGCCGAATGGAGATATTGGGATTGCCAATGCGGCTCATGATCCAGAGGACCAGGGAACGATCGAAACTGGACTCGGAGACGGTCCGGCTGCTCTCAATTGCCATGCGGTGCACCTCTTGATGGACGCTACGCCAATAGTCTGCCACGTATTCAGCCCGCCGACCATCGCAGTCTGGCCAAAAGCATTTGTTTTCAACGTGTTGTGCAGTGATTAGTACTCGGAGGACCAACCTTCCTCGCCCACGAGCGGAACAAAGCGGACCGGCAGCAGGTTTTCTGTCTGGTACTCGTCGTCGGCAACTCGTGTCACCCGAACGAGCTCCTGGTAGGCTTTGCTCCTGCCAACGGGTATGACCAGGCGACCGCCTGTCTTGAGCTGGTGTTTCAGAGCATCAGGCACGTCAGGGCCGCCGGCCGCAACGACGATGCCGTCGAACGGTGCTTCTTCGGGCCAGCCGAGCGTGCCGTCCCCGCACCGTACGTGTACGTTGTCATAGCCGAGCGCCTCGAGATTGGATTTAGCCATTGACGCAAGGCCCTCGATGCGTTCGATCGTGTAGACCTCGGCGGCGATTTCGGCAAGCACGGCGGCCGCATAGCCGGATCCCGTGCCAATCTCGAGTACCTTTTCGCCGCCCTCGAGACCCAGGCCCTCCGCCATGAAGGCCACGACATAGGGTTGTGAAATCGTCTGGCCTTCTCCAATAGGCAGCGGCGAGTCGTCGTAGGCGAATACCCCATGCCCTCTGGGTAAAAATCGCTCGCGCGGCACCTTGCGCATTGCGTCGAGAACCGGCTTCGACCTGACGCCGCGCCCCGCTATCTGGCGCTTTACCATGCGCTCGCGCAATTTCGAGTAGTCGCTCATCACCCCGCTCGGCGGACGGCTCTGCATCGGCCCGCTACCCCTAATTTAGGGGTTTGACGCCTGTTTGGCTATCAGGACATAACGCAGAAAATAATCAAAAAATCGGCACTAATCCGGGGTCGAACCGCGGTTTTTTTTGTTAGGATGCGCCGTTCTTGGGCAAAGAAAGGAGAGCGCAATGCTGCGTTCATCATTAGTACTATTGTTTCTCGCGCTTACGGCTTCGGCCAGCGCAAAAGAGTTTGATTACAATTATTTTTCGCTGGGCTACGGCATCATCGAATTCGATGACATCAATGTCGACGGTGACGGCTTCGGCCTCGCGGGGTCTTATGCCATCAACGAGGACTTTCACGTGTTTGCGGGCTACCAAGCCGCGGGTCTTGACTTCGGCATCGATGCAACGACGCTCGGTGCTGGTCTCGGCTATCACACCAGTTTGACACCGGTCGTCGACCTGGTGGCCAGCGTGTCGTATCAGTACATCGATCTCGATGCGCCGGGACTGGGTGGTGCCGATGACAACGGCATTGGCCTCGGCTTGGGCCTGCGTTTCGCGGCAAGCGAAGAGATCGAGCTAAACGCCGGCATCAGCTACGTCGATTTCAGCGACAGCGGCGACGATACGGGCTTTGGAGTGGGTGGACTGTACAGCTTTACGGACGCCTTCGCGCTGGGTCTCGGTGCCGAGTGGAGCGATGACGCATCGTCATACACGCTCGAGGGCCGTTTCTACTTCGGCCGATAAGCAAGACTGTGCATCAATTGAAACCCCGCCTCGTGCGGGGTTTTTTTTTGGCTGCGCTTTGTGCTCAGCCTTGACGGGGCAGACGATGGGGACATTCCTGAATACAGCCCCGGCCAGCGAAATCTGCATTTCTCTGCTACGCTTCAATGTATCCAACCAGCACAACAATCAATAAAGGATTTCAGACATGAAACACCTACTTGCCCTGCTCCCGTTACTCTTTGTGATTACCGGTTGCAATCAGGCCCCCCAGTCCGCCGACCCGTCGCTTATCACGTCGCGCTCCGATACCTGGGACGCGGCATTAAACGCCAAGGATGTCGATACGCTCGTGGAGCTTTACACGACTGACGCACGCCTGATGCCGCCAAATGACGAGGCCATGAGCGGCCACGATGCCGTTCGCTCAATGTTCGGTGGGATGATTGATGCCGGCATGAGCGGTGAGCTCACCACGCTGCAAGCAATGGTCTCTGGCGATATCGGTTACCGCGTAGGTATTTACGAATTGCGGTCCGGTGACGAGACTGTAGACACCGGCAAGTTTATGGAGACCTGGCGTCGAGACGACGATGGCCAGTGGCGCATCGCCAACGATATCTGGAATAGCAATGGCGCAATGCAGGCCGAGAAAACGCCGATGACACACCTCATGATTACGCACGAGGTGGACGATGCCGAGAAATGGCTGGCCGCCTGGCGCGGTGAAAACAGTCGCCACAGGCTGTTCGCGGAAAATGGTGCGGCACATGTGCACACTTTCCGAAGCGCTGACAATCCGAACCTGACCGGGCTCGTGATCGCCGTCACCGACATGGATGCGCTTGACGCTATGCTGACGTCAGAGGAAGGCATGGCAGCAGCCGCCGAAGACGGTGTCAGAAGGGATACCATGACGGTTCTGGGCGAGGCGAAATAAGGCCGGAAACAGCTACCTCTTTAGTGTCTTAACGCACCAGCAGCAAATCCGTTTACTGCACATTTCCCTTATGTCGGCGCCCTCAGGCCCGTGATAGCGTCATGCTGTGTGGTGAAGATAAGGAGCGGATCATGCGCGCAATCAACAAGACCCTGTACCTGGCACTGGCCGCTGCTTTGCTGTGTGCAAGCTGCGCCACGTCGCCCGAGGTCGAAAGCCGGCGACAGGCCGCCGAAGCGGACATCGCAGAAATACTGAGTGCACCACTCGATCCAGCCGAATTCGGCGAGACCAAACGGTGCCTGTCAGAAAACGAATATCGCAATTTCCGGGCGCTCGACGACCGGCGCATACTTTTCGAGGGTCGGCGTGGCAAACAGTGGATCAACACGCTGCGAACGCGCTGTCCGGACCTGCGGCACGGCCAGGTTCTTATCGTGAAGTCGTTCAGCGCCAGGCGCATGTGCGATGCGGACAGGTTCGAGGCCGCCGACTGGTTCGACTGGCCGTGGTACCGGCGCTGGCCGTGGCGTTGGGGCGGCAGCTGGACAACAGGTATGACCTGCTCGCTCGGAAAATTTCAGCCGGTTACGGAAGCCCAGGTCGCTGAAATCGAGGCAGTGCTGAAAGCCCGATAGGAAAATCGGGCCGCTTCACTCGACGATCAGTCCGTGGTCCGCGGCGATGCGAACCCGCCTATTCACTGCGAATCGGAAAGGCTGTTGTTTCCGAACCCGTATAAAGAGTGCGGTGTGGGAATGGTATTTCGATGCCGGCATCGTCAAACGCGTCCTTAACTCGCGCCGGCATTTCATTTCGGACAGTCAAATAATTCTCTCTTGTTGTCCAAATTGAAAACTGCAGGTCCATGGATGACTCGCCAAAACCCTGGAAAATAATCAGTGGTCGCGGGTGGTCCAGAGAATGTTCGTAAGCATCCGCCACTTCGATCAGAAGGTCACTGACCTTTTTGAGATCTTCTTTGTAAGCGACGCCAACCTGCATGTCGTAACGACGAATCGGGAAGCGGCTCAGATTTTTTATTTCTGTCTTTATTAGCGATTCATTCGGTATGCGGACAAATAGGTTGTCGAAGGTTCGGACTTTAACGGAAAGAAGATCGATCGACAGCACTTCACCAGTTGTACCGCCGACCTGGATGGTGTCGCCTATCGCAAACGACTTCTCCAGCACCATAAACAAGCCGCTGACAAGATTGGACGCCGATGTCTGTGAAGCAAAACCTAGCGCGACGGACAGAATTCCGGCAGCGCCCAGCAGGACGCCAAGATCAAATCCCAGCTGGTACAGCGTCGACAGCACTACGATAGCCGACAGCAGGTAAATGACAATCCGCTTGAGCGTCACGGCGGCAGCAATTCCCATGAAACCGTCTACCGCGCGGTACAGGGCATTTGCAATCAAACGCACGAGGAGCAGGCCGACAACGAGGATCAGCATCGCCTTGATCCAAAGCAAGACTTGCTGATTCAGGGAGAGTTCGGTTAAGGCGTCCATGGCATCGTTAGCTAAGCAATTTACTAAAAGCCTTCACGATCGTACCGGTTTCGACCGGCACGCGAGGCTTCTCGATCAGCGTGCGCTTACCGGGCAGGTGTGCGCTTGGCTCCGGTGTCGTCATGGCCGCGCTGTCCTCTCCCTCCTGGCGGACAAAACAAACGGCATCGGTCCATAGCTGATCGTTGTCATCGGAATACAGGGACAATGCCGGCACCGGGACACGCAGCTGCTCGATCGGCAAGATCCCGGCACCGTCGTTACGTATCTCCACGGGCGTCACGGCTCGATGCGGCCGTGGCTGGACGTCCCCCAGCTCCGTCCTTGCGCTGGTTTTTGTTGAGTAGCAAAGCTCACCTTGCCGCGTATTGTCGCCGAACCAGGTGTCCGAGCGGCGGATAGTCGGCGCGTCCAGCAGCACGTTGCCGTCCCCGTTTGCAACGCCGGCCTGGATCCAGACAATCGTGCTGACGTAGAGGACCGATTCCTGACCGGCGAGCAGAAACAGTGGCTGCTCCGGCGACACGATAAACGGACGATCACCCAGCCGCGGTTTCAGCTCCAGTTCCGTTTCCGAACTGCCAATGGCGTAGCGAGAAAAACTGTAGGTCTCTGCATCCGGCTCGGTGGCGCTTGCGGCATCCAGCAGCAAACTCGAATCCTGAGCATCCGTATTCTGCCAGATGGCGACGTGCCACTCGCGGTCCTTGGGTTTTGCATAGAGACTGAATGGACCAACACGCCAGTGCGCCCAGCGGTTTTTTGTCAGCGTGTATTTACCCCACCATTTCATGCGTCTCTGGTCCCGCCCTTCATGTTGATTGATTGTTGTCTGAGGGGACCCGGATTCTACCGCAATTCTATGATTATTTTTCCGCGCGCGTGTCCCTCTTCCGAATACCGTATCGCTGCCGGAACCTCACTCAACATGTAATCCCTGTCGATGACGGGCGTCAGTTTTCCCTCCTGCATCAGATCGGCCAGCACGGCCAGGTCATCCTGGCTGAATCTTGCCAGCATCATGCCGAAGTCCTGCTTCACGAACGGCGATAACAGGAACGCTTTGATTGGACCCATTAGTGGCGCAAGCCAGTTTCCCTTCGACCCGCCGACCATGACGAAAATACCGTCAGGACTAAGTACTCGCTTGTTTGCCAACAAGGAGTGATTGCCAACCATGTCAACGATCAGGTCGTATTGCTTCCCGCTTTCGGTGTAGTTCTCCTGCTTGTAATCAATAACGTGATCGGCACCGATGAATCGCACCATCAAAATATTTCGTGTGCTGCATACGCCGGTCACCTCGGCCCCGAACGCCTTTGCAATCTGCACGGCAAAGGTGCCCACGCCACCCGACGCGCCGTTAATCAGGACTTTCTGCCCCGGTTCCAATTTCCCATGGTCGCGCAGCGCCTGCAGTGCCGTAATTCCCGCGATCCCGACCGCGGCTGCCTGCTCAAAGCTCACGTTGGCCGGTTTCATCGCCAGCGCCCCGCCCTCACGAACGGTTATGTACTCGGCGAAAGCCCCGGTTCTGCCGCCGAATACTGCATCGCCGGGTTTGAAGCGCGAGACGTTGCTGCCAATTGCTTCAACCGTTCCCGCGAAATCAACGCCCAGTCGCGTCTCTTTGGGTGAGCCGATGCCGGTCCCCAGGCGCATGATGTAGGGCGAGCCTCGCATGTAGTGCCAGTCGAGCGGGTTGACGGACGCGGCGTGAACCCTGACAAGGACCTCATCGTCGTCAGGCGTGGGCTTTTGGATGTCTTCGACCTCGAGGACATCCGGCGAACCATAGCAACGGTGCACGATGGCTTTCATAGTCTCCGCGTCACTGGAGACTTCAGGTGCCTGTTCGCAGGCCGAGTTGTGGCTAAGGACCAGGGCCAGTGAGCCTATCGCTACGACGAGAACAACCAGGATGCCACCGGTGATTTTGTAACGCAGCTTCATTGACCTATCTCCTCGCATGCGGCGAATACCATCCAGACCCGCCGTGAACTTGCAGCCTACACCGTGAATCGATGCAAACAAACACCCATGAGCCGACTGACGTAACCTGTATCGTTTTGTATCCCCCTGTATTAATACAGGAACAGCGGGCCTATGATGCAGAGCTGATGAGTAAAACCTTGACCCTCGACGAAACCATCGACGTGCAGCGCCCGCTGCACGAGGTGTTTGCCTATGTATCCGAGTTCTCCCGCATAGAGGAGTGGGATCCGGCCGTTGCCCGCGGCATCAAGCAAACCCCCGGGGCGCCCGGCGTTGACAGTGAATACCAGGTCGACATGAAGGCGGGATTCTCCCTGCAGTATCGCGTCATCGAATTTGAAGAGAATGCGCGCATGCTGATGACCGTGGATTCGCGCTTTTTCACCGCGCTCGAGGAAATACGGTTCAAGGCCAGCCGCAAAGGCACACGCGTTCGTTACATCGCCAAATTCGACTTTCCCGCGCCACTGGCTGCCTTCAATCGGGCGTTTCCTGCCGCCATGGAGCGCGTTGGCAAGAGCGCGATGGCGGGCTTAAAAGAGGCGTTGGAAGACAAGTTTGATGTGCCGCGGGCGTCCAGAATACTGGCCACGGCCGATCGGCTGATCCTTCCTGGCATCTGGCGATTCACCAAACTGGGTTATCGCGAGTCGCGCCGGCGTTGGGAGGCGATTTCGGCGTTCCAGGGCGACCGTCACGCGTTGATAACGGGAGCAACCTCGGGCCTTGGCAAGGCCGCGGCTCATCAGCTGGCAGCGCTGGGCGCGCGCCTGACCCTGGTCGCCCGCGACGGGAACAAGGCCGAAGAACTCGTCGCCGAACTTCAGGAACAAACCGGTAATCAACGCATCGCTTACGAGATTGCCGACCTTTCCGTTATGTCAGAGGTGCACGCGCTGTGCGATCGGCTGCTGGCCGCTGACGAACCTGTCGATATGCTGATTAATAACGCCGGTGCCCTGTTCAATCCCAGGCAACAGACGCCCGAGGGCTTCGAAAAGAGTTTTGCGCTGCTGTTGCTGAGCCCCTGCATTCTCACGGAGCGACTGTATCCCTTGCTACAAAAGGCCGAGTCGCCGCGCGTCGTTAACGTGCTGTCCGGCGGCATGTACTCGCAAAAAATTCGCGTGAACGATTTGCAGAGTCAGCGGGGCGAATACTCGGGATCCGTGGCCTATGCACGCGCGAAACGCGGCCTCATGATCATGACCGAGGAATGGGCAGAGCGTTGGCACAAGGACGGGATCGTCGTCAATGCCATGCATCCCGGCTGGGCCGATACCCCCGGCGTTGAAACG
Source organism: uncultured Woeseiaceae bacterium (assembly GCA_947258485.1). Lineage (GTDB taxonomy): Bacteria > Pseudomonadota > Gammaproteobacteria > Steroidobacterales > Woeseiaceae > UBA1847. The sequence goes on from CAMYIS010000176.1 coordinate 16,293, forward strand.
GCACTGCCAGGTTTCTACCGCATCACCAAACGGCTGTTGCGCACGCCGGCAGAAGGCGCCGACACGGCCGTTTGGCTCGCGGCGTCGACCGAGGCAGCCCAGGTCTCAGGCAAGTTCTGGCTGGATCGCGAGCAACATCCGAGCCACTTGTCGAAACGCACTCAAGAGACTCGCTCTGAGCGGCGAAAATTGCTCGAGACACTGGATGAACTGCGCGAATCGACGCTGCCAAAAGAGCCGCGGCGGCGCCGTAAGACCAGTGCTAAATAAAAAAGGGATCAGACCCAAGCGGATCTGACCCCCGTTTCACGCCCGATTATTCTTTTTTCTTGGGCGTCGAAATTTCTTCGTCATACACCCAAACGCCGTAGTCGGAG
>CAMYIS010000177.1 GCA_947258485.1 uncultured Woeseiaceae bacterium
TGAAACTTTGGGAAGGACTCAGCCAGGACCTGAACTACAACGTCATGTTCAGTCAGCGCGGCGTTTACAATCTCGGCCACACTCTGCAGGACATGCGCGATATCGAGCGCCGGGTCGCTGCGAATCGGCTGAACGGCATCGATGCCGAGGTCGTAAATGCGGAACAAATCAAGAAAGCGATTCCGATTATCAATACGTCGCCGACGGCGCGCTACCCGATACTCGGCGCTTCGCTGCAGCGCCGCGCCGGGATCGCCCGACACGATGCCGTGGCATGGGGATTCGCGCGAGCGGCCGATGCACTCGGCGTCGATATTCTCGAACAGTGCGAGGTTACGGGCGTCAATCGCGAAAACGGCAAGGTCACCGGCGTCGAGACGACGCGCGGCACCATCAATGCCAGGAAAATCGGTGTCGTCGTCGCTGGCAACGCCACTGTGCTGGCCGATATGGCAGGCATGCGCCTGCCAATCGAAAGTCACCCGCTGCAGGCACTGGTCTCGGAGCCGATAAAACCAGTGCTCGATACGGTCGTCATGTCAAATGCCGTGCACGGTTACGCGAGCCAGTCCGACAAAGGCGAACTCGTGATTGGCGCCGGCATCGATGCCTATACCGGCTACGGCCAGCGCGGCAGTTTCCAGACGATCGAGCACACGATGGAAGCCATGGTCGAGTTGTTTCCGGTCTTCAGCCGGGTGCGCATGCTGCGCATGTGGGGTGGCATCGTCGATATCTGCCCGGACGCGTGTCCGATCATCAGTAAGACGCCGGTCGATGGACTCTATTTCAACTGCGGTTGGGGTACGGGTGGCTTCAAGGCCACGCCTGGCTCTGGCTGGGCATTTGCGCACACGATTGCACGCGACGAGCCGCACGAGCTGAATGCGCCTTTCGATCTTCGCCGTTTCGAGACCGGCGCACTGATCGATGAGCACGGCGCTGCGGCCGTCGCGCATTAAGAGGGTGCGACGATGCTGCTGATTTCCTGCCCCTACTGTGGTGAACGCGCGGAAACCGAGTTCGCTTACGGCGGCGAAGCAGGTATCGCGCGGCCGAAGGATCCGTCTGCGCTCAGCGACGCAGAGTGGGCTGACTACCTGTTCATGCGAAAAAACCCGCGCGGTGCGCACAAGGAGCTTTGGAATCACGCGCAGGGGTGCCGGCGCTGGTTCGAAGTCGAGCGCGATACCGTGACTTACGACATTGTTGCCAGTAAGACGCTCCGGAATGGCAACGGCAAGAGTGAACGATGATGGTCGGGCAAGCTAAGCGGCTCAGCAGCGGCGGGCGCGTCGATCGTTCAAAGCCGATTAAGTTCCGTTTCAACGGGCGCCAGCTCGAAGGATTCAGCGGCGATACGCTCGCATCGGCGCTGCTCGCAAACGACGTTTCCGTGGTCGGGCGCAGTTTCAAGCTACACCGGCCTCGTGGCATCGTCGGCAGTGGCGCCGAAGAGCCCAATGCAATCATGCAGATCGGCAAAGGCGCATCGACGCGACCGAATCTTCGCGCAACGCAGGTCGAGCTTTACGACGGCCTGACTGCGACGTCGACAAAAGGCTGGCCAAGCGTTAACTATGATCTCGCCGCAATAAATAATGTGTTCGGCCAGGTCTTCAGCGCGGGCTTTTACTACAAGACGTTCATGCGGCCGAAGGCACTGTGGCACTGGTACGAACGAATCATTCGCAGCTCGGCCGGTTTCGGTCGGGCGCCGACAGCGCCCGATCCGGATATTTACGAACATCGTAACGCGCACTGCGACGTACTCGTAGCCGGCGCCGGTCCTGCCGGGCTGATGGCCGCACTGGCGGCCGGCCAGGCGGGCGCGCGCGTCATCATTGCCGACGAACACGCGGAACTCGGTGGCAGCTTGCTCGCACGCAGCGTAGAAATTGACGGTCAGCATGCGGCCGAGTGGTTGCGCGCGACCTTGAAAAAGCTGGCCGCGATGGACAACGTCACGCTGTTGCCGCGCAGCACGGTGTTTGGCTACTTCGATCATAATTTTTTGACCATCGCCGAACGCTGCACGGATCACCTGCCGATGGCGCAGCGTGCCGGCCCGCGGGAGCGGACATGGCGCGTGCGCGCGAAACAGGTCGTATTGGCGCAGGGCGCTTTCGAACGACCGCTGGTGTTTTGCAACAACGACCGGCCGGGGATCATGCTTGCGTCGGCGGTGTCAACGTACGTAAATCGCTATGCCGTGTGCCCGGGCGAACGCGCCGTCGTGTTTACAAATAACAACTCGGCCTACCAGACTGCTATCGACCTGCAGGCGGCGGGCGCCGACGTCGTCATCGTCGACAGCCGACGGGAAGTGCCGGGTGCCGCCAGTAAGAGAGCAGAGGAGGCCGGTATCCCCGTGTTGTCGGGTCATGTTGTCGTCGATGCGAAGGGCGGCAAGCGCGTAAGAGCGGTAAGCGTCGGCAAATGGGCGGGCGATGCCGCAAAGACCGTTCGTGGCACGATTAGGATTGACTGTGACCTGCTCGCGATGTCCGGTGGCTGGAGTCCGGCCGTGCATCTGCATTCGCAGGCCGGCGGTCGAAATGTCTGGGATGAGGAATTGCACTGCTTCGTGCCGGATTCGTCCAGACAGGCGAATCGCTCGGCCGGCAGCGCCCGCGGCAAATGGTCGCTGGGCGACTGCCTTGCAGACGGTGTCGCGGCGGGCAACGATGCGGCTTCAAAGTGCGGTTTTGCGGCTGTGGATGTTGTGGTACCGAGTACAGGTAAGGAACCTGGTTTGTCGCTTGAGCCGCTATGGCGAGTCCCGGCAGAACGGGATCCCGACCGGTGTGCAAAACAATTCATCGATTATCAGAATGACACCTGCGTGGCAGACGTGCGACTTGCGGTGCGCGAAGGGTACCGCAACGTTGAACACGTCAAACGCTATACCGCGCTGGGCTTCGGCACTGATCAGGGAAAACTCGGCAACATCAACGGTATGGCCGTGGCTGCCGAATGCCTGGGCAAGACGATCCCGGAAGTCGGTACGACGACATTCCGCCCGGCTTATACGCCCGTGACCTTCGGAGCACTCGCCGGCGAAAACGTCGGCGAGCTGTTTGACCCGATTCGTACGACCGCGCTGCACGAATGGCATGTCGCGAATGGAGCGCCGTTTGAAGTTGTAGGCCAGTGGCACCGTCCCTGGTATTTTCCGCAAGACGGCGAAGACCTGCACGCGGCGGTGAATCGCGAATGTCTTGCGACCCGTCAATCACTTGGCATCATGGACGCATCGACACTCGGCAAGATCGATGTCCGTGGCCCGGATGCAGTCGAGTTTCTCGAAAGGATATACACCCACAACATCGCCAGTATGAAAACAGGGCGCTGTGCCTACGGTGTCCTGCTTGGCGAGGACGGCATGCTCATGGACGATGGCGTCATGGCGCGCCTCGGCGAACAGCGTTTCTACCTGACAACAACGACGGGCGGCGCGGCAGCGGTGCTGGGCTGGCTGGAAAGCTGGCTGCAAACCGAATGGCCTGAACTCGACGTCTACCTGACGTCGCTGACCGATCAGTTCTCGACGATTGCCGTTGTCGGGCCGAACAGTCGAAGGCTTTTGCAAAAAGTCGGCTGCAACATCGACCTCGACAACACGAGCTTTCCGTTTATGAATGTCAGGGATGCAGAGTTGGCAGGAGTACCGGTGCAGCTATTTCGCGTCAGCTTCAGCGGCGAGCTCGCGTTCGAAGTCAATATCGACAGCAATCATGCACTCGAGATGTGGCGCACGCTGATGGATGCAGGCCGGGAGTTCGATATTACGCCGTACGGTACCGAGACCATGCACGTGCTGCGCGCCGAAAAAGGGTTCGTCATCATCGGCCAGGATACGGACGGCTCGGTGACACCCGCCGACGCCGGCATGACCTGGTTGCTGTCCAAAGACAAGGATTTTCTGGGCAAGCGCTCGCTGTCGCGGCCGGACTGCACGCGCGACAATCGCAAGCAGCTCGTTGGACTGCTGTCGGTGGACGGCGATACCGTTCTTGCCGAGGGCGCACAACTCGTCGCGGATCCAGAGGCGCCAGAACCGGTACCGATGTGTGGACATGTTACTTCGAGCTATTACAGCGCGTGTCTCGGCCACCCTGTTGCGCTGGCACTTGTCGAAAGCGGCCGGTCAAAAAAAGGACAGACAATTCACGCCGTGCGTGGCGACGGTGCGACGACCGAAGTGACGATAGTATCCCCGGTTTTTTACGATCCGAAAGGCGAGCGCCAAAATGACTGAGTTCCGCCAGGTCGACCTCGGCCACATCAACCTGCGCGGCAATGCCGACGACGATCGTTTTGTCGAAGGCGCTGCAGAAGTACTTGGACAGCCTCTGCCATTGCAGCCAAACACGCTGACCCGATCGGAACATCGTGTCTACTGGCTCGGCCCGGACGAATGGCAGATTGTCACGCCACCGGACCGGGCTGCCTCCCTGGTAGCGCAATTGGAAGGCGAGCTTGCCGGTCAGCATGTCGCGATTAACGATCTCAGCGGCGGCCAGGTCGCGCTGCACCTGTCGGGCGGGGATGTGCCGGCGCTGCTGGCCAAAGGATGCACTCTGGATCTGCATGCGTCGGCGTTCCAGGTTGGTGGCTGTGCGCAGTCCGGCCTGGCGAAGGCGAATGTGTTGCTAGGCTATATCGACGCGGCCCCCGTGTATGAAATAATCGTACGCCGAAGCTTCTCGGAGTATCTGCAGCATTGGCTACGTCAGAACACTCATTCCCATGCCGGTTCGGCTTCTTACTGATTAACGATTTCTCGCTGATCTCGATGTCGTCGGCCGTCGAGCCATTGCGAATGGCAAACCGACTGTCAGGGCAGACTTTCTATAGTTGGCGCACGATCGGCGAAACCGGTGAGGACGTCGTTGCCAGCGACGGTTTGTCGGTCAATGCCGAGTACAGCATCGACGATCCGGACGTTTTCAGCGATCTTGACATCATTATTGTCTGCGGTGGCCGGCGCATCGACGAAAGTACGACTGAACGGATCTTGCGCTGGCTGAAGCTCGCGGACAATCACGGTATCGTGCTTGGTGCCGTCTGTACCGGCAGCTATATCCTGGCAAAAGCCGGGCTGCTCGACGGCTATCGCTGCAGCGTTCACTGGGAGAATATCGCGTCGCTGACCGATCTGTTCCCAAGTGTCAGCGTCAGCCGCAACGTCTATACGATCGATCGCAATCGATATACGAGTTCCGGAGGTACTGCGCCGGTCGACATGATGCTGCACCTTGTGCGGATGCAGCTTGGCGGCGACGTCAGCGCCGGCGTTGCCGAACAGTTTATCTACGAGCGCGTTCGGCAGCATGACGATCCGCAGCGTGTGCCGCTGCGGCATACGATAGGCAATCAGTCTGAGAAACTGATCGTCGCGGTCGAACTGATGGAGGCGAACATTAGAGAACCGATCTCGCAGATCGAACTTGCAGAATATGTCGGGCTGTCGCGGCGGCAGCTGCAGAGGATATTTCAGCGTTACCTGATGTCGACACCGTCGAAACATTACCTGCAGATTCGACTGCTGCGTGCTCGCGAGCTGCTGCAACAATCGCGTCTGAGCCTCGTCGAGATCGCATCAATGACCGGATTTGTCTCGAGCTCTCATTTCAGCAAGAGTTATAAGGAACATTACGGTCAATCGCCCAGCGCGGAGCGACGCGGCAGCACGCAACCGGCGTGACGGTTGCTCGGGTTGCTACCATTTACCGTCCAGGTCGCCGACGCGTTGGTATGCATCGCCGATCAACACGCCGAGTTCGCGTTCCTCGCCGGGCTCGAGGTGAATCCCCGGCCGGCCGTGGGCGAAGCGATAGTTGCAGACGATGACTACGTCGCCGACGTCCCAATCGACGGGAATGCCGAAACGATCATATATATCGACGAACAGCTGCTTCTCGTCGCGCGTCATTTCGCTGCCATCGCCAAACGTAAGCGCCAGCGGGCGCTCGTCATAAGGCAGGTGCATGACGTTGGGCCAGGTGTCGAACCACATCGCGTCGTCGGCAACGCTGCTGTAGAGAACGTTGCGATCGAGAAGCGGGAAATACTCGAACGCTGAGATGTAGTAGCGTGTTTTCAGCAGCCGATCCTTGCCCCATTCGACCTCGAGGCCACGCCCCTCCGCAACCTTGACCGCTTCGTCTGGGTCGTCGGTCAGCATCGACTTTTGCCAGTGGTTATAGACGCCAATTGGCGGCTGGTCCCTGAAACTTTCGCGGTCTGTCAGGTTACGGTGATAACACAGACCCAGTTCTTTCAGCTTCTGGCCAAACTCGGTCTGCAGTATCACGTCGGTCGCCTGCAAGTTGTCGGATACGTAGGTGGCCCCTTTACCCGCAACCGCCTTGTGGCCGAGGAATCCCAACATGCGTGTGCTGTGGGAGATATACGCCATCTCGTGGTGGTAGTGCAGCCAGGCTGTCAGCGGTGCGCCCACCTCATAAACATTCGCTTCAAGATTGTCGCGCGGGTTCGCGCCGCCCTGGTACCGCATCTCATTCTTGACGACCAGTTTGCCGAATTGACGCATCGTCTGCAGGTCCGTGAGCCCCGTATTCCCCAACCAGACCAGGCCGACCTCGTCGAACGTCCGGTTCATACGCCTGGCCAGCGGTGACTCCGGCGACAGGTCTGATTCGCCCATCGCGTAGTCGGCACAATCGATGACATACGAGTCCGGCGGCAAGACCTCCGTGCCCGGAGACCAGCGTGGCTCGATAACGCCTGGCAGCGGTTTCAACATGTCGGCGGCGGTACTCATCGGCCCGATATTAGCAGCGAAAAGCGGCCGATACACGGCCGGAATGCGGCATTTTTGAGCTATTTCGGCCATGGCAGCGACAATAGCCAGAGGTCGCAACCAATGCGGGCGATACGGATTGTCCATGTTTGATTATGGCGTGAGTATTCACGAATGGGACGGGTATCGGCAGTCAGGCGTTACAACATCTACGGGCGGGCGGTGCTGTATTCAGTGGCTGTCGCGCTCTTCACTATCTCGCCGATCGCCGCGGCGCGGGATGATGCTGGGGTCATTCAGACAGTCGCTCCCCTGTTCGCCAGTCATTCGCCTTTGCTGGTAACCATCGAGGCGCCGCTGACCACATTGATGGAAGAGCGCCCGAAAGAAGAATATCTTAATGGTACGCTCAGCTTCTCCGCGAACGACGGTACAAAGCATACCCTCGACTTAAAAATTCGCACTCGAGGGAAGTTCCGCTGGAAAAAGAAGCACTGCGATTTTGCACCGATTCGCTTGAACCTCCGCAAGAAACAAGTCGTCGACACGGAATTTTCCGGACAGGACAAACTCAAGCTGGTCACTCACTGCAAGAATAAGAACTCGAAATACGAGCAATTCGTGCTACGCGAATACCTGGCATATCGCTTTCTCAATGTGATGACGGATACGAGTTTTCACGTGCGACTCTTGCAGATCAACTACATTGATACTGAGGGTGCGAAACCCATGACAAAGGTCGGCTTTCTGATTGAAGACGACGACGATGTTGCCGAGCGCAATAGCCTGCATGTGATCAAGACCGGTGATATATCGTACGATGACATCGACCCCAAAGCGCAAAACTTCGTTAACGTTTTCCAGTATATGATCCGCAATACTGAGTTCTCTCTGGTCAATGCTGAGCCTGGCGAGTTTTGCTGTCACAATATCGACCTGCTGTCGGCGACAAAGGGCGTTCCGTTCACGCCGCTGCCCTACGATTTTGATTTTTCCGGGATGGTCAATGCCCCCTACGCTGCACCGAATCCACGATTAGAAATTCAAGATGTGCGGCAGCGACTGTTCAGGGGGTTGTGCGCGAACAATGAACTGCTGCCGGATACGTTGAAGCGGTTTATTGACAACAGGGACGCAATTTTCGGCGTGGTTGACAACCTCGAATTGCTTAGTTCAAGAAGCAGGCGGGATGTGACCCGGGACCTGAACCTGTTTTACGCCCGCATCTCGCAGGCGAAATCAGTTGATGCCTCGTTCATAAAAAGGTGTAACGACAGTCTATGAATCCTGCTCACCTTTTAGATTACGCTTGCTAGAAGATGAACTGATTCTCGTCCATCTTCATCAGCGAGTCGGGTCCCGTCGACATGGTTTCCAGCAGAGATGTGGTCCGCGGCAGGATCTTGGCGAAATAGAATTCCGCGGTCTGGATCTTTGCACGATAGAACGCTTCTTCCGTCGTGCCTTGCTCGAGCCTCCTGTACGCGGCTCGCGCGCTGGCGGCCCACACGACGCCAAGCAACACGTAGCCGGAGAACATGATGTAGTCGACCGAGGCTGCGCCCACAGCGTCGCGGTCACGCATGGCGGCAAAGCCGATTTTTCGGGTCAACGACTTCCACTGCTTCGTGAGCCGGACCAGCGTCTTCAGATAAGGTCTGAGTTCCTTGCGGCTTCGAGATCGTTTGCAGAAGTCCAGGATAAAGGCTGTCACCGGCGCGAGCGCCTTGCCGCGAGTGCCCAGCACTTTCCGGCCCAGGAGGTCCAGTGCCTGGATGCCCGTGGTGCCCTCGTAGAGCGTGCCGATCCTGGCATCCCGGACGTTCTGTTCCACGCCCCATTCACTCACATAGCCATGCCCGCCGAAACACTGCAGGCCGAGGTTTGCACTCTCGAGCCCGGTCTCGGTGAGAAATGCCTTGATGATAGGTGTCAGGAAATTGAGGACGTGGTTGGCGAGTTCGCGGGCCTCAGGGTCGTCGGACTTCGTCAGGATGTCGCCCTGGGTACTGGCGAAATAAAGCAAAGCGCGGCCCCCTTCGGCAAACGCTTTTTGCGTCAGCAACATGCGGCGAACATCGGGATGTACGATGATCGGGTCCGCAGGCCCGCCCGGATTTTTGGGACCGGACAGGGAACGCATTTGCAGCCGATCCCGGGTGTAGGCAAGCGAGTTCTGGAAAGCAAGTTCTGAATGCGCGAGTCCCTGTAACCCGGTGCCGAGGCGGGCGAAGTTCATGAAAGTGAACATGTAGTTCAGGCCTTTATTTTCGTCCCCGACCAGGTATCCGGTTGCGCCGTCGAAGTTCAACAGGCAGGTCGAATTGCCGTGAATGCCCATCTTGCGTTCCAGCGCGCCGCAACTGACATTGTTGCGTTCGCCGATCGAGCCATCTTCGTTGGGAATGAACTTGGGCACGATAAACAGCGAGATGCCCTTGGTACCCGGTGGAGAGTCGGGCATTCGCGCCAACACGATGTGCACGATGTTCTCGGCAAGGTCGTGGTCGCCCGACGAAATGAATACCTTTGAGCCGGTTATGCGATAGCTGCCATCCGCCGTTTGTTCGGCTTTGCATTTCAGCAGGCCCAGGTCCGTCCCGCAATGCGCCTCGGTCAGGCACATGGTGCCGGTCCATCGACCGCTGACCAGTGGCTCCATG
>CAMYIS010000178.1 GCA_947258485.1 uncultured Woeseiaceae bacterium
AGGCAGGTGCTCGAGTTCCTTGAGTACCGGTTCAGCGTTCAACTGCAGATTGCCGTCCGCACCGACCGTTATCTTGACGTGCCCGCCATCCGCGAGACTCCCGAACAGAAGCTCCTCTGCCAGAGGTCGTTTGATCTGTTCCTGGATAACACGCGCCATCGGCCGCGCACCCATCTTCGGGTCGTAGCCGCGTTCCGCGATCCACTCTCTCGCTTCGTCATCCAGTTCCAACGTGACGTTGTTATTGCCGAGCTTGGCCTCCAGTTCGACCACGAGTTTGTCCACAACCCGTTTGATCGAATCAATGTCGAGTGAGGCGAATTGAATGATCGTGTCCAGCCTGTTGCGGAACTCTGGCGAAAACGACTTTTTGATGACCGTCATGCCATCACTGCTGTGATCCTGCTGGGTAAACCCGATCGACGCACGGCTCATTTCACCGGCGCCGGCATTTGTCGTCATGACAAGAATGATATTTCGAAAATCGGCCTTGCGGCCGTTGTTGTCCGTCAGCGTGCCGTGATCCATGACCTGCAGCAGCAGGTTGAATACCTCGGGATGCGCCTTTTCAATCTCATCGAGCAAGACGACCGCGTGCGGGTTCTTGCTGACTGCCTCGGTCAGCAGACCACCCTGGTCGAAACCCACGTAGCCCGGCGGCGCACCGATCAGGCGAGAGACCGTATGTCGTTCCATGTACTCCGACATGTCGAAACGCAGCAGTTCGACGCCCATCGACATCGCCAGTTGACGGGTCACCTCGGTCTTGCCGACGCCCGTTGGTCCCGCGAACAGAAATGCCCCGATTGGCTTCTCTTCTTCGCGCAGCCCGGAACGCGACATCTTGATCGCACTGCTCAACGCCTCGATCGCGCGATCCTGGCCGAAAATCGTCAGCTTGAGATCCCTTTCCAGGGTACGCAGTGCATCGCGATCGGAAGCAGAAACGCTCTTGGCGGGAATGCGCGCCATTTTTGCCACGATGTTCTCGATCATCTCGACAGTGACAAGCTCGCCGCGCTCGGCGACGGGCCGTAGCCGTAGGTTTGCGCCGGCTTCATCCATGACGTCGATCGCTTTGTCGGGAAGATGCCTGTCATTGATGTGGCGTGCGGAAAGTTCCGCGGCCGATTCCAGCGCCGCGTTTTCGTAACGAATGCCGTGGTGCTCTTCGAATCGGGACTTCAGCCCCTTCAGAATGGCCACGGTCTCCTCGATGCTCGGCTCGGGGACATCTATTTTCTGAAATCGCCGCGCCAGCGCATGGTCTTTCTCGAAAATACCGCGGTATTCCGCATAGGTCGTGGATCCGATGCAGCGGATTTCACCATTGGCAAGCACGGGTTTGATCAGGTTACTCGCATCCATGACCCCACCCGAAGCGGCCCCGGCGCCTATAACGGTATGAATTTCATCGATGAAGAGAATTGCACCGGGATCTTCGCTGATCTCGGCGATCACGCCCTTCAAGCGCTTTTCGAAATCTCCACGGTACTTGGTGCCGGCAATAAGCGTGCCCATGTCGAGCGCATAAATCGTGCTGTCACGAAGCACTTCGGGAACCCGCTCTTCCGTGATCATGCGGGCCAGCCCCTCGGCCAGCGCCGTCTTGCCAACCCCGGCCTCGCCCACGTACAGAGGGTTGTTTTTGCGGCGGCGGCACAGGATCTGCACCGTGCGCTCGATCTCCAGTTCACGGCCGATCAGCGGATCGATTTTCCCCTGTATCGCCTGCTCATTCAGATTGGTCGCGTACATGTCGAGTGGCGATTTCTCGACTTCGGCGTCCGAATCGAGCTGCGCGTCGGCCTCCTCGTCGCCACCGTCGCCCGGGACCTGCGGCAATCCGTGAGATATGTAGTTCACGACGTCGAGACGCGTGATGTCCTGCAAATTGAGGAAATAGACTGCCTGCGACTGTTTTTCGCTGAAGATCGCCACCAGGACGTTGCTTCCGGTGACCTCTTTCTTGCCGCTGGATTGCACATGGAATACCGCGCGCTGCAGCACCCGCTGAAAGCCCAGCGTTGGCTGCACGTCGGTGTCATCCTCGTCAGCCAGCCGCGGTGTCTGTTCGTCGACGCATTCGGCCAGCTGGCGGCGCAGCTCGGGCATATTCGCGTCACAGGCCTTGAGGATTTCATGCACTTTTGGAATATCGAGCAGCGCCAGCAGGAGATGTTCTACCGTCATGAACTCATGACGGCGATCCCGCGCGCGTTGAAATGCCTCATTCAAACAGAATTCAAGCTCACTGCTGAGCATAGTGCTGCCTCATTGCCAGTTCAGGTTTCTTCCATAGTACAAAGTAAAGGATGCTGATGCTGCCTTGCGATACCCATTACCTGCGCCACCTTGGTCTCTGCGATTTCAAAATTGAAGACTCCGCAAACACCTCTTCCTTTCGTATGTACTTCTAACATGACCTGCGTCGCTCGCGTACGTTCCATGCCGAATATGGTTTCGAGTATATCCACAACGAACGCCATGGGCGTA
>CAMYIS010000179.1 GCA_947258485.1 uncultured Woeseiaceae bacterium
CATGAAACGCACATTTCAGCCCAGCAAAATCAAGCGCGCTCGCAACCATGGGTTTCGTGCGCGCATGGCCACCAAGGCCGGGCGCCTCGTGTTGAAGCGCCGTCGCGCAAAAGGCCGCGCGCGGTTGACGCCGTAACGCCCCCGGCGCCGGGTACGGCGAAGAGCAAAAATTCAGGATTGACGAGCAGTCGAAGCAACCGGTTTGCAAGAAACAACCGGCTTCTTGATGCGGCTGCTTTCGGGCGTGTATTTCAAAAAGCCACGCGAAGCCGGGACAATTTATTTACAGTGCTCTGCAGGCGCAACGAAGAGGGCGCCGCAAGACTCGGGCTGGCGATTTCAAAGAAGCATTGTCGCCAGGCCGTAAAACGAAATCGCGTTAAGCGAATTGTCAGGGAGTCGTTTCGCCAGCAGCAGGCGTCACTGGTGGGTCTGGATATCGTCGTGATCAATCAGCCGGAGGCAGCCAGCGCCAGCAACCGGCAGATGTTCACAAGCCTTGAAAACCACTGGCGCCGTTGCCGCAAAGCGAAACGGATACCGCAGGAAAGCTAATCGATGGACAACCAACGACTGCTGATTTGGGCTTTTTTCGGACTCATGGCCTGGATAACGTACCAGACGCGAGCCTTCCGGAAATCAGCGACCCTGGCACGTCATCGACAGCCCCGCTGGCGCCCGAGGAACCCGCCCAGTCGATCGCTGAACAACAGGCGCCAGTTATTCGCGTCACGACGGACGTGCTGGACATCGAAATCAGCACGCAGGGCGGCACGCTGCAAAAAGCCGTACTCCTTAGATACCCGGTGGCCAAAGACCAGCCCGATACCCTTGTTGAATTATTGAGTACCCGCCCCGGTGAGACCGGGCTCATCGAGTCCGGCGTTCGCGCAACCGGCGGCGCCGCCGAAGCGACACACCTCGCGATGTTCTCGAGCTCCCGGGCATCATACGAACTTGACGGCCGAGATGAGATCGTGGTGCCGCTGACCTGGTCTGACGGCAGCGGCATCGTCATAGAGAAGCGCTACCGCTTCAGGAAAGGCAGCTACGCCATCGGTCTTGAGCAGCAGGTAAAGAACGGCACCGAAACGCTCTGGAGTGGCGCCGAGTATGTCCGTCTCAAGCGCCATTTCAAGGGGCAGGAAAGGTCGATGTTCGACGTGGATTCTTACTCCTTCGCCGGGCCAATAATCTACAACGGAGAAAAATCCGACAAGTTAAAACACGACGATCTTGTTGAGGACGGCAGGGTCGAGTTCTATGCAAAGCAGGGCTGGTTCGGATCGATTCAGCATCACTTCCTCAGTGCGGTCGTGCCGCAGCCCGGCATCGAGCACCGGTATGAGGTGGCCGTCGTTGGGGATGTCTCAGTCAGCAGCACCATCGGCAGAAGCGCTGAAGCGGTAGCACCCGGGTCGAGCAAGACGTTTGAAACGACGCTTTTTGTCGGCCCGAAACTGCAGTCCCAGCTGGAAGAGATCGACAAGACGCTCAAGCTCACGGTTGACTACGGCTGGCTGACGATCATTTCTCAGCCCTTGTTCTGGTTGCTCAGCAAGGTTCACACATTTGTTGGAAACTGGGGCGTCTCGATTATTCTCGTTACGCTCCTCATCAAGCTCGCGTTCTACAAGCTAACCGAATCGAGCGGCCGCTCGATGGCCAAGATGCGCAACCTTCAGCCGCGCATGAAAGCGCTGCAGGATCGCTACAAAGACGATCGCCAGGCGCTGAGCCAGGCCATGATGGAGCTGTACAAGCGGGAGAAGGTCAACCCGGCCGCGGGCTGTTTACCGATACTCATACAGATGCCGGCCCCCGCTGACCCGGTTCAGGCCAAGGTGATGCAAATCATGCCGGTCATGTTCACGGTGTTTTTCGCCTTCTTTCCGTCGGGCCTCGTGCTTTACTGGGTGACCAACACGCTGTTGTCGATCGCGCAACAGTGGAAAATCAATACTGTCGTCGAGGCCGAGGCGAAAGCGCAAAAGAGCAGCAAGAAGAAAAAGAAAGACGACTAGGCGAGGGTCGAGCGGACCTTCGTCTCGCCGTGCAGCGTTAGGTGTACGGGACAACGATCGGCGATCTCAAGCATGCGTGCCTTTTCTGCGTCGGTCAGCTCGCCCTCGAGCGAAATCGTTCGTCGGAACTCGTCGATCCTGCCGGCGCCGCTCTCGCAATCTTCGCAATCCTTTGCATGAATCTTGTCATGCTCGACTCGGACAGTTGCTGACTCGAAACGCAGCTTTTTGTGATTGGCGTACATCCGCAGGGTCATCGAGGTGCAGGTCGCAAGGGCAGCCGACAGCAGGTCGTAAGGCGTCGGGCCGAGGCCTGTGCCGCCGACGGAGCGCGGCTCGTCGGCTACGATCTCGTAATCAGCCATGCGCACCTCTGTCTTGAAGCCGTCCGCGCGCGTTCTTGCAACAACCGCGCTGTCAGAGCCCGACGGCATTTCGGGGGCTGTCGGGCGAGGCAGGTATCTTGAGGCCCAGGACGCCAGCACACGACCCGCGTACTTCGAATCGGCTTCCCGGCTCAGCAGGTGATCGGCCGTGTCGAGACTGACAAAGCTCTTGGGGTGTTTTGCGGCCACGAAAAGAGCCGAAGCGTTGTCGATTTCGACCACGTCGTCGAGCGGTGCGTGCATGATTAGCAGCGCCTTACGCAGCGCCCCTATGGACGAGGGCAGATCCTGCTTTTCGAGGTCGTCGAGAAACTGCTGCTTCATCAGGAACGGCCTGCCGCCGAGATTGACGGTCGCTTCGCCGCGATCGCGTAAGGTCTTCCTGGAACCGACAAACATCCTGGCTACATGCCCCGGCTCGGACGGCGAGCCGATCGTAACGACAGCCACGGCTGAATCAACCTGGGCCGCGGCCTGCAAAACAGCGGTGCCACCAAGCGAGTGTCCGATCAGGATTGCCGGCGCTTCGTGCTCCCGATCCAGGTAGCCGACGGCGGAGAGTAAATCCTCGACGTTGGACGAGAAGTTCGTGTCGGAAAACTCGCCCTCACTCTGGCCGAGGCCCGTGAAGTCGAAGCGAAGTACGGCGATCCCGGCGTCGGTCAACGCACCTGCGATATTGTGTGCGGCCTTAAGATTCTTGGAGCACGTGAAACAGTGCGCGAATAACGCGTAGCCAGCGGGCGCTGCCGCGGGCAGATCAAGAATGCCGGACAGCGTCTGCCCGCGCTGGTTTTCGAACACGATTTTTTGATTCTGCATAATTAGTTGACCTGTGTTTTCATGGGTGGATGGCGTCCAGCGCAGACACGATTGTAGCTTCGGCAACGCCGCCCGGGACCGGCGGCATCGGTGTCGTCAGAATCTCTGGCGATGGGGCGGAACGCATTGCACGCGCCATGCTGGGCAGTCTACCGCAACCCCGCACGGCGACGTACCGGCCGTTTGCAAACGCCCGCGGGCAGAAGGTGGACGCCGGTATAGCGCTGTATTTCCCAAGACCGACGTCATTTACGGGTGAATCCGTTCTTGAGCTGCATGGACACGGTGGCCCGTTGGTCATGTCACTGCTCGTTGATGCGGCAATCGAGCTTGGTGCAAGGCAGGCGGCGCCGGGCGAGTTTTCAGAGCGCGCGTTCCTGAATGACAAGCTCGATCTTGTGCAGGCCGAAGCGATTGCGGATCTTATCGGCAGCGGTACGGCACAAGCCGCGCGTGCTGCTGTACGCTCACTGTCCGGAGCATTCTCGGAGGCGGTCAACGGGCTTTCCGAAATGCTGACGGGTTTGCGCATGCACGTTGAAGCCGCGATCGATTTCCCGGAAGAGGAGATTGACTTCCTCTCAGACGAAAAGCTCTTGTCACGGTTAGAGGACTGCGCGACTACATTTGATGCGCTGCTGCATGAGACCCGCCAGGGCCGCGTGCTGCGCGACGGCTACCAGGTGGTCATCGTTGGCAAGCCCAACGCCGGCAAGTCCAGCCTGATGAATCTTCTTAGCGGGCAGGAGGCCGCGATCGTCACCGAAGTTGCCGGCACGACGCGGGATATCCTGCGCGAGCAGATCGACATCGACGGCCTGGCCGTTGAGCTCGTCGACACGGCCGGCCTGCGCGATGATCCGGACCGCATAGAAGCCGAAGGGATCCGGCGCGCCCGCAAAGCCGTTGAAAACGCAGATGCCGTGCTCTGGATTCAGGACGCCTCAGAGCCGGATCATGGTGGCATAGACGAAGAGCTGCCCGAAGAAACTCCGGTAATTGTTGTCCGCAACAAGATCGATCTGACGGACGAGCAGGCCGGCGCAGCCGCCGAAAACTCGATTAACCTGTCGGCAAAAACCGGCGCGGGCGTCGATGTTCTGCGAGAGGCGATTCGAAAGTTAGCCGGTTACGAAAACCAGGGGGAGGGTGCGTTCACGGCAAGACGCCGGCATCTGGACGCGCTGGCCCGCGCGAAAGCGCATTTCCTGGCCGGCCGCCAGGCGCTTCTGGAAGCGCGCGCGGGCGAGCTGCTGGCCGAGGAGCTGCGCCTCTGCCAACAGTCCCTCGGCGAAATAACCGGGGCCGTTACGAGCGATGAGCTGCTCGGCAAGATTTTCTCGGAGTTTTGCATTGGCAAGTAACTGCCGTTAGCTGCCGCGATTCAGCGCGGTTTCGGCCGGCTATCGGAAGCGCGGCTCGTCGATCGACATTTCGCTTATCGGGCCGTACTGGCTGATGTCTTCACGGATCAGGGCGGCATCGCCGATCACAATAAAGCTCAGGTTTTCGGGCGACGGATAAACTTCGTTAATTGCCGCTGCAATGGAGTCGGTGGTTGCGGCTGAGAGTGCGGCGGCATAGTCGTTGATGTAGGCGACGTCGAGCCCGTATTGCTCAAGCATCGCAAACTGCGCGGCAAGCTGCGGGGCGGTCTCGAGGCGTGGCGGGAACTGCCCCATGATGTAGTTGCGCGCAGATTCCAACGTGTCTTCGTTGATGCCGGAATCGCGTAGCCGAGCGAGGACTTTGAGCGCCATGTCAATCGCCTCGACGGTCGTGCCGGTTTCAGCGGAAGAGCTGATGACAACGGCTCCGGGCTGCGATGGCCGCCGCACTATCGAACGAGCGCCATAGGTCAGGCCTGCCTTGACGCGCATCTCGGTGTTAAGCATCGATGTGAAGCGGCCGCCGAAAACCGTGTTGGCCAGGTCGAGATCCGCCCGCCTCGGGTAATTGGCGGCGACCCCGATATTGCCAATCCAGAAGTAGCTTTGTGTGGCGCCGGGCTTGTCGATCAGCAGCACACGACGGCCGGTTTGTCTGCCAGCCGCAGTCAGGGCCGGCAGCGGCATCGTTGCGGGCCGCCAGTCGCCAAACGCTTTCGCGAGCCGCGCTTTCATGGCAACCGTGTTGAAGTTTCCGACGACGGAGATTATCAGCCGGTCACCGCCGACCTGCTCTTCGTAATACTGCTGCAGTTTTTCGTGCGTGATGTCTGCGAGTGTCGACTCGCCGCCACCAACCGGGTTGCCATAGGGGTGTTTGCCAAACAGGAAGCCGTTGCCGTAGGCGGGAAGCAGCTCGCCAGGATCGGCGCCCTTGGCGGCTTTTACCAGGTTGATCGAGCGATTGCGCAGCTTGGTGAACTCATCCGGCGCCAGCGTAGGGCGCCGCAATAGATCCGCGACGAGCTCGATCATGAGCTCCGCGTCCCGTGACATGAAGTCCGCCGAAACATAGATGCCTTCCAGGCCGGCCGATGCAGAAAGCTCGCCGCCAACGGCCGCGACGGCCTCGGCGAACGCCGCCGCATCGCGCTTGCCGGCGCCGTGCTGCATGAGCTCCGACAGCAGGCCGGCCATCCCGTCAAGTCCGTCGGGGTCCGAGACAGCCCCGCCGCGCACGATGGCCTCGAGGCCAACCAGGGGAACGTCGTGTTTTTCACTGAGCAGGAGGACGGTGCCGTTTTCAAGCTCAACGCGCTCGTGGGCCGGCAGAGATACGCCCGCCGCGTGCGCGCCGAGGGCATGCAGGAACAGCGCAGACGCGATGCAAAAAGCGCGGACAGCATTCATTTTTTTGCTCCCGGGCTGTCCGCCGGCGCGCGAAGAACGCCGACCGTCATGTTGTTCGGCCGAAAGACGTCCGCGGCAGCGGCCTGAATCTGCGCAGCGGTGACGGCGTTAACGTCCTGCGGCAGGGAAAACAGGTTTTCATAACTTCCCGTGAGCACGTCGAAATGGCCAAGCGCGGACGCCTTGCCGTTGATCGTGGCGATCTCGCGCCAGAAGTCGGCCAGCACGATGTTGCGGGCTTTCGCGAGTTCAGGCCTTGTCACGCCCTGAACGGCAACGCGTGCAAGTTCTTCGAGCACGCGCGCTTCGACGGCATCGATATCGGCTCCCGGCGGCAGCGTCAGGTAGAAATAGACGAGCCCGGGGTCAAAGCCCTCCATCTGTATGCTACCGACGCTCAGCGCGATTTGCTCTTCTTCGACAAGCAGGCGATGCAGGCGCGACGAGTTTCCGTCGGTCAGGATGTGCAGCAACAGCTGCATGTGCAGTGTTTCGGGATCCGACGCGCGACCCGCGTGGAACGCCAGGTGCAGCAATGGCGCCTGGGCCTCGGTCTCGATGACCAACCTGCGCTCGCCGGCCTGCTCGGGCTCGACCGTGCGCACGGGCGGCGGCGGCAGCTGCCTTGGAATCGGTGCAAAATACTGTTCTGCCAGCAGGAAGATCTCCTCCGGCGACACGGCGCCCGCAAAAACCATCGTGCAGTTATTCGGCGCGTAGTAGGTTTTGAAATACGACTCGAGATCTTCTTGCGTCCAGCTCTCGATATCCGACGGCCAGCCGATCACCGGGAATTGATAGGGATGAGCGAGGAACGCGGTCGCGAGCATTTGCTCGTAAAGGCGACCGTCATTGTCATTGTCTACACTCAGCCGGCGCTCGGAGTAAACAACGCCGCGCTCGCTTTCAACAACGTCGGGGTCGATAACCAGGTTCTGCATGCGATCGGCCTCAAGCTCCAAAATGGTCTTGAGCGCCGAGCGCGGAAACCAGTCCTGGTAAACGGTCAGGTCTTTCGATGTAGAGGCGTTGTTGGCGCCACCCGCGGCCTCCATGACACGATCAAACTCGCCGGGCTTGAGGTTGGTCGTGCCGTTGAACATCATGTGTTCGAAAAAATGAGACAGGCCCGTGATGCCCGGGTATTCGTTGCGGCCGCCCGCACGAACGAAGTTGTACATGACGACGTTCGGTATATCGTGGTCAGGCCAGACAATAATGCGCAGGCCGTTCGCCATTGTGTAGGAAGTAATTTCTTTGGGGACGCCGGCGGCTTCGGACGAACTGTAAATGGGCCGCAACGGGATCTCTTCGACGGCTTCAGGTCGTATCAGCTCAAACTCCGGGAGCAGTTTCTCGCCGATCAGCGCCGCCACACCGAGCACGGCAAGCACCGCGACTGCCGCATTCAGCTTCTGTCCGGTCTTGTAGACAATGGACTGCGTCTGGTCGACGTCGACACCCTTTTTCAGCCCCTGCGGCGTGATCTCGTAGACCCAGGCAAAGATCAGCGCCACGGGAAAACCGATGGCGAACAGCAGCAGCATGAATTCGCTGGCCCAGACGGGCAGCACGCGGCTCGAAACCGCATGATCGACGATCCACAGTATGAGCAGGGCGGCGACCGCGTAGAGCAGGGCAACCTTTAAAACGTTGCGTCGCCGGAGTTCCGAAAACAGAGACATAGTATTTTTTTATTCCCCGGAACCTCCATGGTGGAGATTCAGCGGGGATTGTCAACCGAGAAGGCCCTCGCGACGGTACAGTCGCGCGCAAACCCAGGTCAAAAGAGCGCCGAAAAAGAGCGTGCTTGCGACCGAGATCGCGACATGAAGGTTATTGACGGGCTCATTCTTGACCATATCGACGAGCAGCAGGTGCTGGCTCAGGCTGGGCACGAACATGAACTCCATTTTGGGCCGCAGCGTCAATAAACTGACGATCAGTATGGGCATGGTTGGCGCAATCAGCACGACGCTAAGCCAGGTCTGCGCTTCGCGGTAGCTCTTTGTGAACGACGCAACCAGCGTCATCACGGCAGCGCCGAGCAGTATGAAGGGAGCGAACAGCAGGAACGCGGCAAGCACGACGCCCGGCCCGAAGTTCGGCGTCATCCCCAGCTGTTCCAGCGGCATGAATTTCAGTGCGATGTGGAACGACACCAGGCTCAAGGCAAGCGACAAAGCCATGAAGGTGCAGGTAGCGCCGATTTTCCCGAGTATCAGCTGATCGCGGGTCACGGGCAGCGACAAAAGCGGCTCCAGCGAGCCGCGCTCGCGCTCGCCGGCGGTCGCATCGATGGCGAGATACATGCCGCCCATCAACGTGGCGAATATAAAAAAGTAACTCATCATGCCAAGCAACATGGCCGATCGCCCGCTCGGCGTGGACACGTCGACCTCGTCGATATTCAGCGGCCGCAGCAGGGTCGGGCTCACGCCGCGCGCATAGAGGCGGAGCGCGGCAAGCTCGCGGTTGTAGGCCTGCAGGGCCCGGTAGGTCCGTCGTGCGATCCTGTCGGCATCGGTGTCCGCCTGGTCGGAAACAAGCTCGATCGTCGCCGGCACGCTATCGGCCAGCTGCGCGCCGAAGGTGTCCGGAATAACCAGCACGACATCGTGTTCACCTGTCTTTACAGCATTGAGGGCAGCGGCACGATCGGCGGGGCCGTCGACCGGATCGATGTTTTGGCTCTTGAGATAAAGCAAGAGGTTCGGCGCGAGTTCCCGGCCGATTACGGGGAGCTCGAGGGTCCGTTCAGCGTCCTCGAGCGATCGCTCCAGCGAAAGGCTGATGACAAACGCAAACAGTACGGGACCAAAAATCGGGCCCATGATCAGCGCCGTGCCGAGCGTGCGCCGGTCCCGCAGGTTGTCGAGAATCTCTTTGACGAAAACGATAAATACAGTGCGCATCATTCGTCCCCGACGAGCCGAATAGCGTGGACAAAAGCATCCTCGAGGTCATCGCAGCCGGTGCGTTTGCGAATGCCGCCGATGGAGTCGTCAATCGCAACCTGGCCATTGGCAATAATGCAGATGTTGTCGCACAGGGCAGCGACCTCCTGCATGACATGGCTGGAGAACAGCACACAGCGGCCGGTATCCTTCAGCTTGAGTATCAGGCGTCGCAAAGAGCGAGTCGCCATGACGTCGAGACCGTTCGAGGGCTCGTCCAGCAGGACGTTCTGTGGGTCGTGTACGAGCGCGCGGGCGAGGGAGACCTTGGTGCGTTGTCCCTGTGAAAAGCCCTTTGTACGGCGCTCGGCAAAGTCTTCGATCTCAAGCAACTTGATGATCTCGTCGACGCGGTCATCGACCTCGGACCTGTCGAGGCCGCAAAGATGCGCGAAGTACGCGATGTTTTCGCGCGCGGTCAGGTGCGGATACAGACCTGAACCGTGCGGCAGCGCCCCGATGCGTCGCCGGGCCTGGAGGGCCTCGCTAACGACGTCGACGCCATCGATGTGGGCAGAGCCCGCATCGGGTTTGAGAACCGTGTACAGCACCCGTAGCGTGGTCGATTTGCCGGCACCGTTGGGGCCGAGCAGGCCCGTGATCTTTCCGTCCGGGGCGTTAAAGCTGACGCCGCGCACGGCCCGAACCTTGCCAAAGGATTTGTGGATGCCCTCGACCTTGATCATGGCAACGGCCCCGAGAAATCGAGAAAGAACGGCATGACAAAGCTGCGCTCGAGGCACTCGGCGTCGATGATCCCTGGATCCGCCGCGTCAATGAACCCGGCAATGAGTCGGCGATTACAACCGACGCTCAGCTGGCCATGGCCCTGGTGTCTGCCGATGAGGTGTCGTGCGTTGCTGAAATCAACGGCGGCCATTTCGGCGTAACGCGGCGGCGTGATCGGATCGGCGTCGCCAGACAGCAGTAGCACGGGCAGGTCCGTCGCCAGCGGTGCCTTGAACTCCGGGTCGATAGGCCCCTCTGGCCACAGCGAACAAATAGCCTCGAGGGCGCTTAGCTGAAATACGCCCATGTAGCTGGCCGCAATGCTCTCGTAGTCGATTGTCGTCTTGTCGAAAAACGGCAGGTCCTCGGTACACATGATGGTGTTGTGCATGCCCAGCGAGATCGCGTCGCTTATTGCGGTCGTCGTCATCATGAACTGCGAGCCGAGTGGCACGAAGTTGCCGTTGCCCGCTTCGTTAATCAGCAGGGGTAACAGGGCAATCGATCCGGGGTGATAAGCCAGCAGACGAACTGCGATAGCGAATTCACCGCGACCAAAAGTCGTGCTCTCAGGCCGGCCCGTAGCCGGATGCGGCACGTCGATCGTCACGGGTGAATTATCCAGCGCGGCCACAATCTTCCTGAACGTTTCCGAGACGTTTGGAAACCGCTCATTACACGCCGCGTCGTTTGCACATCGGGCGAGAATAGTGTCGACGGCTTTTTGGCTCTCGGTCGCAATTTCGGGGCCGAGCGCGATCTGTGGTGGCACGACACCGTCGAGAACGACGCTGCGCGTCGAGCCGGGATAGCGGCGGGCGAAATGCTGCGCGACGCGGGTGCCGTAAGAAATGCCATAGAGATTGAGTGACGGGTAGCCCAGCGCTTCGCGTACGGCCTCGAGATCGGTAACTGCGACGCTCGTTGTAAAGAAACGGGGATCGACGGGCAACTGCTCGAGGCAATCCTGGGTGTACTCGATCGTAAGCTCGGTTGAGTACTGGCCCTCGACCACGTCGTCGTCGACCGGGCAGTCCATGGCCGAGGACTCGCCCGTGCCGCGCTGATCGACGAGCACGATGTCGCGATTGCGTCGCACGTTTTCAAAAGACGGAGAGTACGACGAGTAGAATTTTATGGTGCTCTGGCCGGGCCCCCCGGCGATGGGTACGAACGGATCGGGCTCAGGCGTCAGGTTGAGTGCGGGCACCACGGCAATTTTGAGCTCAATTTCACCGGGCACAATTTCACCGGGCACAGCGCCGGCCGGGTCGAGCGGGCGCAACAGCGTGCCACAGCGGGCTTTCATGCTGGGTGAGCCGGGTCCGGCGCTGATGCGGCAATCGTTGAGCTCGATGGACTGCGCGGACGCGGCGCTGGCCAGTGCCAAGAGGGCCAGCAGGACGGCGGTGATTCGAACCATGGGCAAACCTGAGCGCAAAACAGCGGGGTATCTTGGACAAGGGCGTAAAAATAGTAAAGTTCGGGTGGCTTCGCTGCCGGGCAGGCCCTAAAATGCGCGGCCCGGCATGGTCACTTTTTGACCAGTATGGATGACGATGACCCAGCGTTATGACGTAATTGTAATTGGCGGCGGACACGCCGGCACGGAAGCCTCGCTGGCGGCCGCGCGCGCGGGTGCCCGCACGCTGCTGATTACGCAGAATATCGCGACGCTTGGGCAGATGAGCTGCAACCCGGCCATCGGCGGCATTGGCAAGGGCCACCTGACCCGCGAGATCGATGCGCTCGGCGGGGCGATGGCACGGGCGATCGACAGGGCCGGCATACAGTTTCGAACGCTGAATGCCAGCAAGGGGCCGGCGGTAAGAGCAACGCGCGCCCAGGCGGATCGCGCGCTATACCGTTCCGCGATCGGCGACATCATCAAGAGTCAGCCGGGCCTCGCTGTTATCCAGGCCTCGGTGAACGATCTCGTTATGGAAGGCGATCGCGTCAGCGGCGTCATCTGCGACGACGACCGATCCTTCATTGGCAAGACCGTCGTGCTGACGGTCGGGACTTTCCTCGGCGGACGCATTCTCATTGGCCGAACCGAGAAAGCAGGTGGCCGCGTCGGCGATGCACCTTCGAACAAACTCGCGGCGCGTCTGCGAGAGATGCCGTTCAACGTGGCGCGCCTGAAAACAGGCACGCCACCACGACTCGATGGCAAAACGCTCAACTATGCAGCGATGCTCGAACAGCCAG
>CAMYIS010000180.1 GCA_947258485.1 uncultured Woeseiaceae bacterium
GCGGAGCTGCAGGGCGGCGTCAACGATGCTTTCGAACGCCTGCGCACGAGTACGCGAGCAGCCGTTGAGCGGTTGAAGAGCGCCTGAATGCCCGCTCTTGTGTGAATGTCGTGGCGGCGACTCGCAGTCGCTTCGGATAACTCTGGAGAATCTACAGCCCGACCCAGGTCTGGTACGACAAAGGATGGCGTCAGGGCGAAATTGAACGAGTCAAATAGCTTGGATCGACTGAGTAAGGTAATGGTCGTAAACCACTTGGTGGGCCGCATAGCAGCCCACTTTCGCACAACTTCGATGTGAGTAAATTCGTAATGATACGACGCTTCAAGCCTTGTGCAGTCGCTATGTTGCTGGGAATCATCGCCGGTTGCGCCAGCGTGCCTCTGGATTTACCCAAAGAGGAATCGGTGGCGATCGCGGATACGTCGAATACCCGGCAAGCGAAAGAGGTTGCCGAGTGGCTGGACAACAGACGCGACGTCAACGGGTTCTACCCGCTCAGCCAGGGCTTCGATGCATTCGGTGCGCGTCTCGCGTTAATGTCTGTCGCCGAGGCAAGCATCGACGCGCAGTATTTTCTGATGAATCCTGACAACGCCGGGCTCGTGTTTGCGGCCGGGCTGCTGGAAGCCGCGGACCGTGGCGTACGCGTACGGTTGCTGCTCGATGACATCTTTACCACGGTTAAAGATGTCGATCTGGCGATGCTCGATGCCCATCCGAATATCGAGGTACGAATATTCAATCCCATCGCCCGCAAGGGCATTGACGTACTCAACTATCTCGGGCATTTCAGTCTGGCCAACCGTCGGATGCACAACAAGGCATTCGTCGTCGATAACCAGGTTGCGATCGTCGGCGGACGCAACATCGCCGTGGAGTATTACCAGCTGGAGACGACCGGGGAGTTTATCGACTTCGACATGCTGAGTACTGGCCCTATCGTCAGGGACGTGTCGGCGGAGTTCGACACCTATTGGAATCACAAGCTCGCGGTGCCGATGGAGGTGCTGTTCGCTAAAGATGGCAGCAAGAAGATCAAGCGAGCTCGCGCCCGGATGACGCGTGAGATGGAGGACGCGGGTAACAGCATCTACGGCGATGCCATCAATACGCCGCTGATGAGACATTTCTTCGAGCAGTCGCTGGATCCGTATGTAGCGGACGCGCGCCTGATTACGGACGATCCACAGAAGCTCCTGGAGGAAGTATCGGGCGACCAGCAAATCGTGGTCAACGAAATGCGCGAAGCACTGGCCGCGGCGGAACGAGAGATTTATATCTTTACGCCCTATTTCATCCCGAGAAAAGCCGGCATCGAGTTCATTAAGGAGCTGCGCGCGAAAGGGATACGTATCGTACTGCTGACCAATTCGCTGGCGAGCAACAATCACACCCCGGTGCATTCTGCCTATTCGTCGTATCGCAAGGACGTGCTCAGGGCCGGCGTCGAGCTATGGGAGGCGCGCGCCGATGCAGCGAAGATCACCACGCCGGACGGGCAGACTGAACTGGATCAGCTCACACTGCATACCAAGGGTATCCTGATCGACGGCGAGCGTATCTTCGTTGGCTCGCTGAATCTCGATCCACGATCAATCGATATCAACACCGAAATGGGCCTGCTGATCGACTCGCCTGAACTCGGCGAGCAACTGATGAATGATGCAATAGAGCGAATCCCGAAGATCGCTTATCGACTGCACTTGAACGAGAACGACAAGATCACCTGGCACGCAACCATCGACGGCGAAGAGGTCGTAGAGACCACCGATCCACAGACTTCAGCGTGGCGGCGGTTTGCCGCATGGTTCTTGAAGATCGCTCCCGAAAACCAACTCTAGAGGCCTTGGCACAGAATGGCCAGCATGTCCTAAGGGGGGGGTAGCCTGAACTGAGTACACAAACAAACCCGGAGGATTACCGATGAGTGTCAAGTATCTTCTCAATGCAGCGGTTCTCGGGCTGCTCGCATATTCACTGACAGCGGCCGCAGAGTCCCAGGACAAGAGTTTCTTTGCTACCGCTGGTGCGGAGCCGAAGTTCCAGCCCGGCGACTTCAAGCCGGCGCCTGACAAGATGAAGACCCGTTTCGGGACGCTTGAGTTTCCCGGCGGCTACCCGACCGAGGCTACGTTGCAAAAAGTCTTTGACGAACTGGACAGGCAACGCGCCACGCAGCTTTATCTCGATATGTACCCGGCACTGTCGTCCCACGGCCTTATGAAGGGCTGGGTAAGAGACCTCGACATGCGTGACAGCTCGGACATCCTGGTGACCGCGAACAGGTTGGACTCCACGCCGCTAATTCTGACCGGCAACACCGAGAGCCTTTATTCCTTTTTCGTGCTCGATCTGAAGGCAAACGGGCCGACTGTTGTCGAGGTGCCACCCGGCGTTATGGGCCCAATCGATGATCATAATTTCTTGTTCCTGGCCGATGTCGGCCCGACGGGTCAGGACATGGGTAA
>CAMYIS010000181.1 GCA_947258485.1 uncultured Woeseiaceae bacterium
GAATCTGGTAATCGCCCTCGGGTACTTCCAGCTGGCCGGTGCTAGAACCAAATGCCAGCGGTGTTGCCCCGTTCACGGGGTTCGCGAGAGCGCCGTTGAGTGCGGTGACGTAAACATCAACATCCGGGGCGTTCGGTGCTGCGTGCACAACTTGTGCACGGAAGCTGCCGGCGGCAATTGGCGCATCGATTGGATTAGATACGAGGATCGGTCCGAAAGTGCTGCCTTCGATCGTTCCGGAAGCGATGACGGTGGTCTCAGTACCGAACTCCAGCGGCAGATCAGCGTCCAGTACAACGGCATTGCCACTCGGGATGATGGCTTCGACCTCAACGTTAACGTCGGCACCCGTTGCGGTGACATTTGCCGCCTGGCCGACTCTGACGAATCCAGAGCCCTGGTTGAAGTCCACACCGGGAAGCGCAAGAGTGCCATCAATCGAGATGTTGACCAACGGGGCGTCAGGGGCCGCGTGCAGCGCACGCAGCGTCGGGGTTACCGCACACTCTACAAATTCTGTCGACTGGACTTCAGAAGGGTCCAGAACGTCATTGCGGTTGGTGTCCAGGCCGGTTTCGAAAACCTGGCCGCCGCCAAGGCAATCGGCATCGCCTACTGCCAGGTTACGGAATGCGACGAGAGAGTTGAAGCCGTCGGAGCCGTCAGCGCCGTCAGCGCCGTCGGCACCATTCAGGCCGTCGTCGCCTTCGCAGCCGGCGAGAAAAATGACAGCGCCAAGCGCGGCCAATGCATGAGTACGATTTTTCACTTGATTTCTCCAGTTCGGGTTTGTTGTTTGATCGCGGAGAAAATATTGAGCTTTAACTGCGAGAAGTGGGTCGCAGGTCTGTAACGGATTGTTTCGCAATGTAACGCTGCCGGTTTCGAGGCACCCGGGGGGAGACTCCCAGCTATTTTCTTTGGCTATCCCGATAAGCAAAGCCATAATGGCTGACATATCGGCAACTAATGAAAGGCTCATGGACCTGACGAGAAGCGAACTGGCGACACTCAAGGACGCCTATACGAAGCTCGAAAATCCATCGCTGGCGATAAGGATCAGTTCTGCGGTGGGGATGCCAGTGGAAGCCGTTACCAGGGAACTGGGCAAGCGGGCGCCCGATGCTGTCGTTGAGGCGGTCAGCCAATCGACTCACAAAGCAATCGAATTTGTATTGCAGAGCTCAATGCGCAGCATAAGAGCGAACGAGCAGGCCCCTGCCAGTCCGCGATTGCACACAGCCGCCGCCATGACTACTGGTGCCGTCGCGGGATTTTTTGGCCTCGAGACGCTGATTGTCGAACTACCGCTAACGACCGGCATCATGTTTCGATCAATTGCTGACATTGCACGCGCGGAAGGAGAATCGCCGCAGGATCCGGAGACCATCCTGAATTGCATGCAGGTTTTTGCGATGGGCAGTCGCGCATCGGAAAAAGATGATGCCGCTGAGACTTCTTACTACGGCGTTCGTGTGGCCATGAGCAAAGCCCTGACCGACGCGCTGCAATACGTTGTGTCGCATGGCATGGGTAGCAAAAGCGCACCGGCGCTGGTGCGCCTGATATCGGCGTTAGCGAGTCGCTTCGGTGTTGTCGTCACTCAAAAAGCGATGGCACAGACAATTCCCGTCATCGGGGCAATCGGTGGCGGACTCGTGAACACAATTTTCATCTCTCACTTCCAGGACATGGCCCGCGGACATTTTGCAATTCGACGGCTTGAACGCGAGTACGGTGCAGATGTTGTTGAGGCTGCGTATTTGCAGTTGCAAAGCGACCTACCCGACAAACGGTAGCTGTAGTCCGACGGAGAGCATTCACAGCGGCTTCGTCCGAGCATACGATGACATTGTAATATGAGGTGTGGGAAGTATTATTATGTCAAGCGAAAACAAAGCGACGCATCATGCGCACGCGCGTCTGGCAAAGACCAGGGCCGACCTCGAAAAATTGCGCGACCGCAAAAAGCCTGTTATCGAGACGATCGATGTGAAATCGTTGCAGGTCGATGAGTCCTATGGTGAAGACTGCGACCCGTACAACAGCACCGGGCAGTTCCTGATCGACGCAATGAAAAAGTAGTACGAGGTTTAGCCAGGAACCGAGTCGGCGGCGGCGATTTCTTCGGCGTTCCGATGGCCCCGTAGGTCCTCGATGATCACAGCCACAGACGGTGTGACGAAAATAACCATGAAGCCCGACACCACGATGCCGAAGCCCAGGCTGACGCCCATCGGTATCAGGAACTGTGCCTGCGGGCTTTTCTCGAACAGCAACGGCGTGAGACCCATAGCCGTCGTCATTGTCGTGAGCACGATCGGGCGAAATCGTCGCGCCGCCGCAGAGGCCGCAGCTTCAATGGGATCGAGGCCCTCTCTGCGGCGCCGGTTGTACAAGTCCATGAGCACGACAGAAGCGTTCACGGCGACGCCGGCAAGTGCCACGATGCCGAAGATCGAGATAAACGAGAGCGGAAAACCGAGCACGAGGTGGCCCAGGATTGCGCCGGCCACACCGAGCGGAATCGAGACGAGAATAGCCAGCGGCTGCAAATAAGAGCGGAGCTGAGTGGCGATCATCGCGTAGATGATCAATAAGACAATAAAAAACGCGCTGCCGATATCGGCAAGATCTTCATTTTGCTCGCGAGTCGACCCGGCTTGTACCCAACGCAAACCGGCGAAATCCCGCTCGAGCCCAGGCATGAGCGATGCCACAATCTTCGCATTGGCAATGTTGGGTGTCGAGATCGCTTCATCGACATTCGCGCTCACCGAGACGACGCGTCGTCCATCGATGCGCTCGATCGAGGAGTAAGCGCGACTTTCCTCGACGCTCGCGACGGTCAGCAGCGGTGCACGATCACCATTCGGCAGGCGCACGCGAAAATCGTCGAGCGACTCGAGGTCGGCACGCGTCGATTCGGGATACCGTACATAGACGCGGATTTCCTCGCGGCCACGCTGGATGCGCTGCACTTCCTCGCCGAAGAATCCCTGGCGTACCTGTACCGCAACGTCGGCCGGGCGCAAGCCCGCGGCGATACCGGCCGGCGTAAGCTCGAACACGAGCTGCCGCTTGCCCAAATCGAAACTGTCTTCGATTTCGTTCACTCCGTCGATCTGCCGCAGCCGCTGTTTCATGCTTTCGGCGGCAGCGATAAGCTGGTCCTCGTCCTGATGGGCGAGTTCGTAATCGACATCGTCGCCAAATCGGGCGACGGTCGAGGAGACGGTCACGCGTTCGGCGCCCTCGATGTCGCCTACGGCTGCGCGCCAGCGACGTTCGATCTCTGCGGCGGGCATTCGCCGTTGGCCGAACGGCGTCAGTTCGATGCGGACCTGGCCGATATTCTCGGACGTTCCGAATCCGGATTGAGCGCCGGGCCCAACGCCCTGTGCCGCGTTGCCGCCGCTGGTCGAAGTTACCGTCACGAAGATCTCTTCGCCGCTTTCTTGCCGCACGGCGTCGGCGACCTCGGAAGCGGCTGCGGTGATGCGCCGCACGGCGGCATCGGTGCGCTCGAACGGCGTACCTTCAGGCATCGTCACCGATGCCGAGATGTTATTGCCTTCGATCTGCGGAAAAAAAATAAAACGGACCTGCCCGTTTTGTACGAGGCTGAGGCATAGAATGAAAAACGCGATAGCCATAGCGACGGTCGCATAGCGCCAGCGTGCCGCGAATGCGACCGCGGGCTCGATAACATTGTCACGGATGTTGGCGACAGTAGCGGCGACGCGTTGCTGCACTGTCGCAATCAGACCGCGCGACCACGGCCCGCCGTGGCTAAGGTGCGATGGCAGGATGCAAAAAGCCTCGACCATCGACATGAGCAGTACGCTTATAACGACCAGCGGAATCGCACGTGTAACGTCGCCGAATGTGCCACCCGTCACGAGCAACGGGGCGAATGCCGCCACCGACGTCAGTACGCCGACACTGACGGGAGCCATGACGCCATGCGCCCCGCGGTTGGCGGCTATCTCGCCGCTCCATCCATGCTGGCGTTCAGAGTCGATGTTCTCGCCGATCACGATCGCGTCATCGACTACGAGACCGAGCACGATGATCAGGCCGAACAGCGAAATCATCGTGATCGTTACGCCGAGCACGCCGAACAGCAGGAATCCGCCCATGAACGCGGTCGCAATGCCGGTGCTGACCCAGACAGCGAGCTTGAGGTCCAGCATGAGTACGAGAAACGTGAACACCAGCGCAAAACCGAACAAACCGTTTCGGAGGAGCAGGTTGACACGCTCGCGAAGCAGCCTGGTTTCGTCACGGAACTCGACGAGTTCGATACCCGGCGGCGGCGTGTAGCTGGCAAGGAATTCATCGACAGCTGCCTTCACCTTAAGCACGTCTTCGGCTTCGGCGCGTTTGACGTCGACAAATACGGCCGGGCGACCGTTATAGAGATTGATAAGCTGCTCGCGCACGAAGCCATCACGTACTTCAGCGACATCCGCGAGTGTGATAACCGAACCGTCCGGCAAAGTGCGCACGATGATTGTTTCAAACGCGGCACCCGTTTGCCGTTTCTTGTTCGTGCGAAGAAGAACCTCTCCTGAATCGGAGGCTATCGAGCCGCCCGCGAGGTCGAGCGAGGACTCCCGCACAGCGCTGGCAACGTCACCAAACGTCATGTCATAGCGCCTCAGCGTATCTTCGCTGACTTCGATCGAAATTTCGTAGTCACGATCGCCGCTTAATGACACGAGCGACACGCCGGGCTGCGTGAGGAGGTCCCGTTCAATCTCCTCGGCGGCGCGACGCAGCGCGAGCGGTCCTACATCGCCGACAACAGCAAGCGTCACGACACCGCCCGTCGGTTTGGGCGCAACAACCACCGGTTTCTCCGCGTTCTCGGGCGGGAAATCGCTGAGTCGATCGACGGCCGATTCGACGTCGTCTTTCACGAGCTGGCGATCCGCGAAGTCGTTGGTCTCAATGACTACCGTACCGACGTTCTCGGACGCGGTTGAATTGACGCGCTTGACGCCATCGATACCGAGTACTGCCTCCTCAACGCGGCGCGTGATGCTCTCCTCCACTTCGGCCGGGGTGGCGCCCGGAAACGGCACGGTAACCGTAACGGTGCCCGGGGAAATCGTGGGGAACACCTGCGACTGCAGGCGTGAGGCCGAGACCGCGCCACCAACAAGCAGGACAACCATCAACAGGTTTGCTGCCACAGGGTTCTGGATGAACCTGAGAATGAGGCCGCGGCTCATTTCGCGATGCGGTCCGGTCATGGCAGCTTCAGTTTGTGCCGTTATCGACGGTCGCGAGCTCGCCGGGGCCACGAGGGCTGACCGACAGGCCGTCGCGAGCATTCGCGGGAGGTATGGCGACGACGCCATCGGCGTCATCGAATACCCTGACAACCGCCATCTCGGCTTCGCGGCCCAGTACCTGGACAGTGCGCGAAGCGAGGCGGCCATCCTCGACGACCCAAAGCCGATCACGGGATGTCAATGCCGTGGCGGGGAGGCGGTAAGAGTCGGGTGTGTCTTCGCCATTGATCTCAACCGTGACGAATTCACCGGCGGTCAACAAACCGGGCTCGTCGGTCGCCACGTAAAGCGTGCCCAGGCGCGTGCGTTCATCCAGCGCTGCCGCTACGCGAACGAGCTTGCCCGCGATAACGCCGTCAACGGCGGCAGGCGTGATGATCGAGACGCGCTGACCGTTGAGCGGGCCGATAAGTCGGCGCTGCTCCGCTGAGACCGGTACCACTATCTCAAGGCTGTCGATCGAGAACATAGACCCGACCGCAGCGCTGCTTCCGACGACCTGGCCAACGTCGAGCTCGGTTTCCAGAATGCGGGCATCGAACGGCGCGCGCACGGTCGTGCGGCTGAGCGAAAGCTCTGCCGCTTGTCGCGCGGCCTCGCCGCTGTGGATGCGGGCTTTTGCGGCGGCGATCTGTGGAACCCGCGCAATCAGATCCGGAATCTGGCGATTCGGAAACTGGCCTCGCCAGATTTCACGCTCTGCTGCGGCTTCCGCTTCGAGTCTCGTCAGCTCGCTACGCGCTGCCTCGATTTCGGCGAGCGTGCGCTCGATCGCGAGTTCGTAGTCCGACGGGTCAATTACAAAAAGCACCTCGCCCTTTGCAACACTGGCACCAGGACGAAACTTCGCCGAGACTTTGACGACGCGCCCTGTGACCTGTGGGATTACGCGAGTAACGGTTCGCGCTTGCACGACGCCGTTAAGTCGCACCGATGGCCGAAAAGGCGTGGCGATCGGCGTGACAATCGAAACAACGGTGTCCGTAGAAGGGGCAGCCGACGACGGTCCCGACGAGTCGGGCCGTAAGCTGATCGACAGCAGCAAAGCTATGCCGACCACACCGATAACGAAGATGAGCTGAAGCGCTCCTGCGTGGCGCTCCACGAATTCAGTCATAGTCTATGCAGTACGAAGGGATCCAGGTCGAATAATGACGAAAATCCTGCGCTATGTCTGTATCCATGTGTATCGGGATGCCCGCGGGTCAATCATATGGCGTTACTGGCGGGCGGATGGCCGCAGCGATATTTCTCCCGAATCGCTGACCCGAATGGCGGGCTGGATCCTGCCGACGTCG
Source organism: uncultured Woeseiaceae bacterium (assembly GCA_947258485.1). GTDB lineage: Bacteria > Pseudomonadota > Gammaproteobacteria > Steroidobacterales > Woeseiaceae > UBA1847. Next base: position 6,602 of record CAMYIS010000181.1, read on the forward strand.
AGCTTTGCCTCCAGCTTGTAGCGGACTTTGCCAGTCGATGAGTTCATCAGGTCCGTGACGAGTCGAATCCCCGCGAACAGGTTTGGCGACGCCGTGAGCGTAAGACTGCCTTCTCCGTATGCTTCGATAACGGGCAGTTCATTGCCGACGCCCTTTATCAGTTCATGCCCGCCCAGGCTGACGGTATAAGAAACGCCGCGGAGTTTCAGGGCCTCGCGATTCGGGTTGACGACATGCAGACCGATTTCGAAATTCGGCAAGGCACCTTGCGAGGGTAGGGCGCGAAACGAGTTAATCGTGACCGTGGGTGTCTCATAGCCGGGACGCAATCCCGCGCAGGCCTGCAAAATGCCTGCCAAGCCGAGAATTACCACGACTAACAAGCCTTTTGAAATGATCCTGTTTGGACTCATGGCACACCTTTTGTCGGTCGTCGGGAGCTTACCATAGGCGCATGCCCGGCAATTTGCCCTTATATATCCTAAACTTAAGGTAGATGAGAACTGACGTAAAAAAGATCGGCATCATCGGAGCAGGGGTTGGCGGGCTGATAACTGCGAAGACCTTGCTCGAGGAAGGGTTTGATTGCGAAGTCTATGAGAGGAAGGGTTCGCTCGGCGGGGTCTGGGACAGCGGCTACCATTCTCTGCACCTGCAGCTGCCGAAAGACTCTTACGAGTTTCTTGACTGGCCGATGCCCTCGTCCTACCCGACATTTCCATCCTGCGATCAGATTGTCTCGTACCTGAATTCTTACGCACGGCACTTCCGGGTTTTCAAAAAGATTCAATTCCATTGCCGGGTGGACAAGCTGGAGCGCCGGGAGGATGGAGAAGGTTGGATAATTCGTTTCTACGACACGAAATCAGAGGAAACGTTTGAACGAGCCTATGATTTCGTTGTCGTGTGCAACGGCCTCTATTCCACGCCACGGATACCGAGCTTTCCGAATCAGGAACAGTTCGAGGGGCGCGTCATTCACTCCTCGCTCTTTCAGGACCCGGAAAAGGCTAAATCGACGAATGTCGTTGTCGTAGGTTTCGGGAAGAGTGCATTAGACAGAGCCGAGGAGGTCGCAGAGTTGGCTTCCCAGGTAACACTGGTTTTTCGCCAGCCGCACTGGCCTGTGCCGCGAAAATTCCTCGGCGTGCTGGATAGCAAATACATGATCAGCCGTTTCATGTCCGCACTTATGCCGCCCTACCTGCATCCCGGAAAGTGGGAGAAGCGCCTTCACGCTTACGGCGGCTGGCTGGTTTGGGGGTTCTGGCGATTCATGGAGCGGATCCTCCGCATCCAGTTTCGCCTGAAGTCGGCGGGCGCCCTCCCGACCAGCCGACTGGAGCAGGACATTTTCACTGGGGATTTTGTTGCATCTCCGAATATCTACGACCTGATGCACCAGGGACGGATTCAGACCGAGAAGGCATCAGTCGACTCATTCACCGCAGACGGTGTTCAACTCAGCAATGGCAAGCATGTGAAGGCTGACACCGTGGTTCTCGGAACCGGATGGGAATACGACCATTCCTTCCTCCCGGACGGCTACCAGGACCTGATTGAGAACGACGGGCTCTACCTCTACAGGCATATACTGCATCCGGATTTTCCACGGCTTGTTTTTGTCGGGCTCGCGTCGACCTTTAATAATTCTTTGAGCGATTACCTCGAGGTGCGTTGGCTCGTTGCGCTATTGAAGGGCGAGATCAGCCTGCCTGATCGCGCGCATATGCTCGACGAAATCGAAGCTATGAAGGCCTGGAAAAGAAAGATCATGCCGGAGCAGCAATCGCGGGGCTCCTTACTGCAGGTTCATGCGCTGCACTACCACGATGAACTTCTGAACGACCTCGATATTGAACGCAGACGTAAAAGCAATTTTCTCGCCGAGATTTTCGGCGCTTACCTGCCGGCCGACTACAAGGACATTCAAAGCGTGTACTTGCGCAACAAAGTGGCACCGGCAAAGGACAGTGAAGCTTCCGTCAATCCTGCAAGTTTGGGGATAGACCTCGATGAGGAAGATCTTACCGGTGTCGTGTTGCGGGGTCTCAAGCTTGACGGCATGGACCTGGACAATCGAATTATGCAGGCGGCTGACCTGCGGCATGCCAGCCTGCATGGCTGCAACCTCACTGGCGTCGACTTCGCTGCCGCCGACCTGAGTGGTGCGGACCTTACATCGGCTGAATTATTCAATTCTGACTTTACGGGCGCCATCATGAGCCGAATCGATCTCGAGCGGGCGTTCCTCATCGAAGCGAATCTCTCACTGGCGTACCTCAACGGCGCCAACCTGACGGGCGCACATCTCAGCGGCGCCACCCTGACGAGCGCGCGCCTGAACAATGCGCGGCTCAGCGGTGCCGACCTCAGCAATGCTCGCCTGAATGATGCGGACTTGCGGGGTGCAGACCTTGAAAACTGCGACCTGAGCAATGCCGATCTTCGAGGCGCCGATCTGACCGGCGCAAGCCTGAAAGGCGCCACGCTCCTGTCCGCGGACTTTTCCGACGCGAATATTTCGGGTATTCAGTTCAACGAGACGGAAGCCTGCCGGGACATTCGTATCAATTCGGCGCTGGGCAATGCCTTGTTCAAGCGCTATGCACAGGATCAAGCCTACGTTGAAGAATATAAGGTCACGTATCCGCTTCGGTATGCGCTGTGGAAGTACTCGTCCAACTGTGGCCGCTCGTTGTCACTGTGGGTCTTTTGGTGTGTATTCATCGCCTACTACAGCGTCGTTACCTTTACGACACTCGGATTCGGCGACATCGTTCCGAAAACACAGGAAGCGGCGTGGTGGATCATGGCAGAGGTCGTGATGGGCTATTTCATGCTGGGAGGCCTCATAACCATACTCGCGACCAAGCTTGCGCGCCGAAGCTGAGGCGCTCCTGGCCCGAATTATTGACCGGTTGTAAAGTTATCGATCGAAAATCCAGCCGATTTTCCTGCCGAATGGCCTGAAAAGGTCTAGACTAAGAAATGGGTATAAATTGAAGCTGGAGAATGTCATGCAAGCGCCGGAATTGCCAAGCAATGAGGCTGACAGGCTCGCCACACTCCAGAGCCTGAATATCCTCGACACGCCCCGCGATGATCGTTTCGATCGCTACACACGCATCACGGCACGAATCTTCGACATGCCGATTGTGCTGATCAGTTTAGTGGACGGCTGCCGGCAATGGTTCAAGGCGGCCGAGGGCCTGGACGCCGAAGAGACGCCCCGCGACATCTCCTTTTGCGGCCACGCGATATTGGGCGACGATGTATTCGAGGTTCGCAATGCGCGCCGCGATCCACGGTTTCGCGATAACCCTTTAGTCATCGAACAGCCACATATCCGCTTCTATGCAGGGGCGCCACTCGAAGCACCCAACGGACAGAAACTCGGAACCCTGTGCATCATCGACAGGGTCCCGCGCCGGCTTAGCGACGATGAAAAAACGATGCTGAAAAACCTCGCCGACATGGTTGTCGGCGAAATGATCAGCAATGTCGACACCGAAACCGGGCTGGC
>CAMYIS010000182.1 GCA_947258485.1 uncultured Woeseiaceae bacterium
GCGAGACATCAAGCGAGCGTAAGCGAGACAGTCCGCCGACAAATATGGCGGCCGCATGCCGTCAAACCGATCTACAGGTACGGCAAAGGAACGTGGGTGAGTTTGATGCCGTTGACGGTGAGCGGGGCGTCGGCTTTGTCGATCGGAACGACGGCCAGAAAATCGGTGCCGGCAACGTTGAGCACCTCCCCGATGTCGCGCTCGCCATCCGATACTTTGTCGCCTGCCGATACGGGCGCTTCGCTTTCAAACCGCAGCGTTCGACGTTTGGTTGCGCCCTTGTAATGCGTGCGTGCGATGACTTCCTGGCCCACATAGCAGCCCTTGTCCAGGTTGATCGCATCGAGGAGGTCGAGATTCAGCATATGCGCCGTGAATTTCTCCGACTGAGCACGGCCGATGAACGGATAACCGTGCTGGACCAGGAACGCCGGATCAACTGTCCCACTGTCGGCAACAATGTCGAATTGAACCTTCGAACGAAAGCGGAACCTGGTCAGCTGCGAGACAATATCTTCAGCCGTTTCCGCCGGCGCAGACAGCGCGAATCCCGAGTCCGTGGCGCACAGCGTTCCGAACCAGATCACACGGCCCTTGGGATTGCACCACGCCGCCAGAATCTCCGCTTCAGACTCCAGGCGTCTTAGGTCGTTCGTCAGTTGCGCTTGAAGGAATTCGGAAGCGTCATGGCCGCTGACATTGATCGTCGATAGTGAATGCATCTGTATCAAAGTATTTCCAGCTACTGCAGGCTCAAGGCGGCTCTGGCATACTCCGCCCATGGACTCACGAGACACAAAGAATAAGGCCAACAGCGAAGAATCCAAAGCGAAAGATGAGCCAGCTGCCGAAGACAAGCCGCCAAAAGAGATTGGCGGTCGCGGCGGACTCGATCCAACGCGCTATGGCGACTGGGAAAAGTCGGGCCGTTGTATCGATTTCTAGCCGTTTTTTCAGGATAATACGCCGCTGCCTAAAGACCGTCCCATAACCGAAAGAAGCCAACGCATGAGCAACTACGACAGGCCGCTGTCACCCCATATTTCGATTTACCGCTGGCCGATTACGATGGTCCTGTCGATACTGCATCGCATTAGCGGCATCGCGCTGTCGGTCGGGTTCGTCGTACTGGCTACCTGGTTGTTCGATGCAGCATCGGGGCCCGAGGCCTACGCGGTCTTCATGTCTGTCATGGACTCGGTCGTTGGGAAGTTAATGCTCATTGCCTGGTCGTTCGCGTTTTTCTATCACCTGTCAAACGGTGCGCGCCACATGCTCTGGGATACCGGGCGCGGGCTGGAGAAGAGCCAGGCGAATCTGTCGTCCTGGCTGGTTCTGATCGCGACCGTCGCTTTGACCGCTGTCTTCTGGTGGGTGGCGTCATGAGCCTGAGAACGCCCCTGGGCCAGGTATTGGGACTTGGCACTGCCAAAGACGGCACGTCACACTGGTGGGGGCAACGGGTTTCCGCCATTGCGTTGATATTTCTCGGTATCTGGTTTGCGTTTTTGCTGGCTACGATGTCCGGCTTCAGCCACGCCGAGGCGGTCACAGCTATTGGCCGCCCCATCAATAGCGTCCTGTTGCTGTTGCTCTCGGCGACCCTCGGCTATCACTCTTACCTGGGCATCCAGGTCGTCATTGAAGATTATGTCCATGGGCCCGGCCTCAAACTGCTTACGCTGCTGTTTTCCCGCTTTGTGCATGTTGCCCTTGTCGCAGCGGCGGTTTTTGCAGTTTTGAAGATTGGACTCAACGCATGAGCGACTATGAATTTATTGATCATAGTTATGACGTGGTCGTTATCGGTGCCGGCGGTGCCGGACTGCGTGCGACATTCGGCCTGGCGGAGCGCGGCTTCACTACAGCCTGCATAACGAAAGTCTTTCCGACACGCAGCCACACGGTTGCGGCGCAAGGCGGTATCAGTGCTGCACTCGGCAACATGGGCGAGGACGACTGGCGTTGGCACATGTACGACACCGTCAAGGGATCTGACTGGCTCGGTGATCAGGACGCCATTGAATACATGTGCAAGGAAGCGCCGGACGCGGTCATCGAACTGGAACATTACGGTGTGCCGTTCTCTCGAACCGAGGACGGCAAGATCTACCAGCGCCCGTTCGGCGGCATGACCACGCGCTTTGGCGAGGGCACGGCCCAGCGTACCTGCGCTGCTGCGGACCGAACGGGTCACGCGATGCTGCACACGCTGTACCAGCAGTCACTCAAGCACGATGCCGAGTTCTTTATCGAATACTTCGCTGTTGACCTGATCATGGAAGACGGCGCTTGTCGTGGCGTCGTTGCGATCGACCTGGCCACGGGCCGTTTGCATCGCTTCCGTTCGCACCAGGTCATCCTGGCGACCGGCGGGTACGGGCGATCCTATTTCTCCTGCACCTCGGCACATACCTGTACTGGCGACGGCAATGCCATGGTGCTGCGA
>CAMYIS010000183.1 GCA_947258485.1 uncultured Woeseiaceae bacterium
CCGACTGCTTTCCGATCTTGACTGTCGCCTGACGGTTGTCCCGGCGACCACGTCAGCCGAGGAGGCCATGGCGCTGTCTCCGGACGGCATCTTCCTGTCGAATGGTCCAGGAGATCCTGAGCCTTGCGACTATGCCATTAACGCTATCAATTCGTTTCTGGACAAAGGGCTTCCCGTATTCGGCATTTGCCTGGGCCACCAGCTGCTGGCGCTGGCCGCCGGGGCCCGGACCGAGAAGATGAAGTTCGGCCACCACGGCGCCAATCACCCGGTGCAGGAACTGTCGAGTGGCAAGGTCATGATTACCAGTCAGAACCACGGTTTTGCCGTTGACGAATCGTCATTGCCCGACAATGTCGAGGCGACCCACCGCTCGCTATTCGACGGCACGTTGCAGGGCATTGCCCTCAAGGACAAACCTGCCTTTAGTTTCCAGGGACATCCCGAAGCCAGCCCGGGTCCGCACGACCTCGTGACCTTATTCGAGCGTTTCATCGTACTTATGGATGCGCAGAAACGTAGCGGCTTGAAAGCGATTTTGTCAACGTGAAAAACCTAATAAAAACAAATAATTATGTTGTAAATATAATCTACTTTATTACTATCGGTTCAGATCCGTGCCATGCCCAAACGCACTGACATAGAGAGCATCATGATCATCGGTGCCGGACCGATCGTCATCGGCCAGGCCTGTGAATTCGACTACTCCGGCACGCAGGCCTGCAAGGCGCTGCGGGAAGAGGGTTTCCGCGTCATTCTCGTGAATTCGAATCCGGCGACGATCATGACCGATCCGGACATGGCGGACGCCGTCTACATCGAACCCGTGCACTGGGCGGCGGTCGAGCGCATTATCGCCAAGGAACGGCCCGACGCGCTGCTGCCGACAATGGGTGGCCAGACGGCGCTCAACTGCGCTCTGGACCTCGTCCGGGAGGGCGTTCTGGAGAAGTACAACGTGGAGTTGATCGCTGCCTCGCGCGAGGCGATCGACATGGCCGAGGATCGCGACCTGTTTCGCAAGGCCATGGGCGATATTGGCCTGGAGGTGCCCAAAGCCGACATTGCACATTCGCTCGAGGAGGCGCTCGAGAAACAGCCGGAGGTGGGGTATCCGACCATCATCCGGCCGTCGTTCACTATGGGCGGCAGCGGTGGCGGAATCGCCTATAACCGGGAAGAGTTCGAGCGCATTGTCGCGCACGGGCTCGAGATGTCGCCGACAACCGAGGTCTTGCTCGAAGAGTCCGTAATCGGCTGGAAAGAGTTCGAGATGGAAGTTGTTCGCGATCGTAACGACAACTGCATTATCGTCTGCTCGATAGAGAATCTCGACCCGATGGGTGTGCACACCGGCGATTCGATTACGGTTGCGCCGGCGCAGACTCTGACCGACAAGGAGTACCAGCGGCTGCGCGACGCGTCCATCGATGTGTTACGCAAGATCGGCGTGGATACGGGCGGTTCGAATGTGCAGTTCGCCGTTTGTCCGGACACGGGGCGTGTCCTGATCATCGAAATGAACCCAAGGGTCTCGCGGTCTTCGGCGCTGGCGTCAAAAGCGACGGGTTTCCCGATTGCCAAGATTGCGGCCAAGCTGGCCATTGGCTACACGCTCGATGAACTCAAGAACGAGATCACGGGCGGTACGACGCCGGCCTCGTTTGAGCCGGCAATCGACTACGTCGTAACAAAAATTCCGCGGTTTACGTTCGAGAAGTTCCCGGGCGCCAATGACCGTCTCACGACGCAGATGAAATCGGTCGGCGAAGTCATGGCCATCGGCCGTAATTTCCAGGAATCCACGACGCAGATGAAATCGGTCGGCGAAGTCATGGCCATCGGCCGTAATTTCCAGGAATCTTTGCAGAAAGCGCTGCGTGGACTCGAGACCGGAACAACCGGGCTGAACGAGATCTGTGGCCCGATAGCGAACGATGTCGAACGGGACAGGCTGCGCCAGGAGCTTCGCATGCCGGGGCCGGATCGCCTGCTGTATGTTGGCGATGCGCTGCGACACGGCTACTCCGCCGGGGACGTTGCCGAGGTGACGGGCATCGACCCCTGGTTCGTCGTGCAAATTGCTGACCTCGTTAATACCGAGGTCGAAATTCGCGAAGCCGGTTTGCCGGGTCTCGACAAAAATAAGATGCGTTCCATCAAGCGCAAGGGTTTTTCCGATGCACGCATAGCCGAGCTTCTCGGCGTCGCGGAGACCAAAGTTCGTGAGCAACGGCTGGAGCTGGCGATACGACCGGTTTACAAACGCGTCGATACCTGTGCGGCAGAGTTTGCCACGACCACGGCCTACCTCTATTCCACCTACGACGAGGAGTGCGAGGCAGATCCCACTGAAAGACCCAAGATCATGATTCTTGGCGGCGGGCCCAATCGGATCGGGCAGGGCATCGAGTTCGACTATTGCTGCGTGCATGCGGCACTCGCACTCAAGGAAGTCGGCTACGAAACGATCATGGTCAACTGTAATCCGGAAACCGTATCGACGGATTACGACACCTCTGATCGCCTGTATTTCGAGTCACTGACGTTCGAGGACGTCATGGAGATTATCGAAAAGGAAGAACCCAAAGGCGTGATCGTGCAATACGGTGGCCAGACACCGCTAAAGCTTGCCCGCGCGCTTGAAGCGGCGGGGGCGCCGATCATCGGCACATCACCGGATTCGATCGATCTCGCCGAGGATCGGGAGCGTTTTCAGAAACTCGTCGACGGCCTGGAACTGAGGCAGCCACCCAATTGCACGGCGCGTAGCAAGGAAGAAGCCCTGTCAATGGGTTCCGAGGTCGGCTACCCGCTGATTGTGCGGCCGTCTTACGTGCTCGGCGGTCGTGCCATGGAGATTGTGCACAGTGACGAGGATCTCGCGGTCTACATGGATGCCGCCATCGATGTGTCGAATGACAGCCCCGTACTTCTTGACCGCTTCCTGGACCTGGCAACGGAAGTCGATGTCGACTGCATCAGCGACGGCGAACGAGTCCTTATTGGTGGCATCATGGAACACATTGAGCAGGCAGGAGTGCACTCGGGTGATTCAGGTTGCTCGCTGCCTCCATTCAGCATGCCACCGGAAGTCCAGAAGGAACTGGAGGAGCAGGTTGTCAAGCTCGCGAAGGGCCTCAAGGTGTTGGGCCTGATGAACACGCAGTTTGCCATTCAGGGCGATGCGGTATATCTGCTCGAAGTGAATCCGCGTGCATCGCGTACGGCGCCTTTCGTGTCCAAAGCCACGGGCGTGCCGCTCGCCAAGATTGCCGCCAAGGTCATGGTCGGCGAGTCGCTGGCGAAACAGGGTTTCGTGGACCAGCGGCACCCCGAGTATTTCTCGGTTAAGGAATCGGTATTTCCGTTCATCAAGTTCCAGGGCAGCGATCCCATCCTGGGTCCGGAAATGAAATCGACCGGCGAAGTCATGGGCATCGGACGAAGTTTTGGTGAGGCGTATGCCAAGGCGCAGCTGGCATCGGGTGTCATTTTGCCGCGACAGGGTGCCGCGCTGTTGAGTGTACGTGAGCGCGACAAGGACGGTGCCATCGAGCTTGGCAAGATACTGACGGGCATGGGATTCGACATCGTCGCCACACACGGCACCGCCAAGAGCCTGGCGCGCGCTGGTGTATCATGTCGCCGTGCGAACAAGGTCCGTGAAGGGCGTCCGCATATCGTGGACATGATAAAGAACGGTGAAATCGATTTGATAGTGAACACCACGGAAGGAAAGCAGGCGATCAACGAGTCGGTGTCCATTCGTGCCGAAGCAGTGCGCAAAGGGGTAACTTATTACACGACCCTGGGGGCCGCTATCGCGACGTGCCGGGCGATCGAGCATCTCGACGATGGGGACGTTAACCGACTACAGGATTTGCATGACGAGGTGCTGGCATGAGCAAAGTACCCATGACGGTACGTGGCCACGAGCTGCTGCTGGAAGAAGTCAAAAGACTCAAGAGCATTGATCGTCCCGAGGTCATCAAGGCTATCGCGGAGGCGCGCGCGCATGGGGATCTGAAGGAGAACGCCGAGTATCATGCAGCGAAAGACCAGCAAGGTTTCATCGAAGCTCGCATCAAGGAAATTGAAGGCAAGCTATCGCATGTGCAGGTGATCGACGTTACTACTATCGACGCGCGCGGCAAGATCGTATTTGGGTCGACGGTCGTGCTTATCGACGACGAAACGGGCACGGAAATCACGTACAGAATTGTCGGCGACGACGAAGCCGACATAAAGAACGGCTTGATTTCATATACGTCACCAATCGCTCGTGCGCTGATCAGCAAGAACGAAGGCGACGTCATTGAATTCCAGGCGCCGGGCGGTGAGAAGTCTTACGAAGTGATCGAGGTCCGCTACGAATAAGCGGCTATCGACGTTCTATTTTGACGGCAAGCGAATTCGCTTATCAGCTTTCTTTTTAAAGTTCGGCCGATACAACAGTGCGACATTTCCGATACGCTGGATCAGAATGGCTGAACTACGCGAACACAGTTCCTTGATGATTTCATCACGCGCCTCGCGATCACCAACGCGCACGCGCACCTTGATCAGCTCGTGGTGGTCCAGCGTTGACTCGTATTCGGCAAGCAGTGAGTCACTAAGTCCGGCGTCGCCGACCATAATCAAGGGCTTTAGCGCGTGGCCGCGGCCGCGCAGAAACTTTTTGTTGGATTCGCTTAAGTGCATGGGCGCGAAGTGTAGCAGCGTGCCGGCGACGATTCCCATATCGTTTGGCGGTGTACGATGAGTAAACCGCGGCGCTCAGGCGGCAGCTGGCGTGATCGCCAGGAACGTGACCCCTACGTGCAGCAGGCACGCCGAGAGGGTTGGCGCTCGCGCGCCGTGTTCAAGCTGCAGCAGATCGACCAGAAGGAGCGGCTGCTGCGGCCAGACATGGTTTGCGTGGACTTAGGTTCGGCGCCTGGCGGCTGGAGTCAGTACGTTAGCAAGAGGCTCAAAGGCCGCACGCAGATAGTCGCAATAGATCTCCTGCCGATGGATCCCTTGCCCGCGGTCGAGTTCATCCAGGGTGACTTTGAGGATGACGCGATTTTCAGGCAGCTCGTGGAAGCGACGGGCGAAGCGGGCGCCGACCTTGTAATGAGCGACATGGCCCCCAATATCAGCGGTTCAAAGGCCGTCGATCAGCCACGCTCGATGTCCCTGGCGGAGCTCGCACTGGACATGGCTCGGAGGGTCCTGAAACCCAAAGGCAGCTTCGTCTGCAAGGTCTTTCAGGGAGAGGGCTTCGATGCGTTTGTCGTTGATGCGCGGCGCTCTTTCGAGCGTGTCAGGGTCATGAAGCCCAAGGCATCAAGGGCCGGCAGCCGTGAGGTTTACTTGGTAGCGAGGAACTACCGATTGTAGTAGTGTCAAATAATCAAAGCCTGCCAGGATTACCTCGGTCCTGGCGCACCTTCTGTACGGAATCCGAATGTGAATGATTTAACAAAAAACATACTGGTCTTTATTGTCATCATCGTCGTCTTGCTGTCGGTGGTACAGGGCCTGTCCGGCGTCAGCGGCGGGCAGCCCCAGAAGAAAGACTATTCGGAATTCCTGACGCAGGTGCGTTCGGGGCAGGTTGCAATCGCCGTTATTGACGAAGATCAGATTCGCTTTGGCAAGACCGAGCCGCTGCAGTTTTACACGGTCAGTCCGGAAACCGATAACAACACTTTGATCGGCCTGCTCGACAAGAACGGCGTGAAGTTTACGGGCGCGGACAAGAAGCAGCAGAGCCTCATTGGTCAGCTGCTGATCAGCTCCTTCCCGATCCTGCTGCTGATTGGTGTCTGGATCTACTTCATGCGTCAGATGCAGGGTGGCGGTGGCGGCCGTGGGGCCATGTCGTTCGGCAAGAGCAAGGCGCGGCTGCTTGGCGAAGACCAGGTGGGCATCACGTTTGCCGACGTTGCCGGTATCGACGAAGCCAAAGCAGAAGTCGCCGAGATCGTCGAATTCCTGAAAGACCCGAGCAAGTTCCAGCGACTGGGCGGAAAAATTCCGAAAGGCGTGTTAATGGTTGGCCCGCCAGGCACGGGTAAGACGCTGCTGGCGAAAGCAATCGCCGGCGAGGCGAAAGTGCCGTTCTTCACAATATCGGGCTCCGATTTTGTAGAGATGTTTGTCGGCGTGGGTGCCTCACGCGTCCGTGACATGTTTGACCAGGCGAAGAAGCAGGCGCCATGCATCATCTTTATTGACGAGCTTGATGCCGTTGGCCGTCATCGCGGTGCCGGACTTGGTGGTGGACACGACGAACGCGAGCAGACGCTCAATCAGATGCTCGTGGAAATGGACGGCTTCGAAGGCACCGAGGGTGTCATCGTCATTGCTGCGACCAACCGGCCTGATGTTCTTGATCCGGCGCTGTTGCGCCCGGGTCGTTTCGATCGCCAGGTGGTCGTGCCGTTGCCGGACGTACGCGGCCGTGAGCTGATCCTCAAAGTACATATGCGCAAAGTGCCGCTGAGCGACGATGTGCGTCCCGGCGTTATCGCACGCGGAACGCCCGGTTTCTCGGGCGCAGACCTGGCCAATCTCGTTAACGAGGCGGCGCTGTTTGCCGCGCGATCGAACAAGCGCGTTGTGAGTATGGATGAATTTGAGAAGGCCAAAGACAAGATCATGATGGGCGCCGAGCGTCGCTCGATGGTCATGAGCGAGAAAGAAAAGCTCAACACTGCCTATCATGAAGCCGGCCACGCGATTATTGGTTACCTCGTGCCGGAACATGACCCCGTTTATAAAGTGACCATTATTCCGCGTGGCAGGGCGCTTGGCGTAACGATGTATCTGCCGGAAGAAGATCGCTACAGCATGTCGCGGCAGCGACTTGAAAGCAGTATCTCGAGCCTGTTTGGCGGGCGTATCGCGGAAGAGATGGTCAACGGCGCCAGCGGTGTTACGACGGGCGCGTCTAACGATATCGAGCGCGCCACGGAAATCGCCCGCAATATGGTGACCAAGTGGGGGCTGTCGGATCGCCTCGGCCCGCTGACGTATAGCGAAGACGATGGCGAGGTATTCCTGGGTCGCTCGGTGACTCAGCATAAGCAGGTGTCCGACGATACGGCGCACGCGATTGACGAAGAGGTGAGACGCATCATCGACAGCAATTACGAGCGTGCGAAGACTCTGCTCGATGAGAATATTGAGAAACTGCATTCGATGGCCAAGGCACTCGTCAAGTACGAGACGATCGGCGAGACGCAGATCAAGGACATCATGGAAGGCCGCGAACCGCAGCCGCCTGAAGACTGGGACGATACGATAGAGCCAATGGGCCCTGATGGCGGCTCGGCAACTGCCGAATCGGATTCCACCGGGGCAATAGGTGGCCCGGCGAGCGAACACTAGCTCTTCGCCCGGATTTCGTGCGAGCGCCGGCCGGCCCTTGTCAGGCCTTTACGAGACGAAGACCTTGCGCCTGGGTTCCCTGAACATCCGGGCTCCGGCAGTGATGGGCATACTCAACGTCACGCCGGATTCGTTCTCCGATGGCGGTCAATTCGATAATCCTCAGATCGCCTTGCGGCAGGCGGCCATGATGGCGGATGCTGGTGCCGCCATTATCGATATTGGCGGCGAATCGACGCGCCCGGGGGCGAAGAACGTCAGCGAGCAGGAAGAGCTGGATCGCGTAGTGCCCATTATTGAGTCGGTCAGGGCCGCTACCGAAGTACCGATTTCGGTGGACACCAGCAAGCCTCGGGTCATGCGTGCTGCGGTCGCAGCCGGTGCGTCGATGATCAACGACGTGTACGCATTGCAGGCCGACGGCGCGATTGCGGCCGCTGCAGAGCTCAATGTACCCGTGTGCCTGATGCATATGCGGGGTGAGCCGAGAACTATGCAGGACAACCCGCAGTACGACGATGTGGTTGCTGAAGTTGCGTCGTTTCTTGAATCCCGCATTGAGGCATGCGTTGCCGCAGGGCTCAGCGAGGATCTTATCGTCGTCGATCCGGGTTTTGGCTTCGGAAAGACTCACGACCACAATGTCGAGTTGCTCGCAAATCTGCGACAATTGCGGGTACGCGACCGGCCGGTACTCGTCGGAGTGTCCAGAAAGTCGACATTAGGCGAGCTGACCGAGCGAACGGTCAGCGAGCGCATGCCGGCCAGCGTCGCGGCCGCCGTTGTCGCGGTAATGCAGGGCGCAGACATAATCCGGGCACACGATGTTCAGGAGACCGTCGACGCACTGAAGGTCGTGCAAGCAGTCATGAAAATGGGCAGGAAGCTATGAGCAAGAATTACTTTGGTACCGACGGCGTTCGAGGCACGGTCGGCAGTGATCCAATGACGGCCGATTTCGCAATGCGCCTTGCCAGCGCCGCGGCCCAGGTTCTTGTGCCAACTGGCGGCACTGTCGTCATCGGCAAGGACACACGCCTGTCGGGCTACATGTTTGAATCGGCACTGGAGGCGGGATTCGTGGCGGCGGGCGCCGACGTGCTGCTGCTGGGACCGTTGCCGACTCCGGGGATAGCCCGCCTGACCCAGGAGTTTCATGCAGATCTCGGCGTCGTCATCAGCGCCTCCCACAATCCCTACTTTGATAACGGCATCAAGTTTTTCGATCGCTCCGGATCGAAGCTGACCGACGAGATCGAACACAAGATAGAAGAGCACTTGAAAAACCGCGCAATCACGCTGGAGTCCCAGGCACTCGGTAAAGCCAAACGCATCGACACGGCGCGGGATCGCTACCAGGAATTCTGCATGGCCAGCATGCCCGAGGGAATGAACCTCGAAGGCCTCAAGGTCGTTTTCGATGGCGCAAATGGGGCCGGTTACAAGGTTGGGCCAAGGGCGCTGGCGGCCCTCGGGGCCGAGGTGATCCCCATCGGTTGCTCGCCGAACGGCAGGAATATCAATGCTGGCTGCGGGTCCATGGAGCCGGGCTTGCTGCAGCTGACGGTACCTGCGGTGCGGGCCAATGTCGGTGTTGCCCTGGACGGTGACGGCGATCGGCTGGTTATGATCGATGAAAACGGCAGCCTGGTCGATGGCGACCAGTTGCTCTACGTGCTCGCGACCGCTCGCCACAAGAAAGGCGAATTGCAGGGCCCCGTCGTCGGCACGGTGATGAGTAACCTAGGGCTCGAGCATGCGCTCCAGGCGCTGGCGATCGAGTTCCGTCGGGCCAGCGTTGGCGACCGTTACGTACTCGAGGCTCTCAAAGACAGTGGCGGCATTTTAGGCGGCGAGACGTCGGGTCATATGCTGGTGCTGGACAAGACAACAACTGGAGATGGCCTGATCTGTGCCCTGCAGATTCTCGCCATTATGCAAGACAGCGGCAAACCGTTGTCCGAGCTCGTAGCGGGCATGCCCAAGTATCCGCAGACTATGGTCAATGTGCGCACCGACCGGCGCATGGACCCGGGAGAGTCGGTCGAAATTCAGGATGCGGTCGCCGCTGCAGAAGGTGAATTGGCCGATAAAGGGCGGGTTGTGCTGCGCGCCTCGGGTACCGAGTCCGTGATTCGCGTTATGGTAGAGGGCGAAGACGGAGATCAGGTCTTGTCCCTCGCCAACCGCCTGGCCTCGGTTGTCGCGCAAGCCGCGACCTGATCGAGGCGTTTTGTGCGTTGATTTGCCGGTACAGCCCCGGTATCCTTGCGCGCCTTTTAAGCCCTTGGAAACGAACGAATGCGTGAAGTCCTGGTTGCCGGAAACTGGAAAATGAATGGCAGCACTGCGGCCAATGAAGCCTTGCTTGCAGGCATCATCGCGGGTGTGCCCGGTGGCAGCGGATTTAGTCTCCTGGTCTGCCCGCCGTACCCCTATATTGCGGCCGTCGCGTCACAGGTAGCGGGATCGGCGGTCAAAGTGGGCGCGCAGAATGTCTCGGAGCATGATTCGGGCGCATACACGGGCGAAGTTGCCCCGGGTATGCTGGCCGATATCGGCTGTGAGTATGTCATCGTCGGGCACTCCGAGCGGCGCGCCCTGTACGGCGAGTCGAGCTTCCAGGTAGCCGCGAAATTTCAGGCTGCCCAGGCCGCCGGACTAGTGCCCATCCTTTGCGTCGGGGAGACGCTCGAAGAGCGTGAAGCCGGTTCGACGGAAAGTGTTATCGACTATCAGCTGGGCGCAGTGCTCGACGCGGCTGGCATCGGCGCATTTGCCAATGCAGTCGTCGCTTACGAGCCGGTCTGGGCCATCGGTACGGGCAAGACAGCGACACCCGAGCAGGCGCAGGACGTCCACAAGCACATCAGGGCGCAGCTTCGTGCCAAGGATGCAGGAATCGCGGATAAGATCCGCATATTGTACGGTGGCAGCATGAAAGGCGAAAACGCGGCGGGCCTGTTGGCCATGCCGGATATCGACGGTGGCCTTATCGGTGGCGCGTCATTGAAAGCGAAGGATTTCCTGGCGATTGCCGAAGCGGCAGCCCAGAGCTAAAAGAATTGTTGAGGACCTGATGGACAATATACAAAAAGCCGTTCTGATCGCGCATACGCTGATCGCGCTTCTGATCATTGTGCTCGTGCTGTTGCAGCGAGGTAAAGGCGCAGATGCGGGCGCGGCATTCGGCGCCGGCGCCTCTGGTACGGTATTCGGAGCGCGCGGTTCGAGCAGTTTCTTTTCTCGTGCAACAGCGGTCTGCGCTACCCTGTTTTTCGTTAGCAGCCTTACGCTCGCCTACCTGAGCAGTCAGGGCTCTGCTGAACCCGCGAGCCTTCTCGAAGACGCGCCAGTTGTCGAGGTTGAGCCGGAAACCGTTCCCGGACTCAGCGATGAGTTGCCGGTCTCGGATCTGCCTTCGCTGGAACCGACGGAAGATCCGCTTGATTTGCCCTCGCTCGAGGAAGAACCTAAAGCTCCGGATCAGGACTAAAATAATTAACAGGCTCTGGTGGTGGAATTGGTAGACACGCTGTCTTGAGGGGGCAGTGGCGCGAGCCGTGCGAGTTCGAGTCTCGCCCAGAGCACCAAATCGAAAGGGGGCAGTGGCGCGAGCCGTGCGAGTTCGAGTCTCGCCCAGAGCACCAAATCGAAACCGGCCTGCTGCTGTCAAGGCAACAGCAGGCCGGTTTTCTTGTATTAGCCAGTGACCGCCGGCGTGGAAAACGTAACAATGCCAATATGGGCTGTATTCCGAGCTTGTGAGACTGATACAATCGCGCGCTGGTTGAAGCGCGATTTGAGCCGCCGGACAAGCAGGCAATAATGCTACAAGAATACCTTCCTATCCTGATCTTCCTTGGCATCGCCACGGGGCTTGGCGTGTTGTTGCTGGTTCTTGGTTTTCTGATCGGTCAGGGGCAGAAAGACGAAGAGAAACTCTCGCCTTACGAGTGCGGCTTCGAGGCGTTCGACGATTCGCACATGAAATTCGACGTTCGTTATTATCTTGTCGCCATTCTTTTCATTATTTTCGATCTCGAGATCGCTTTCCTGTTTCCGTGGGCTGTTTCCCTCGATGTGGTCGGCAAGTTTGGCCTGCTATCGATGGCGTTGTTCCTGGCCATTCTCGTCGTCGGTTTTGTCTACGAGTGGAAGAAAGGGGCGCTGGAGTGGGACTAGCAGACACAGCCACGGCAACTCAAAGCACCCAGGACGCCGAGGCGGCCGGCGGCAGCCTGCAGGAAAAGGGCTTTGTAGTAACCAGCGTCGACGCCGTCATGAACTGGGCGCGAACCGGATCGCTTTGGCCTATGACTTTCGGCCTGGCCTGTTGCGCTGTCGAGATGATGCAGGCAGGCGCCGCGCGCTACGATCTCGATCGATTTGGCATCATTTTTCGACCCAGTCCGCGTCAGTCGGACTGCATGATTGTAGCGGGCACATTGACCAACAAGATGGCGCCCCCCTTGAGAAAAGTCTACGACCAGATGCCGGAGCCACGCTGGGTGGTGTCGATGGGGTCGTGCGCGAATGGTGGAGGCTACTACCACTATTCGTATTCCGTCGTCAGGGGCTGCGATCGCATCGTACCGGTTGACGTTTATGTGCCTGGTTGTCCACCGACGGCCGAGGCCCTTATATACGGACTGATCCAGTTGCAGAACAAGATTCGCCGCACGAGCACCATAGCCAGGTAGGTTGCGGACAGTAATGGCAATAGGATGATTGAGCGTTACGAAACATTGGCGAGTAAAATCGATGCGCGCTTTGCTGAGCAGATGCGTCGCGTGCCATCAACCTGTGGTGAACTGACTTACGAACTCGACAAGGACAATCTTATCGAGATCGCGACGGCGCTCCGGAACGAGGCGGACTTTGGCTTTGAAATGCTCGTGGATGTCTGCGGCGTCGATTACCTCGATTTCGGCAGCGACGAGTGGAAGACCAACGACGCAACGGACTCCGGTTTCAGTCGCGGCGTCGAGCGCGAAGCCGTCGTTCTTGACGAGGCGGATGAATTCGATCCACGGCGCTTTGCAGTTGTCTACCATCTGCTGTCGTTGCATCACAACTTTCGAGTTCGTCTGCGCGTATTCACAGGTACAAACAATCCGCCTGTAATAAAGTCGGTGGTCGATATCTGGAACGGTGCGAATTGGTTCGAGCGTGAAGTATTCGACCTGTTCGGTGTACTTTTCGAGGGCCACCCCGACCTGCGTCGCATCCTGACCGACTATGGATTTATTGGCCACCCGTTCCGCAAGGACTTTCCGCTTATCGGCAATGTTGAAGTGAGCTACGATGCTGCCGAAGGCCGCGTTGTGTACAAGCCGGTCAGCATCGAGCCGCGTACGCTCGTGCCGCGCGTTATTCGCGATGACAATCGCTATTCAGCCGATCTTAAGGATGCGAAAGATGGCTGAGATCCAGAGTTACACGATGAACTTCGGACCGCAGCATCCGGCCGCGCACGGCGTACTGCGACTCGTGCTCGAAATCGAGGGCGAAGTGATCCAAAAGGCCGATCCACATATCGGGCTGTTGCATCGCGCTACCGAGAAACTCGCGGAAAGCAAACCATACAATCAAAGCATCGGTTACATGGACCGTCTCGATTACGTCTCCATGATGAGTAACGAGCATGCGTATGTCATGGCCATTGAAAAGCTGCTTGGCGTGCAGGTGCCGGAACGCGCGCAGTACATTCGTGTCATGTTCGACGAGATCACGC
>CAMYIS010000184.1 GCA_947258485.1 uncultured Woeseiaceae bacterium
CACCTCGGTGCCGCGCGGCGCATTCACGTGGGTGACGAAAAAAATGAAGCGCGAAGTGGGCATTCCGCTGATCACATCCAATCGCATTAATATGCCGGCGGTAGCCGAGCAAATACTGTCCGACGGTTGCGCGGACATGGTGTCGCTGGCGCGGCCCATGCTGGCTGATTCGGAATTCGTGAAGAAAGCGCGCGACGGGCGCGCCGACGAAATCAATGTGTGCATCGCCTGCAACCAGGCCTGTCTCGATCACACCTTCTCCAACAAGATGAGCAGCTGCCTCGTCAACCCGCGGGCGTGTCACGAGACGGAACTGAACTACGTCGCAACGAAAACTCGTCGGCGCTTTGCGGTCGTGGGCTCCGGGCCTGCGGGCCTCTCTTCCGCCCTGGTATTAGCCGAGCGTGGCCACGAAGTCGACTTGTACGAAGCGGCGCCAGAGATCGGCGGTCAGCTCAACATGGCCAAAGTGATTCCGGGTAAGGAAGAGTTCCACGAGATGTTGCGATATTTCAAGCGGCAGCTCGAACTGAAGGGCGTGCGGGTACACCTGAATACGCGCGTCGGGGCTGACGACTTAATAGCCGAAGGCCATGACGGCGTAATCATCGCCACCGGCGTCGTGCCACGGGATCCGAAGATCGAGGGACAGGACCATCCAAAGGTACTGAGCTACATCGATGTGCTTCGCAAGCAGGTACCCGTCGGCAAGCGCGTGGCAATAGTCGGGGCCGGCGGTATCGGCTTCGATGTCGCGGAATTTCTTCTGCACGATGGCCATTCTCCCACCATGAATCTCGATGAATGGCTTGCCGAGTGGGGTGTTGTTGATCCGGCCGACGCACGCGGCGGCATTTCGCTCGAGCGATCAAAGCCGGAATCGTCGCCCCGCGAGTTGACGCTGCTGCAGCGCAAGGCCGGCAAGCACGGTGCTAATCTCGGCAAGACCACGGGTTGGATTCACCGGGCGACGCTGAAGATGAACGACGTCCGCATGATCGGTAACGTCAACTACGAACGCATAGGCGATGAAGGTCTCTTGATCACCTATGGCGAGAAGCACGAGGACCCGACCTGGATCGACGTTGACAACATCGTCCTGTGTGCCGGACAACTGCCGCTACGAGAACTCAATGCACCGCTGACTGCCGCCGACATTCCCACGCACGTGATCGGCGGTGCCGACGTGGCGACCGAGCTCGATGCCAAGCGCGCGATCGATCAGGGCAGCCGACTCGCCGCACGGCTTTGAGCTCATACTTCTAAACGATACGACCGAAATAAGGGAGAACCGATGCCGCAGGTAAGTGCCAACGACATCACCATCGAGTACGAGTCTTTCGGCGAAACCTCAAACCCCGTGATATTGCTCATCATGGGGCTCGGCATGCAGCTGATCGCCTGGCCGGAACAATTCTGCGTTGAGCTTGCGTCCAGGGGCTATCGGGTCATCCGCTATGACAATCGCGATACCGGGTTCTCGACAAAATTCGAGGACGCGACGACGCCGAGCGTCGCGTCGCTGATTTTTCGCAGCATGCTGCGACTGCCGATTCGCGTTCCTTACACGCTGCGAGACATGGCCGATGATGCGGCGGGCCTGCTCGACTCGCTGGACGTGGAGTCCGCGCACATCGTCGGCGCTTCGATGGGTGGCATGATCGCGCAGAACCTGGCGGCAGGTCATCCGCGACGAGTTCGCTCGCTAACCTCCGTCATGTCCACGAGCGGCCATCGTTCCCTGCCAGGCGCAGATCCGCTGGTGACCCGGCATGTGTTCCGAACTCGCCCAACCGGCAACGATCGTGAAGCCGTCATCGCGCACAACATGCGCACCGTGGAGCTCCTCGGCAGCCCGGCCTACCCTGTCGATGCCGATACGCGGCGCGAGATGGTCTCGATCAGCTTCGACCGCTGCTACTTTCCGTCAGGTTTCTCGCGCCACGTCGCCGCAATCGTCAAGGATGGAGATCGTCGCAGCCGGCTAGCCACGATCACGGCTCCGACCCTTGTGATCCACGGCCGGGAAGATCCGCTGGTGCCACTTGCGGGCGGCATCGACACGGCGAATCACATTCCGGGAGCCCAACTCGAGATCATCGACGGCATGGGCCATAACTTCCCGGTTGAGCTGTGGCCCCAGATCATCGGCCTGATCACCGACCACGCGAGGCAATCAGAATGATAATTAACGGACAAGGTGAACAAGCGTGCGAGTAACTTTTTCGGTAGCCCTCCTCCTTCTTGCAGCAATCCCCGCTATGGCACAAACAACTAACGCCGCCGCTCTGACCAAGATCGAGAGCCGCATCGAATCGATCCTCAGCCAAATGACGCTGGAAGAAAAAGTGGACCTTATTGCCGGGGTCGACTTCATGTACTTGCGAGGCGTGCCGCGTCTCGGCGTACCACGCCTTGCTGACGCTGGAAGAAAAAGTGGACCTTATTGCCGGGGTCGACTTCATGTACTTGCGAGGCGTGCCGCGTCTCGGCGTACCACGCCTTGCTATGGCCGATGGACCGATGGGCGTTCGTAACGACGGTCCTGCAACGGCCTACGGTGGCGGCATCGCGCTGGCTGCCACCTGGAACACCGAGCTCGCCGCGCAGATCGGCAAAGAATTCGGCCGCGATGCACGCGCCAAGGGCAAGCATTTCCTCCTTGCGCCCGGAGTCAATATTTACCGGGCACCGATGGCCGCGAGAAACTTCGAGTACTTCGGCGAAGACCCGTTCCTTGCCTCGCGCCTGGCCGTCAGTTTTATCAATGGTGTACAGAGCCAGGGCGTGAGTGCCACGGTGAAACATTTTGCAGCCAACAACTCGGAGTTCGACCGAAACCATACGGATTCAATCGTCGACGAGCGCACGCTGCGCGAGATTTACCTGCCGGCTTTCGAAGCGGCCGTCAAGGAAGCGAACGTCGGCGCGATCATGGACGGCTACAACCTGACTAACGGCGCCTACATGTCGCAACATGCCTATCTCAACAACGAAGTCGCGAAAAAAGAGTGGGGTTTCCGCGGCGTGATCATGTCGGACTGGATCTCGACTTACGATGCCATTGGCGCAGCTAACGGCGGACTGGACATCGAGATGCCATCGGGCAGCCAGTTCAACCGCGAAAAATTGCTGCCCGCGATCGAGTCAGGCAAAGTCAGCGTCGCCACGATCGACGAC
>CAMYIS010000185.1 GCA_947258485.1 uncultured Woeseiaceae bacterium
TAGAGGCGCGGCAGCAGTGAATAGATCGAACCGATAGTCATCATCGCGACCCATCCCAATGCGCCAGAATGCACGTGGCCAATCGTCCAGTTCGTGTAGTGCGACAGCGCGTTGACGGTTTTGATCGACATCATCGGGCCTTCGAAAGTAGACATGCCATAAAAAGACAGCGCCACAATCATGAACTTCAGGATGGGGTCGGAACG
This sequence comes from uncultured Woeseiaceae bacterium, assembly GCA_947258485.1. Lineage (GTDB taxonomy): Bacteria > Pseudomonadota > Gammaproteobacteria > Steroidobacterales > Woeseiaceae > UBA1847. The sequence continues at coordinate 207 of CAMYIS010000185.1, forward strand.
CAGCTTATGCCACGCGCCCGACAAGGTCATGATGCCGTTGATCATGCCGCCCCAGGACGGCGCAAGGAGAATGATCGAGAACACCATGCCCAGTGTCTGCGCCCAGTCAGGCAGTGACGTGTAGTGCAGGTGATGCGGACCGGCCCACATGTAAACGGCAATCAGTGACCAGAAGTGCACGACCGACAAACGGTACGAATAGACCGGGCGGCCCGCCTGTTTGGGCACGAAGTAGTACATCATGCCGAGGAAGCCGGCCGTCAGGAAGAAGCCAACGGCGTTGTGGCCATACCACCATTGCATCATGCCATCCACGACACCCGTATAGATGCTATAGGACTTGGTCAGTGATACGGGCACGGCAAGGTTGTTGAAGATATGCAGGACGGCGACCGTGATAATAAACGCGCCGTAGAACCAGTTGGCCACGTAGATGTGTTTGACGCGCCGCTTGGCGATGGTGCCGAAGAACACGATCGCGTATGCCACCCAGACCACGGCAATCAGCAGGTCGATCGGCCATTCGAGCTCGGCGTACTCTTTCGACTGGGTGATGCCGAGCGGCAGCGTAATCGCCGCCAGCACGATGATCAGCTGCCAGCCCCAAAACGTGAATGCGGCAAGCTTGTCGAACGCCAGCCGCACGTGGCAAGTGCGTTGTACGACGTAGTACGCCGTCGCAAACAAGGCGGAACCGCCGAACGCGAATATCACGGCATTGGTGTGCAGTGGCCGCAGGCGACCGTAGGTCAGGAACTGCAGATCGAAATTGAGCTGCGGCCAGATCAGTTGCGCGGCGATGATTACGCCGACAAGCATGCCAACGATGCCCCAGACGACGACCATGATCGAAAACTGACGCACTACTTTGTCGTTATAAGACGCTGCTGTGTCCAACGGAAGGACCCCTGTGTGCTGTTGATTTGTATGGCTGCAAGGCACCTAAGCGGCGATTCTGGCCGTTGGCAGGCGCGGCTCTTGTTAATTAAGCGCGCCAGTATAGCCTCGTACTGGTGCAGCAGGCTATCAACACGCCCGAATCGTTCGTATAGGGGACGATACGTATGGCACTCCTGGCGCAACAAATGTCCAGTTTGACGGCGCTGACGCCCTATAATCGGGACCCGACACTTTGCCGAAGAAAATCATGAAAAAAATCCCGCTGCCTGCCGATATTGTCAGCGAAATACTGAATGCATCCGCGGACGCGACGATCATCTCGGATCAGGATGGCAAAATCCGGGTCGCGAATAAAAGCGCTGAAGAGCTGTTCGGGTATGACTCCGATGCGCTCATCGGCGAGCCAATCGAGGTGCTGATACCCAAAGAGCAACGCGGCAGACATCATCATTTGCGCGACACGTACCACAAGGCTCCCAGGGCGCGACCGATGGTATCGGGACTGGAGATTTTTGGCCGCCGTAAGGACGGCAGCACGTTTCGTGCCGAAATCGGCCTGAACCCGATCGAAACAGACGATGGCCTGGTAGTTACTAGCACGATTCGACCCGTGAGCACTGTTGACGATTCCGAGGCCTACTTCCGAAACCTGCTTGAATCGGCCCCTGACGCCATGATCATCATCGATGAGCAGGGCAAGATCGCGATCGTGAATGCGCAGGCTGAGCACATGTTCGGCTACGAGCGAAACGAGATACTGGGGCGCACGGTAGAGATCCTGTTGCCCGAGCGCCTGCGAAAACAGCATGTCTCGCACCGAAGTGCATTCATAGCCGACCCGAAGCTGCGGCCCATGGGAGAGGGTATGAACCTCGTCGCCAGGCGCAAGGACGGCGGCAAGTTTCCTGTCGAGATCAGCCTCAGCCCGGTCAGCGCGGCCGGCGGGCGCTTCGTGTCGAGTGTTATCCGCGACGTCACGGAACGCAAACGCATGGAGGACGATATCATTTCGGCCCGTCAGGAAGCCGAGCGCGCCAACAAAGCGAACAGCGCGTTTCTCGCTGCAGCAAGCCACGATCTTCGGCAGCCCGTACAGGCCCTGAGCCTCTTGAACGGCGCGCTCAGGCGCACGATCAAGGACGAGCGGGCCCTGGAGATGATTGATTACCAGCAGCACTCGTTGACGGCAATGACGAATCTCCTCAATTCGCTGCTCGACATCAGCCGTCTGGACGCGGGAGCCGTTTCGCCGGAACTCGAGGAATTTCCAATACGCCGTCTCATAGATCGACTGTCCGACGAATTCGCACGCCAGGCGCAGCACCATGAACTGGAGTTTTCGTCGTCAGCAAGCGATCGATTCGTCGTCAGCGATCCGAATCTGCTCGCCGAGATTATTCAGAACTTCATGTCGAACGCGATCCGCTACACCAACAAGGGCAGCGTAACCCTCAGGTGTGTGAACGGCGACGGTTTCTGCCGCATCGAAGTCGCAGATACCGGAATCGGTATCGACACAGACCAGCTTGACGAGATATTCAGGGAGTTTCATCAATGTAAGGCGCCTGGCGCGAGCAAGGAAGGGTTTGGCCTGGGGCTCGCTATCGTCAAGCGCCTGGCGGACCTGCTCGAAGTGGAAATCGGTGTCGCGTCGGTGCTCGGCAAGGGATCGTGCTTCAGTGTCACGATTCCCACGGTCGACGGCGAATTCACGGCGAGCGACGAGGAAGTCTCCGTCACGACCAGCAGTGAACCGGCGTCATCGGGCCTCGTGATCCTGATCGAGGACGACGTCAACGTCGCGAATGCCTGGGGACTGTTGCTGGAAGGGGAGGGGTTCCGGGTTGCCACGGCGGCCTCTGCGACCGAGGCCAGCGCGCTGATGCGGCATCTCGACGAAGTACCGCAGCTGCTGATCTCCGATTTTCACCTGCTCGACGGATCGACCGGCGCCGAGGCCGTCAGTGCCATTCGTGAGTTTTTTGATGTCGAGATACCGGCGTTCATAGTCAGCGGCGACACGTCCAAGGTCGTTAAGGATGCGCGACTGCTCGACAACTGCACGCTCATGAGCAAGCCGATCGACACCAACAGGCTGCTGTCCGCAGCGCGGCATGCGATACGCACGGGCCAGGTCCCGCAGGACTAGGTTCGACAAGGCGACGCCCACGACATAGGCGAATGCGGACAGAGCGCCAACGAAAGCAAGTACCCTGACTCGTTTTGTCAATCCGCGACGAATGGCGACAGATCCGAACAGTATGTAAGCGATCAAACCGGCAAACTTGGCGAGTAGCCAGCTTTGCGACATGGGATTCAGCGGCAGCAGCACCAGCATCGCTATTCCGGACGCCAGGAAGACCGTGTCCAGGATGTGAGGCGCGATACGTGCCGTGCGCTGCTGCAATTTGCCGGAGTCTGTCATCATCCAGTAGCCTCGAAGGACGAATCCGCTAATGGTCAGCAGCGCGAGCAGCGTGTGAATGTTCTTGAGGAACAGGTAGCTCATGGCGTCGTAATCATGTCACAGATTCGGGAGCGATTACCGCGAGCGCAAAGTGCTTCCTACCTATAGTCTCGACTGCTTACTGCTCAATGGCCGAGTTGGTGCAACTTCGCGTCGTGTGTGCGGAAATGCTCGGTGAACCAGCGCTGCAGATTTTCCGACAGAACTTGCTCGTTGTAATTGCCGTCGACGTCCACAAGTTCCATGATGTCACGCAATTCATCGAGCAAGTTTTCGTGATCGCCTTTGTGCTCGTCGAGTAATGGATAACGCGTGTCGCGCATGTATTTTTCTTCGAGCGCGAAGTGAGCCGAGATCTGCGCGAAAATCTCGCCCAGCATGGACACAACCTCGTCAGCCGAAGCGTTGTCGCCGATCATCGCGTGCAGGTCATTGATCAGGTCAATTAGTTCACGGTGCTCGAGATCCACGGACGCGACGCCGACGCTGAATTCGTCTCTCCATTCGATAAGGCTCATCGGAAGTTGAACCCCCCCGTTTCAGGTTTAAACGTGATGGTGAAATACCGACCCGGCTGCAGCTCCACCGTCTCTTCGCTCGCGTAATCCCAGCCCACGGTGCGCGCCGTATCGCGCAGCCTTGCCGCGATGGCGTGCTCTCCCGGTGCCACCTCGAAGCGTTCGTAGATAGAGGCCGGTCCGTCGTTCCAGAGCCCTGACGGTTCCGCTCGCAGGCTAATTATAGTCTCGCCGTCGATATCGAGTTCGAAAACCAGCGGCAGTCGTTCCCGCTCACAGATTTCAGTGCGGCGCATGTTCGCCGCGAACTCCGCAATCTCCTCTTGAGTCAGCTGCACGCAGGGCTTGACGCGATCGGCGGCGTGGCTCAGCGAGACCTTGACGCTGGCCAGGCGCGCATTGCCGTACTGGTATGGTGGCAGGGTCGCGAAGTAGCCTAGCAATAGGGCCATTGCCGCGTAGGCGGCCCCCTGCAACAGGAATCGGAGCGCGCTATGCATCGCGACGACCTCCGCGCGGCGGGTTGGGTGGCAGCTGCGCGACAGAGCCTGCGAATTCCTGCAACAACCTGTGGTGCTGCCGGCGACTCGTTGGCCGCGTGTGCAAGTGCGTGAGCCGTGATCTGTCCACTCGTTTGCGCAAGTATGGATCCCGCTCGCCACGCATCCTCTGGCCGGTCCATTTGTCGCCAAGGCGGTAGTAGCAATCCTCTGAAGCGCAGCCGGCGAGAGCGACGCCATCCGCCAGCCCGCGTGACAACACGAAGTCGACGAAAGACGGCGGCAGCATCGCGATACATGGCATCGTGATTATCTGCGCGCCGTCGCTTTCATCAGGACCCATGCCACAGCGGTCGCAGGCATACACCAGCGTCGCGCAACTGTACGATCGAATGGTCCGGCAATTCTATGCCGGGGACAATCGCCGTCGCTCGCCGGAACGGTGTCGCCGTCGGACATGCGCCGACACAGATACCACAGCTCAGGCAGTTGTCCGCATTGACGACCGCCTCCGAGTCGTATGCTTTGCCGTCCGAGCGCGGCACCATCGAGATGGCACCGAACGGGCAGTCGTCGAAGCAGCGACTGCAGCCGTTGCAGTTGTCGAGTGAGACCACGGCGGTGGGAACCCGCTTCTCCGGTGGCAGCCACGGCATAACGGCAAGGAGCAAGAAACCGCCGACGATGATCAGCCACAGCTGGCCGCCCGGAATCGAGTCGAGTAGCGCATAAGCAAAGAGGTAAAACCAGTCAAAGCCGAGTTCCGTCGGTACTACGTCGAGGTCGGCAGGCGCCTGACTGACGGCCGGATGCAGCAACGACAGAGCAATCAGCATGACGGCTGTGCCGATCGCAAGTTGCCGCGGTGGATTTACCCGCGCGCGCGCATGGCGCTGGATGTGAACCCACATCAGCAGCAACATGAACAACGGCGCGAAGATATGAATGAACACCATCAGGGTGAAAAAGCGGCCACCCAATGTCGAGCTGTTGAGGAAATTGTTCGCGATGGGTTCCCCAAAAAAGGGCAATGTGTCAAGCCACTCGGCCGTGGCTATTGCGACGTACTGAGCGAGCTTGTCCCAAACCAGCCAATAACCGCTGATGCCGCAGATGTAAATGAAGAATATCGACGGGATACCCGTCACCCACGCAAAGAAACGCTTTCCACGCAAACGATCAAGCGAGAATTCCCGCATGATGTGCAGGATGACAACGACGACAAGGGCATCCGAAGCGTAGCGATGCAAGCTGCGCATGACGCCAGCGAGGTACCACTGGTCGTTGGTAATGTATTGGACAGAGGCGTAGGCATCCGTAATACCCGTGTCGAAAAACACATAGAGATAAATGCCCGAGCCGAAGACGATCCAGAAGAAATACCAGCCGAGTGCCCCGAGCCATGCGAACGGATTGAGCTGTTGTCCAAAGGCGAGGTCGAATACTGCCTCAGCCCTGTCGAACAGAATCCGGAAAAAGCGTTTTAGCGTGCCCATCCCTGCGCCTTACTGGCGCGACTCATCGCGCGTGCCTCCATTCCTTGACGATAAACGTCGCGATCGCGCCCAGACAGAAAATGCCGACAAAGATCGTTGTCGCTATCGAGTAATCGAACTTGTAGCGGCCGCTGTTCGGGTCGTAGACCGTGCAGAACAAACGGAACCTATCGAGCCAGTGCTCGAGCGCGCCTGCCTGTCGCGGTGTGTCGAACACAAGTTCCTTGAGCGGTTCGACGAGCGACGGAGGATCGATGTCAACGCCATAGATTTGCCGGTATACCACGCCATCTGCATCGAGCACCGTTGTTTGCGTCAAATGATCGAAGCCTTTGGCGCTGGGGTAGAAGAGAAATCCGATGTCTTCGCTGAGCGCCTTGATCGATTCCGGGTCGCCGGCCAGAAAATGCCAGTTGAGCGCGTCGATGCGGCGCTCGGCGGCATACAGACGCATGCGGTCCGGTGTGTCGACGGCCCAGTCGAAACCGACGGTGACAACAGAGAAAGCGTCGTCGCCCAGCGCCTCGCTGGCTATCTCGACGGCACTTCCGAGATTTTTCGTGATCGTCGGGCAGACGTGGTGGCAGCTCGTAAAGATCATGCTGATTACCAGCGGCTTGCCGCGAAGGCTATTTAGCTCGAAAGACTGGCCATCGACATCGCGCAGCGTCCAGTTCGCCACGGATTGCCCGATCGCGCCCTGACTGGTCTCGAGCGCATCGTCGCGATCGTAGTCGGCCGCAACTGCGGCGGCCCCGGCGACCATGGCGCCGACCAGGAATGAAGGAATTATATTGCGAAGCGGCATGGGTGGTTACGGTGCCCGCCAGAGGCGGGCACCGCAAGTTCCTAGCTCAGTGGCCAGACCTCTGACAAATACTTCCAGTTGACAAAGTAATACAGCACGAAAGCCACGAAGAAAATGCCGACCAGCATCACGGTACCCGGAATCTTGAGGGTTTCCGAGCTGCCGTAGTGGCTGACGGCAGCCGCTTGCGGCGGCACTTCCGGATAACTCGGCTTTTCGTCTTTGCCGAGTTTACGGCCGAAGAACACAGAGCCCACCACGATCACGATGAACATGATGCCACCCAGCGCGGCGAGCACGGCGGACATGCCGTTGAGGCCCATCATCAGGAATGCAGCTGACGGATAGTCGAACGGCAGTTGCGCGTCGGCGAAGGTCATATCCCAGTGCCTTCGAGCCACACCCAGTGTGCCGGCGCCCATCATGAACAGCGAGATGCCGGCTACGCCGATGCCGAAGACATATGGCTGCCACTGGGCCAGCTTCTTGAACATCAGCTCGCGCCGGAAGATCAACGGCACGAGCAGGTAGGTGATTGCCATGAAAGCGAGCGTCGTGCCGGCAACAACCGTACCGTGGAAGTGCCCGGGGACGTAGAGCGTATTGTGCATGATCAGGTTGATCTGCTCGGTGCCCATGACGACGCCGGAGATGCCGCCGATGAAACCGAAGAAAACGAGCGACATGAACATGCCGGCGAACGCCGGATTGCCCCACGGTGCTTTACGCAGCCACTCGAACATGCCCTTGTTCAAACCACGCGCACGCTGTGCTGCCTCGATCGAACCCGGCACGGTCATGCCGTGCACCATACTGCCGAGAACGGCGAGGTACATGGCATAGCTCGTGTTGAAGATCTTCCACTCCGAGCTGAATCCGGGCTCCACGAGCATGTGATGCGCGCTCGCGAGCTGCAGGAACAGTATGTACATCAGAAACGCCATTCGGCTGACCTTCTCTGACAGCGGCTTGGCGCCGAAGACCATCGCGGCGATCGCATACCAGACGGCGACATGCGCAGATACGTTGATCTGCTGCGACGAGTGCCCCATGCCCCACCAGATTGTCTTGTAGACGAGCGGATCGATGTAGCTAACGAAGCCGAGCGACCACAGGAGCGTCGGGATAAGTATGATGGCGCCGGATGCGATCGTGAATACAGCAATGATTGCCGCCGTTATCGCGCCGAACGTGACCAGAGGAACAGACCCCTGATAGGTCTTCTCCTGCTTCGCAACGACGAGGGTACCGAAGAAAACGAAACAGCCGAGCAGGGCACCAACGGCAAACAGGATGATGCCGAGATAAAACGGCGGCTCGGCCATCATGGGCACGTAGGACGTGAACATGACGCTCGACTGGCCGCGCAGGACCGCGATGTTCGTAATGACCGCGCCGACGAGCATCAGCCAGAATCCAGCCCAGGCCCAGCGGGGCGCCGCGAGCCTGGAACCCAGCAGGACAGCGGACGCGAAGTACAGCACGGCCATCTCGAAGAAGATGATCCAGACCAGCAATACATCGAGGCCGTGAGCGGTCAGCGCCAGGTAGAACCAGTCGGCTGGCAGGAAATGCACGGCAGGCCAGCGGGTGAGGGCAACCAACAAGCCAAAGAAGCCGCCGACGGCGAGGAATACGACCGCAGCTACTGCGTTGGCCTTTATTAGTTTTTCCGCATTCAGGTCGACCTTGAGACCGGTCGTCGGGCAGGTTCTGAATTCTGTTGTCGTTGCCATATCACCGTCCCCCTATTCAACCACGTAGATCTTGCCAACCATGTTGTGGTGGCCGATCCCGCAGAATTCGTTGCAAACAACGCCATACTCACCGGCTTGATCAGGCTTAATCGTGACGACCATGTCGTAGCCAGGGTGCACCTGGACGTTGATGTTGACAGGCTGCAGCGAGAAGCCATGCTGCCAGTCCATCGAGGACAGGTGCAGTCGGTAGCTCTGATCCTTTTCAAGCTCCAGGATTGGCCACCACTGCCAAAGGCGAGCAATCAGGTAGACATCGCTGCCGGCCGGCGGACGGACGACCGGGAAGCTGCCTTCCTGCCTGACCGTGAACTCATCGATCATCGCCTGTGCTTTTTGTGAAAACTTGACTGGCGTCGTCTTGTACGCCTCGCTGGAGAGGTTCTGCTCGCCCGCGCCGTGCCAGTAGATCATCATGAAGAACATGACGAGGCCCCACGTGAAGGCCACGATGATCCAGATCAGTTCGACCTTGGCGATGGGCTCCTTCCACCAAATTCGCTCGCTGGGAGGTGTAATAGCCATGGCCTTGCTCCTTATTCAGCAATCGGTATCTGGGTGATCTCGATGATGCCCCAGATAATGTAGAACACTGCCGGCACGAGGATGCCGAGCAACAGCAGTAAGAACGGGTTATCCAGCAGCCTCTGCATAAACGGCACTGGTTCCTGCTCGGCCGGTTGTGTGCGGCCCTCGCCGACATTGTTATCGCTCATCAGGACACTCCCGTTAGTTTTTGGATGAAGGAAAACGTGATCAATGCAAGGGTCAGCAGAATCACGAAAAAAATCAGCGTGCGGTATTCGAAGCGGCGGCCCGCCTGAGCCTCGACCAGCTGCAGCAGCTTGTCGGAGACGAAATAGAGCGCAATGGCTACGACAGTGAAGTAGATCGCGCTCATATCGTCACCCGGGATCAGTCGTACGGCCGCAGGCGCGACAGGTTGTGGACGAAGATGACCCGGTCTTCGATCGTGATTACACGCTCATCGACCAGCCCGCGCAACAGCCGCGACAGCGTCTCCGGCGTAATCGACAGTCGTGACGCGATAACGTGACGCGGCAACTCAAGGCGAATCGTCGCCTCATCTTCATTCGTGTCCACGACATGTTCCAGTAGATAGCTGACGAGCCGGGCGCCTGCATTCTGCACCGTCAGGCGCTCAATCTCCCGCACCAGCCCGTGAAGATGGCGACTGATGTCGCTCAAGAGGCGCATGCACGCATCGCGATTGGTGTAGATAACGTCGACGTAGTCCTTGTTCGGAATTTGGACGAGGACCGCGTCGCTCAGCACCTCACAGGTGACCGGGTATTTGTGGCCGCCCATGAAAGCAACCGCTTCGGCGAAAGTGCGATCGTGCCCGACGACCTCGAGGACCTTTTTCTGTCCGGTCGGGGCAATAATATTCAGTTCGACCTGGCCGCTGTCGATGAAGTAAAAGTAGTCGGCCTTGTCGCCGCGATGGAAAAGCACTGCACCCCTTTCGACGCGGACCACTGACGCCCGCTGCATGAGTGACTCGAAGTCTGTATCATCGAGACCCGCGAAAAGGTAGTGTTCCCTTAGGGCAGCAATCTTGGTGGCGCTCTTTTCCATGGCCGGGGAGTCTAGCACCTTGCTTCTTTCCGGCATTGACAGGTCTTGCAGCACGGTAACCCCACGAACTTGAGCTTTACATGTAAGTGTAGACGAACCGCGGCGGCTTGCCTTGACCCAGATCAAGGCGGCACCGTCCCGGAACAGCTAGCTTCAAGCTGCGGTAAGGGACGGCTGGCCCTGTTTCCAGGCCGGTTGCCCTCGACTCGAAGGCAGGCACTCGTATGAATTCCGTTCTGAAAGCCATGCTCGGCGCGGTGTTGGGCGTTGCGTTCACTGCGTTCGCGGCCGTCCGGGCGGAGGCTGGCGACTCTGATGCGCCTGTTGATCAGATCGTCGTCGTCGCTCACAAGGACGAGCGCTCGATCCGGAAGATCGCCGCGAATGTAACGGTTCTCTCCAGGTCGGATCTGAGCAACGAGCTGGCAACTTCGATCGGCGACGTGTTTCGCTACGTCCCGGGCGTCGATTACGAGGCGGCCGGTACGCGCTTCGGCACCGAAGGCATCAACATCCGCGGCATCGGTGGTAATCGTGTAGCCATTCTCGTTGATGGCGTACCGCTACCGGACCAGTTCGATACGGGCAGTTTCTCGAATGCGACGCGCGACTTCATCGACGCCGGCCTTGTTCAGAGCATCGAAGTCCTGCATGGTCCGGCGTCCGCCCTTTACGGCAGTGCAGCAATAGGCGGCGTCGTTGCCGTGCGCACGCCCGAGCCGGGCGACCTCGTCAGCGAAAAAGGCTTCGGTGGCGATTTTCTGGGCACCTGGCGGGATGCGGACCGAAGTCGGCACGCACAGGCGATGTTCGCGTTGGGCGATCGCTCATTGGGATTGATGGCGGGCTTAAGCTGGCGCGACGGCGAGCAGCTTGATTCCGCAGCGGCATCGGACGGCATTGACACGAAAGACCATGAGCGGCAGACGGCACTCATCAAGTTCGTAGCTGATGATCCCTGGGGCCGGACCTGGCGAGCCAGCGTCATTCACCAGGACTCGCATACGTTGTCCGACCTGAATTCCGTGCTCGGCGAAGGTCGCTATCGATCGACGACCGCGCTGGAAGGCGACGACTCCTATGAAATGGACGTCATTAACCTCGCCTACGAATTCGGGTCGCCGGAAAGCTGGATCGATGCCGGTATCGTGCGGGCATTTTTTGAAACGGCCGACATTCAGCAGTACACGCTGGACGAGCGCGCGGCAGCGAGAACACCGGTCTCGATCGATCGCTTTTTCTCCTATGATCAGGAGATTCGTGGCGTCGATCTGAACCTGTGGAAAAACTTCACGGGCGCCGTCGTGTCACATCGCCTCGCCTTCGGCCTCGAATATCGCGACCGCCATACCGAGGAATATCGCGACGGATTGTCGACTGATCTCCCGGTCAGCAAAACGACGGAGACAGCGGCGTTTGTTGAAGACACGATCGGCGTCGGAGACTGGACGATCGTCGCGGCAATCCGCGCCGATCGTTTCGATCTATCGCCACGGCCTGATGCGATCTACCTTGAGGACTATCCGAGCTACGAGATCGTCAGCATCGAGGAATCCGAGCTGTCACCTAAACTGGGTGTCATCTATAGCGTGACGCCGGGCATCGATGTCTATGCCCAGTACTCGCATGGTTTTCGTGCACCGCCGTATTCGGATGCGAACGTCAGCCTGGACATGCCGTTTTTTGCTTACCGGGCAATTCCGAATCCGGACCTAAAATCGGAATCGTCGAATGGGTTCGATGTTGGGCTCCGCTGGCACGGCGTGCGCTCGTCGGCACGCCTTTCAGTATTTCGTACGGAATACGACGACTTCATAGAATCCAAGATCAATCTCGGCCTGGATTCTGAGAGCGGCTTCACGTTGTTCCAGTCGCAGAATATTTCGGCGACCGTAATTGAAGGCATCGAAGCGGGCTGGACGACCCGCTTCGGCAAAAATGAGTCTTTCGGCTTTGACGGTGCTGCGTACTATGCGCGTGGCGATAACAAAGACAACGGTCAGGCGCTCAATTCGGTCGGGCCCGCGCAGGCCGCAGCCGGGTTTAGCTGGTATTCCGCCGACGATACGCGACAGCTGCGGCTCAAGGGCACGTTTACCGATGCCTATGATAGACGCGATGAAACAAGAGGCGAAGTATTCAAACCTGCCGGTCACGCTGTATTCGATCTGTACATGACTCAAGCGCTCGGCGCACGCGCCGTCGTGAGAGCCGGGCTGCATAACTTGACGGACCGTACCTACTGGAACTGGTCCGATGTGCGCAGTCTGTCGCCGAATGATCCTGTTCTTCCCTATCTCGCCCAGGCCGGACGCAGCGCGTCATTCAGCCTGAACGTGATCTGGTAATTGCTTGTAAAGACAACACCAAGGAGTGCATCTGGTAATTGCTTGTAAAGACAACACCAAGGAGTGCATGTCATGAAACTTAAGAGACTGAGCTTGCTGTTGGCCGTGCCCTTGCTGGCGCTCGGCGCCTGCTCGAAGGACGCGCCTGACGGTTCGACAGAAGCGGGGGCCGACGCAGCAAAGGCGGCTGGCGATACCGCGGTGCATACGGCTGAGACCGCTGTCGCCACCGTCGATGAATTGATGGCAAAAGGCGAACGCGTATACAACGCGAACTGTGCCGCATGCCATCAGCGAAATGGTCAAGGCCTGACAGGCGCGTTTCCGCCGCTGGCCAATTCCGATTATCTGAAAGGCGATCGCAAGAAGGTCATGGCGGCGGCACTATTCGGACTGTCGGGGCCGATCACGGTCAACGGCGTTGACTACAACGGGGTCATGCCCAGCATGGGCCACCTGCCTGACGAGGATCTCGCCGCCGCGCTGACTTACGTGTTCAAGTCCTGGGGCAATGACCTTGCGGCGGTCAGTGCCGCCGAAGTTGCCGCGCTGCGTGCGGAACTGGGCAAGGGCGATCGAGCCGCCGGCGAACGCCATCCGGGTGCCTCCGAGGGCGAGCTCAAGTATCAGGGCGCACCGTCAGCGATTCCCTCTGAGGAAACCCGCCAGGTAATGGCCGCCGGAGGCCCGGTATTGAGCGAAGCGGAATTCGGTACTGCGACCAAGCTGTACTTCGAGCGTTGTGCCGGCTGCCACGGCGTGCTGCGAAAGGGTGCGACGGGCAAACCGCTGACGCCGGACATCACGAAAGAGAAAGGCACGGAGTACCTGAAAGCGCTGATCAACTACGGTTCGCCGGCCGGTATGCCGAACTGGGGTACCTCGGGAGAAATGACACCCGATCAGATCGACATCATGGCGCGTTTCCTGCAGCAGGAGCCGCCGGCACCGCCTGAATTCGGCATGCCACAAATGCAGGCCAGCTGGAAACTGCTCGTGAAGCCTGCGGATCGGCCGAAGAGCCCGCAGCACAAGCGCAATATCGACAACTTCTTCGCGGTGACTTTGCGCGACGCGGGCAAAGTCGCAATCATCGACGGCGACACAAAAGAAGTTGTGAGCATCCTGCGGACCGGGTACGCGGTACATATTTCGCGTCCGTCGGCTTCGGGGCGATATGTATTCACGATCGGCCGTGACGCCAAGGTCGACATGATCGATCTCTGGATGGACCCGCCGGCAAGGGTTGCCGAAATCAAGATTGGACTCGAGGCGCGTTCCGTCGAGACGTCCAAGTACAAAGGTTACGAGGACAAGTACGCGATAGCGGGTGCGTACTGGCCACCGCAATACGTGATCATGAAGGGCGATACGCTGGAGCCGCTTAAAATCGTCTCGACCCGCGGTATGACCGTCGACACACAGGAATATCATCCGGAGCCTCGAGTCGCGGCCATCGTGGCGTCGCATGAACACCCGGACTTCATCGTCAACGTTAAGGAAACGGGCCACATTTTGCTCGTCGACTACAGCAATATTGATGACCTGGCCGTTACCGACATCGGCGCTGCGAAGTTCCTGCACGACGGCGGCTGGGACCGCAGCAAGCGCTACTTCCTGACGGCGGCGAATCAGTCGGACAAAGTAGCGGTGGTCGATTCCAGGGAGCGCAAGCTCGTCGCCCTCGTCGATGTCACCAAGACACCACATCCGGGTCGAGGTGCCAACATCGACGACCCTAAATTCGGGCCCGTTTGGGTTACGAGTGCACTGGGCAACGCCAACGTGTCGTTCTTGGGCACCGATCCTCAAGGCAACCCAAAGAACGCCTGGAAGAATGTCCGCGTCGTCGACGGCATGGGCGGAGGCTCGCTGTTCGTCAAATCGCACCCGAACTCCAGGAATCTCTGGGTTGACGCGCCATTGAATCCGGATGAAGCATTCAGCCAGAGCATCGCTGTGTTCGACATCGACAATCTCGATGCGGGTTTCGTAACGTTGCCGATCGCTGAATGGGCGGATCTCGGTGAAGGGCCGAAACGGGTGGTGCAGCCCGAATACAACAAGGCGGGTGATGAAGTCTGGTTCTCGGTCTGGAGCGGCAAAGAACAGGAATCTGCGATCGTTGTTGTCGACGACAAGACACGTAAGTTGAAAAATGTCATCAAGGGACCGGATATCGTGACGCCGACGGGCAAGTTCAATATCTACAACACGCTGAACGATATCTATTAATGGCAGCTTGCTGCAGGAACGGAACAAAGGCAATGAATATGCAACGCAATCGGGCCTTTCTATTGTCGGCGGCGTGTTCGCTGTTGCTATCGGCCCACAATGTTCCGGCGGAAGAAGGCAGTGACCTGGGTACGGCGCTCACATCGGGCAAGGTCGGTGTAAACGTTCGTGCTCGCTATGAGCACGTCGATCCGGACAACGTTGCCGAGGATGCCAATGCGGCGACGGCTCGACTGCGTCTCAACTACCGGACCGGCCGGTGGCAGGGCTGGTCCGGCTTCGCGGAGTACGATTACGTTTTCCACGTGCTCAGTGACTTTGACAGCGGCGCTGGTACGAGTCCCGGCAAGGCACAGTATCCTGCCGTTCTTGATCCGAAAGGGTCCGACCTGAACCAGCTTTATTTTGACTACCAGGCAAGCGAGGCAACGATGTTGCGTTTTGGTCGCCAGCGTATCCTGCTCGATAACCAGCGTTTCGTTGGCGGCGTCGGCTGGCGCCAAAACGAGCAGACCTACGATGGCTTTACGGTTTCCAGCAAAGCAATAGACAGGACGAATCTGCACTACAGCTACATCGCCTATGTACGCCGCATTTTTGGTGAGCGCGTGTCCGCCGGAAAGAACAACGTCGATGCTCATTTGCTGAATGCAAACATTGCGCTGAATGATGCCTGGTCGCTGACGCCTTACTACTACCACATAGACAACCAGGACATTGCCGGTTTTTCTACCGGTACGGCAGGCGTGCGTCTCACGGGCAGTTTCAGGGCTGGTGAGAACAAGGTTGACTTGACGGCTGAATTCGCGACGCAGTCCGATGTCGCTAACAACCCGGTTAGCTATGACGCGCAATATGCACGGCTGGACGGCACACTGGCTCTTGCCAATGATCTTTCACTGGGCCTGGGCTATGAGTCGCTGGGCGGCGGCAGCGCGCCCGGCATGATGTTTCGCACTCCGCTGGCGACACTGCATGCGTTCCAGGGCTGGGCCGACCAGTTTCTGGCGACACCGGACGGCGGGATTGACGACCTGTTTGCCACAGTAAAGTACAAAATGGGCCCCTGGAGTTTCACGGGGGTTTACCACGACTTCTCTCCCGAGACGGGCGGCGGCGACTATGGCACTGAGCTCGACGCTTCTCTCGGCCGCGGCCTGGGTAAGAACTACAGCGTTGTTTTCAAAGGGGCGTTCTTCTCGGGCGATACCGCGAGCTACCCCGATGTCAACAAGTTCTGGATCATGTTCACGGCGAACTACTAGCGCGCAACAGAAAGCACAATAGAACGGTGCCGCGCCGGAGCTTCTCAGCTCCGGCTACTGGTATCCTGGTAGGAATCAGGCGGCTTCGTGACTGTCGAGATCGACCGGGGTCTTGAACCAATCAGGCTTGATGATCAATAGATCGCAGGGCAGGTGCTCGAGGGTCCGTTCTGCCGTTGCACCGATGAACAGGCGTTTCCAGCGATTCCTGGCGACGGCACCCATAACAACAACATCCGCTTTCAGCTCGTCCGCGATTATCGGTAGTTCCTCATGCGTCAATCCGGCGACAAGATGTGCTCTGCCATCCTCGACTTTGTGAAATTCGGTGATTTCCTTGAACCGCTTCTGGTGATCTTCATGCATCTGCTTCTCGATCTCATCGAAGGGCAGGGATACCGGGATGTAAGCATTCGCTGTAGCGGTCGCGACAGCAATGCGCGGATCATAGGAATGGAATGCATGTAATTCACCGCCGACCTTTTCAGCCAGCGCCTTACTGACATGCAGAATCTCGTCGTCCAGCGCCGCAGGTTTGTCGTGCTGATGCATCGGGTCTATTGCTGCTACGAAAATTGGCGGATCCGCAAAGTCGACCGGCTTAACCAGCCATAACGGCAAAGGGCAGGTGCGAATCAGGTTCCAGTCTGTGTTCGTCAGTAACACTCTCGCCACTGCAGAGTGGTGATGCGTATCCTTGACGATAAGGTCGGCTTTGCCTTCGACGGCGCGCCTCACGACACCTTCATACAGGGGGTGATCCCAGAGAGCCGTCGTCTTCACGACGATGCCGTCTGCTCGCAGCGGTTCGGCCAGTTTTTCGAGATGCTTCTCATGGCTCTGGATTACTTCGTCGCGCGCTTTTTCGAGCGACGGAGAATCGAACAAGCGGTCGCCACTCAGGTACTCATTGTAATAACAAACAAGTAGTTCGAGTTCTGCACCGTTTTTCTTTGCTAGCCAGGCAGCGCGACGTAAGGCCGGCTGATCCTCGGTCGTCGGGTCGACAACCGCGAGGATTTTAGATATTTCTTTCATTTCACACCTGACGCATAAGTTGAAGGGTCAACTGGGCTTCCTCATGAGCATACGCGCGGCAAATCGGCTTTCCATACGGCGACATGCCTAGCCTGTCTCGGTTACTACTTATTTCGTCGTAAGTGGATTTACTCATTTCGAAATGGCTCGCTTTAGGATTAGATGGACACACCATTGACGGGAGGAGGTCAGCATGTCGGCCGCATCACACGAGGCGCTGCGAGCACAGCTCGAGCAAAAGAAGCAGGAGCTGACGGCGCGTCTCGAGCGCATATCGGCAAACCTGCGGCGCGGCAAAGACGCCGACTCCAAAGAACGCGCCAAGGAGTTCGAGGACAACGAGGTCGTCGACGCACTTGGTAACGAAGCTCGTTCAGAAATTGCCAAGATTTCCGCCGCGCTACGACGCCTGAGTTCAGGGGATTACGGCATGTGCACCGAATGCGGAACGCCGATCGAGCCGGGGCGCCTCAAGGCCTATCCTTATGCGGATGAGTGTATCGACTGCGCGGAGTTTGATGAGAAGCGCAGAGCGCGCCAGTAACATCAGGCTGTCATGTGCATCTTGACGAGATCAGCGAGTGATCTTGCCTGCATTTTCTCCATAACCCGCGCGCGATGAATCTCCACCGTGCGCTGACTGACACCCAGCTCGTAGGCGATAACCTTGTTGGGCTTGCCTGTAACCACGAGGTCAAAGACCTCACGCTCACGATTGGTCAAGCGGTCAAGCCGGCCCGCAACTTCGGCATGATGCTGCTGCGCTTCACGACGTTCCTCGTCGGTCGCCAACGCGTCGCGAATCCGGTCCAGTAATTCCTGATCGCGAAAGGGCTTCTGGATGAAATCAACGGCGCCTTTTTGCATTGCTTCGACTGCCATTGGCACATCGCCATGACCCGTAATGAAAATGATCGGAAGCGTATTGCCGCGTTTGATCAGTTCTTCCTGAAGTTCGAGGCCACCGAGGCCCGGCATGCGGATGTCGAGGACCAGGCAGCCCGGCCGCTGGTCCGTCATTTTTTCGAGAAACTCATCGCCTGAAGCGAATATCTCGTGGTTCAGATTGACGGAATCCATGAGCGCCTGCATGGCAAAACGGATCGCGGCGTCATCATCGACGATAAAAACGGTCGGAGATTGTTCGGTTTGTGGTGCCATGGGCGCTGATTGGACCAGAAAGAGCGCCGTTTTGCGAGTCTACCGCCGAAATTCGCGTGAATTTCGGCGGTTTCACCAGGGCACTATCCTCAGTCGAGCCGCTTCGAGAATCGCATCGCGGCTACGACCATCGCGACCAGCGTGAAGCCGATGAGGTAGAACAGGTCGGGCAGCAGCTCGGCAAGCGCGGCGTCTCGCAACATGATTCCGCGCGTCAGGCGGATAAAGTGCGTATTGGGTAATATCTCGCCGATATACTGTGCGAGTATCGGCATACCATCGAACGGAAACATGAAGCCGGATAGCAGGATCGACGGTAGCAGTACGAACACCATCATCTGCATAGCCTGGAACTGCGTCGTGGCAGCCGTGGAAATCAGCAGCCCAAGCGCGAGGTTGGCGGCAACGAACGCCGTGGCTGCCAGGTAGAGGTCGACAACACTGCCAAGCACAGGTACATCGAACAGCAGCCGCCCAACCGCGAGTATCAGGGCGAGCTGCAGCATGCCGATAACGATGTACGGTATCACTTTGCCCACCATTAACTCGGTCGAACTCAGGGGCGTGTTGATCAGCAATTCCAGGTTGCCGCGCTCTCGTTCCCGGACGATCGCGACTGCCGTAAACAGGATCATTGTCATTGTCAGGATCACGCCCATTAGGCCCGGGATAATATTCACGGGCGTGCGCCTTTCGGGGTTGTAGAACGGACGAACCTCGAAAACCTGGGACAGATCCGCTGTACTGCGAGCCGAATCGAAGCCAATTGGCATCGTTCGCAGCTGATTGGCAACACCGAGCATCGTCGGGTCAGTGCCGTCGACTAACAGCTGTACCGCCGCGCGGGAACGATCGCTGACGCGCCGGTCGAAATCCGGCGGGATCACTACGCCGATGGAAATTTTGCCGCCGCGAAGCAGTGTTTCCAAGTCGCCCGGCGTCTCGACAAACTCGATGATATCGACGACCTGCGTTTGCCCGAGTTCGGCAACAAACTGTTTTGAAAGATGTGTGCCGGCCTGGTTGCTGACGGCAGTTCGCAGGTTTCTGACATCGGTATTGATCGCGTAGCCGAATAGCAACATCTGGATCACGGGCAAACCCACGATCATGCCAAAGGTCAGCCGGTCTCGACGCAATTGCCGGACTTCCTTCTTGACGATAGCCATAATGCGATAGAGGGACTTCATGCTGATCTGCGCGGCGTCATCGTGACCGCGACAAATACATCTTCGAGCGTTGCCGGCGTGAGGCTGGTCGTCGCTTTGATGTTCCTGGCGGCGAGAGCGTTTTGAACCAGCTCCCTCGGCCGGTCTTGGGAATCGGGGATGAGGACACGCAGTCGAATGCCCAGCTGCGTAACGCTGGCGACGGCCTCGAGGTCGTGAATTGCAGACTGTGCGGCGTACGGATCTTCGGCAGTCACTTCGACAATATGCATGCCGGTGCGATTCTGCAGCTCCTGCGGCGTGCCGTCTGCGACTTTGACGCCGTGGTCGAGGATCGCGAGGCGATGGCAGCGCTCGGCTTCGTCCATGTAATGAGTTGAAACGAGAATTGTCGTGCCGCCGCCGGCAAGGCGGAACAGGTTCTCCCAGAAGTCGCGGCGGCTTTGCGGATCGACGGCACTGGTTGGCTCGTCCAGCAGCAGGAGTTCGGGGTGATGCAGCACGGCGCAGGCGAGGGCGAGCCTCTGGCGCTCGCCGCCGCTCATCGTCCCGGCAAGCTGTTTTCGCATCTCGGCAAGGTCGTAATGCAGGTTTTCGAATACGGTCAGGTCCCCGAACAGCGAAAATCGCTGTGTCATGTAACCGATTCTCGGCTTGAGCTCCTTTGAGCTACCCGGCACGTCGGTGTCGAGCACGGTTGCGGTGCCTTCGGTGGGCGTCAGTAGCCCGCACAGCATGCGGATCGTCGTGGACTTTCCGGATCCGTTGGGCCCGAGAAATCCGTAGATTTCTCCGCGCGGGACCTTCAGGTCCAGCGAACTGACGGCGCGCAGTTCGCCAAACTGCTTCGTAAGGCCCCGCGCTTCGATGGCGAACTCAGAAATCATCACTCGCCACTGTCGATGAGGAATTCCACTTCAGCGGGGACGCCGTCCGGCAGCCGTTCACGATCTTCGCTGATATCGACTTTGGCGACATAGCTTAGTCGTCCACGATCACGCTCTGTGAGCGCGAAGTAGGGCGTAAAAGCCGCCTCGCTGGAAACCCAGCGCACGCGCCCGTCAACAGGAGCGGGCAATCCGTCCACATAGATCAGGGCCTTGCCGCCGGCAGAGACCCGGACGCGCATAGCTTCCGGCACGTAAACGCGCGCATAGGGCTGCTTGCCTCCGAGGACGATCATGACGGGCTGACCCTGGCCTGGTCTTTCGCCGATTTCGAACAGGCGACTGTCGGCAATGCCGTCGACAGGCGACGTTAGTGTGTGTCGATCAAGATCCACGAGTGCACTGTCTCGGCGTGCAGACGCCTGTTTCACCGCTTGTTCTGCCTGCCGAAGTTCTTCAATCGTGGTGCCGGCAAGAAGTTCCTCGAGCCGTGCGCGTGCCACTTTGTCGTTTGCTTTTGCCGCGTCCAGCGCTGCTTTCGCAGCGTCGAGCAATTCGGTCGATGTGAGCCCCCTCTTGTGCACTTCGCGGACACGTACGAGCTCGCTGTCCCGGAACTCGAGTTCCTGCGTCGCACCTTCGACGCTGGCACGAGCTGCGGCTATTTGTTCACGCCGCGGACCTCGTACGAGTTCATCGAGGCGCGCCTGCTGCTGTGCCAACGCCGCCTCGGCTTCGGCCAGGCGGGCGGCAGCGCGCGCACTGTCCTGGCGAATGAGAACCTGTCCGGCAGTCACTGATTGCCCTTCTGTGACCACAATTTCGACAATCGGCTCGTTCGACTCAGCGCTTATTTCAATACGATCGGACGCGAGTTCACCCACAACACGATTGCTGTCGTCAGGCGCACTGCATGCGCCCAGCAACGCGCATGCCGAGAGCCCGTATATTAATTGTTGTTTCATTAACTGTGCTCCGTTCACGCTTTGATATAAGCGAGAATCATTTCAATATGCGTGTCCATTAATTTGTCGGTATCGAGTTCGCGCTCTGTAAACAGCATCCGCCAGATCATGGACAGCATCATTGGCGCGAGTACCAGCTGGGGAAGCTCTCTGACCGCCGTATCGCGAAACTCCCCGCGTTCGATGCCGCGCTCGACTAAGCGCGCAATCGCCGTGAGCCCCTTTGAAACGACGTTATCCCAGTAATAGTCAACGAGGTCCGGGTGACGCTGGCCCTCGGCAATGAGCAGGCGAATGACGATGGCAACCGGAGATCGCGGAATCTGTTTCATGAATTCGAGCAGCGGGCCGCGCACAAATGCCTCGGACGACAACTCTGTTTCTTCGACCGCCACAAGCAGCGCGTCGACACGTCGCGTGACCACGCTCTTGATGACGGCCTTGAAGAGTTCTTCCTTGGTCTTGAAGTAGAGATACAGCAAGCCCTTGCTGACGCCGGCGCGCTTCGCGACTTCCTCGACGCGCGTTGCCGCGTAGCCTTTCGCGGCAAAGACCTCGAACGCGGCCTCGCTGATTTCCTGCGGCCGGTCTTCCTTGCGGCGCTGGTAGCGGGGTTCAGCCACGTGACCCCCTTAATGACCATTGGGTCAGTAAGTATAGTTAATGACCCGACGGTCAACAAGCTCTAATGGCGCATTGTGTCGCAATTCCCGCATAATCGCGCCCTATGTTTACCTATATCGATCCCACGGTGCGCGAACGTCTCCTGGCCCAGGGGAAATTGTTCCAGATCGGCCGTGATGGCGAGCAGGTTGCGGCCGATCATGTGCCGGCCAGTGGTGGCGGTATTAGCGTACTCGGGCCAATTCCGATGCCACTGAAGTTGGCTGACACGGAAATTGACGTCGACTGGTATGCCTGCGTCCGCCGGACCGAACTCGGCAAGATCGAAGAAATTGCGGACGAACTGCGGGCCCAGCATGGCCAGGCATTGTTCGCCACGTTGGCGTCATCGATGGCCGTCAACAGTGTATTGATCATCGGCGATCCGGCCCGCTGGACGAACCCCCTGGTGCGCGTTCATTCGAGTTGCCTGACGGGCGACGTCTTCGGATCGCAACGCTGTGAATGCGGCCCGCAACTGCAGGTGGCGCTCGAGCGCATACAGCAGGATGAACAGGGCGGCATGATGATCTACATGTCGGGGCATGAAGGCCGTGGCATAGGGCTTTGGGCAAAAGCCGCGACTTACCTGTTGCAGGATGCGGGCGAGGATACTTATCAAGCCAACCGTTCGCTCGGCCTGCCTGATGATTCAAGGGACTTCAGTGATGCGGGCGCGCTGCTCAAGTTCTTTGTAAAGGATCGGCCGTTTCGCCTGCTGACCAACAACCCCAAGAAAGTGCACGACCTCGAGCAAATGGGTTTGACGGGTATCACGCGCGTAAAACATGTCACGGGCGTCGGCGACAAGAACCGCCGCTACCTGAGCGCCAAGCAGGACTGGGGTCATGAGCTGACGCCCGAGGATATAGGCTCCGACTGATTCGGAGCGGCGCTACTGGCGCCAGAGACGCAGATTCAGGGGCCGCTCGTCGGTATTGCTGCGATACGGATTGATGTCGATTCCACCGCGTCGCTGATAACGCGCATGAATACTCAGCTTTGCGGGTCCACAATGTGACGCCAGGTCCACGAACATTCTCTCGACGCAGGTTTCATGAAAATCATTGTGCTGACGGTACGAGACGATGTAACGCAACAGAGATGCCCGGTCGATCTTTGGTCCACGGTAGCCGATCTGCAGGCTGCCGGTGTCCGGCTGAGACGTAACCGGGCAGAGGCTTCTGAGCAAGTGAGTGTGCAGCTCTTCTTCGACGACCGCGTCGCTGTCCGCGCGCAGCAAGCCCGCATTGACCTCCCAGTCGGTGCAAGTGACGGGCATGGAGTCCAGGCAGTCACCGGCAAGTCTTGAAACGCGGCGGGCTTCCGTGCTGGCAACCGGCTGCACCCTCACCCTGGCGCGGCCGCCTATGCAGGCACCCAGGTCACTGGCGATGGCTTCAGCGACCTCAATTGACGATGAGAAACGGCTCATCGAAAACGAATTCAGGTATAGCTTCAGGGATTTTGACTCGACGATGCAGGTAGAGTCGGCGGGGACGGTGATCTCGGCTGTCGCGACGGCCGGCAAATCGCCTTCGCCGAGCCAGGTCAGCTCCCAGGCATTCCAGGTATCGACACCATGAAAAGGCAGGGCGCCGGAAATCCCAAGGGAAGCGCGGCTTTCCGCGCGCGAGATCGGGCACAGCAGCTCCGGTGCGTACTTGTCCGGATAGTCGGTGTCCCTGCCAAGCGGTAATTTGCGAGTTTTCAAGAAGTTTGTCCCTGTTGGTCGGGTGATCGTGGCCTGCAGCCGTCGTGCGCGCAGTAATTTGCCGGAAGATACGCGGGAATTCCGTCAATCTTGTGTAAAATGGCCGGCCTGTCCGCACGACGGTAGCGCGCCCTTCGAACAGCCATTATGGCACCTAACAACCGGGGCGTGCCAAACACACGGGTTTATGAATTAATGAGTCCTGCAAACGGCAGCAATAGTTCCAATCGCGGCTATATCATTCCGATAGGCGGCGCAGAAGAAAAACTGAACAACCCCGAGATTCTCGATCGGTTCGTCAATCTCTGTGGCGGCAAGGAATCGCGGATCGGCATCATTCCCACGGCGTCGGAGCTGGAAAACACGGGGCGTAACTACGAAAAACTGTTTCGCAAGATCGGCGTCAAGCATGCGCAGGTCCTGCCGTTTATTACGCGCGAGGACTGCCAGTCGGGCAGCGATGTGCAGTACATCGAGAAATGTGACGGCGTGTTCATGACCGGTGGCAACCAGCTGCGCTTGTCGACGACGCTGGGCGGAACGGCCGTTGCTCAGCTGATTCGTCGCCGTAATGCCGACGGCATGCACGTTGCCGGCACCTCGGCCGGCGCAGCTTTCATGCCGGAGCACATGATTGCGGGCGGCATGGAAGGGTCCACGCCGAGGCCGGACATGGTGACAATGGCGCCCGGACTAGGACTCACCAATGCGTTCATCATCGACCAGCATTTTCGCGAGCGCGACCGGCTCGGTCGGCTCCTGACCGCTTTGGCCTACAATCCTTTTGCGGTCGGAATCGGACTCGATGAAGATACGGCTGCTTTTATTCGTCCGGGCGATGACCTCGAAGTGGTCGGCAGCGGCGGAATAACGATCATTGACCCGACGCACCTTACCTATTCGTCCATGGATATCGCCCGCCGTGGCGATCCGGTCAGCCTGATTGGCGTCGTACTGCACGTATTGGTTGCGGGCGGACGATTCGACATTGCCACACGCGAGGCACACGCCGCATAACGCTAAAAAGAACAGGCGCACCTTATGAAGATTGAAAGCACTAACGTATTTGTCGGGCCGAACATGTTTGCCCGCTTTCCGGTCATCCGGCACATTCTGGATCTCGGTGAGCTCGAACACTGGCCGACCACGAGATTGGGTGACGATTTCCTGGGTCCGCTGCTGGCATACTTGCCGGGCCTTCACGAACATGGCTGCTCCTATCGTGAGCCCGGCGGTTTCATTCGCCGCCTGAACGAAGATGAAGGCACCTGGTTAGGTCACGTCATGGAGCATGTGGCGCTCGAGCTGCAGAACGTCGCGGGATCGGATGTCACGTTCGGGCGCACCCGGTCGATCGACGGCAGGCCCGGTTTTTACAACATGGTGTTTCAGTACAAGGACGCAACGGTTGGGCGCGCAGCCGGCAAGCTTGCGCTGGACCTCCTGCATAGCCTTCTGCCGGCTGACATCAGGCCGGCCGAAGCGCCGCCTCCGGACTGGGATTTTGCCGCAGCGCGGGATCAGTTCATTCGCTTCGCACAGCGCCGCGAATTCGGGCCGAGTACGGCATCGCTGGTCAGGGCGGCCGAGGCGCGCAATATTCCCTGGCTGCGCCTGAACGGGTACAGCCTTGTGCAGTTCGGCCAGGGGCGATACCAGCAGAGAATTCAGGCGACGACGACCGGGCGCACGAGCAATATTGCCGTAGAACTCGCGTCGGACAAGCAAGAGACCAACGGCATCTTGCGTGACCTCGGTTTGCCGGTGCCGGCGCAGGTGCTCGTGCGCACTGCGCAGGATGCGGTCCGTGCCGCTGAGAAAATTGGCTACCCGGTCGTAGTAAAGCCCCTTTCAGGCAATCATGGACGCGGCGTTTCGATCAACCTGCGCACGGCTCCGGAGGTTGAGACGGGTTTTGCCAAGGCGAGCGAGCATGGCAATACGATCATCGTCGAAAGCTATATTGAAGGTTTCGATCATCGCCTGCTGGTCGTTAACGGCAAACTGGTTGCTGCCGCCAAACGCGTACCGGGTCATGTTGTTGGTGACGGAGAAAATACGATTGAGCGTCTCGTTGAAATTGTAAACGAGGATCCGCGTCGCGGGGTTGGTCACGAAAAGGTCCTGACGCGCCTGGAGTTCGACCACCAGGCAGAACGATTGCTGGCAAAACTCGGCTACAGCAAGGAGACGGTACCGGCGAAGGGTGAAATGGTGTCCCTGCGGTCGACGGCGAATCTCTCGACCGGTGGAACGGCCATTGATGTCACCGACGTCATCCATCCCGATAACCGCGAGATGGCGATTCGCGCGATCCGCGCCATCGACCTCGACATCGGCGGCGTTGATTTCCTGACCAGGGACATTACGGAGTCCTATCGGCAGGCGGGTGGCGGTATTTGCGAGGTGAACGCCGGTCCTGGATTTCGCATGCACGTTGCGCCAAGTGAAGGAACGCCGCGCGACGTTGCCGGCCCGGTCATCGACATGCTGTTCCCACCCGACAAGCCGAACAGAATTGCTATTGCCGCGGTTACGGGCACGAATGGCAAAACGACAACAGCGCGCATGCTGGCGCATATCCTGAAAATGTCCGGACGTACGGTTGGCCTGACGTCGACAGATGGCGTGTACATCGACGGCAAGCTGAGCGTGCCCGGAGACATGACGGGACCTGTTTCGGCACAAATGATTCTGCGCGATCCTTCCGTGGATGCGGCGGTCATGGAAACGGCCCGCGGTGGCATGCTCAGGAGCGGCCTCGGTTTCCAGGAATGCAATGTTGCTGCGTGCCTCAATGTGTCGTCGGATCACCTGGGGTTGCGTGGCGTGGACACGCTCGAAGACCTGGCCGAGGTCAAACGCGTGCCGATCGAAATCGCAACCGACGCCGCCGTGTTGAATGCGGACGACCCGCTTTGCCTGCAGATGGCCGACTACTCCGAGGCCACAAAGCTCAGCTACGTCACGATGAACCCGTCGCACCCGCTGGTTAAACGGCACATACAGGCCGGTGGCCAGGCGTTCGTTCTCGAAAAGGGTATGAACGGGCACCTGATCACGATCTACGACAACGAAACACACACGCCACTGGTCTGGACGCACCTGATACCGGCAACCATCGAGGGACGTGCATTGCACAATGTGCAGAACGCCATGTTCGCGGCGGCCCTTGCGTACAACATGCATATCAGTCTCGAAGATATTCGCCAGGGTCTCAGGACATTTGATTCGACGTTCTTCCAGGCTCCGGGTCGCATGAACATTTACGACGAGCATCCTTTCCGCGTCATTCTCGACTACGCACACAATCCGGCTGCCGTCAGGGCCATGTGCGCGCTTGTCGATCGCCTTGATGTTGACGGGCGACGCATTGTCGTTTTGGCGGCGCCCGGCGATCGGCGCGACGAAGACATCAGGGATATTGCTGAGATTGCAGCGGGTCATTTCGATCACTTTATTTGTCGCTGCGATGATAATCGCCGTGGGCGCGGTCCCGACGAAGTCGCCGTTATGCTCAAGAACAAGCTGCTGGAGTCGGGCGTTTCAGCCGACCAGATCGAGGTTGTCCCGGACGAGCAGGAAGCGACAACGCGTGCTCTCGAACTGGCCGTCAGTGGCGACCTGGTCCTGATCCTGGGCGACAATACGACGCGTGCCTGGAAGCAGATCATTTACTTTAATTCCGGCGCCAGGGTGGTCGATCCCACCAAGCAACCGGCGGCGGCCATCGAGCTTCCCGACGCGGACGATTTTGAGCTTGGCGATGACCTCGAGATCATCAGCGACGAGCGCGGCGTGCGGATCGCCAGGGAGGAGGGCGACTAGTGTCCTGTTTGATTAATCAAACAGGACACTAGGCATCATGGAGTTTCTCGATGCCCGCAGACTTACCGGACCCAGCCTGATGTTCGACGGGCCGGGTTCGATCCTGGATGTCAGCTGCACGCCGGGCGAGGCGGAAAAACTCATTCCCGTTTGGGCCGACCACGTCGCGAGCATGCTCGAAGCGCTCGACTGGCCGTCTGCAAAATTTTCTTCACGGCAGCTGCTGGGCGGCGTCAGCCTGGCCTTTTCGGCGTCGGTCGATGCGCTGTATGCGGCGTCGGAAATCAACGAATGGGCCTGGGCCGCGAGCGCCTTCGAGCTCGGCGTCGCCGGGGAAGAACCTGATTTCGACGAAGCCGCGAAAGCGATTCGCGCGTCGGCCGCCGACGAGGCCAACGAAGAGCTGATGTGGCTTGTCGATGAGGCGGCTGCTAATAGCAAGACCCTGCTTTGGGATGACGATTTCGTCTCTGTCGGTCTCGGCCGCGGGTCTCAGACCTGGCCCGTCACGGAGATTCCGGATTCACTCGACTGGGACAGATTTCACGACGTACCGATCGGGATAGTGACCGGCACCAATGGCAAAACGACGACGGTGCGCTTCGCGACGCACATACTGCGAGCGGCCGGGCGAAATGTCGGCTTGAGTTCAACAGACTGGATTGCCGTCAACGAGGAAGTACTGGATCGCGGTGACTGGTCGGGACCAGGCGGTGCACGCGCTGTCTTGCGCGCACAGAACGTCGACGTCGCAATACTCGAAACGGCGCGCGGCGGATTATTGCGTCGCGGGCTCGGTGTTGAGCGTGCGGACGCAGCGCTTATCACCAACATCAGCGAGGATCACCTCGGCGATTTCGGTTCGCGGAATCTCGACGAACTGCTGGCCATCAAGTGGATTGTGAGTCGTGCCGTAGAGGATTCGGGACGACTGATCCTGAATGCTGAAGACGCGTTGCTGTGCGCCAGGTCAAAGGATTACACGGGCGAACTCGTGTGGTTCAGCCTTGACGCCAGCCATGAAAAAATCGCAGAACACGTCGCCGGTGGTGGGCTCGCGTTCGTCCTCGACGGGCAGGAACTCGTGAGACTCGACGGCGATACGCGAGAAGTGATTTGCCGCAGTCACGAAATCCCGATAGCGCTTGGCGGAGCAGCGCGACACAACGTTGCCAATGCACTGGCCGCTGCGGCGCTTACCTGGTGCCTGGGAGTATCTCTCGCCGACATACGAAGCGGACTGACGACCATGGTGCAGGACGAAAACCCGGGTCGTTGCAATATCTACGATCTCGATGGCTGCAAAATCCTCGTCGATTTTGCACACAATCCGGCCGCGATGTCGGCGCTTTTCGACATGGCAAGTGTGATCCCGGCGACGCGCAGGGTGCTCTGCTTCGGGCAGGCCGGTGATCGCACGGATGAGCTGCGTCGTGGTGTCGGAGCTTGCGCCGTATCATCGAGGGCGCGAGCACGAAGAAGTTTACGGCATCATCAGGGACGAGTTGCTGAGATCGGGTGCGGATCCGTCTCAGATAAAGCACTTCGAGACCGAAATGGAGTCCTTCATGCACGCCGTTGATTGGGCTGGCCCGGGTGACCTGATTATCATGCTCGCGCTCGGCGGCGCGGCGCCTGTGCAGGAGAAACTCAAGGCGATGGGTGCAAGATAAACTCGACGATGTCGTCCGCGATCTGTTGCGTCGTCGTGCCTGACAGTATGTCACCGGCGAGGACATGGTGGCTGGGATCACCGACGTCGATGATTTCTATCGCGGCTTTTTGTGGCGCGCCGGTCTCCTCAAAGACCGATAGCGCGGCTGCCGGTGCGATGACGGAATCCCTGGACGAGTAAAACATCATGAGCCGCTGCTCGATGTCGGCCGGAAGGTGACGATTTGCAAGGCCCACGAGGCGCATCATTTCTATCGCGGACGTCGTCGGATAGCTCGTCGACCAGTAGCGTCCCTGCAGCTCGTTGTGCGGTTCCCAGCTACGCGTGTCACCGACGAGCATTTTTGCGATAAGTGGCCCCGCCGGTCGTGTCAGCCAGAGCGCATCTGTGTCGCGCGGTGCGAAATTCGGAGAGATCATGATCAGCGTATCGACCGCGTCCATTGCGGGATGGCCCAGCATCGCGGCGGCGAGCGTTGCGCCGGTCGAAGTGCCGATGACGATGACCCGTTCGCCGAGCCGGGCCGCGATCGTTAGCGCTTCAACGGCATCTTGCAGCCAGTCTTCAGCGAGGACGCCCGCAAGCTGCTCGCGCACGCGCCCGTGGCCGGTCAGGCGCGTTTCGTACAGATTGGCGCCCAGCTTGGTTGCGACGATTTCGGCCAGCGGCGCGGTCTCCTGGCGCGTCGCTGAAAAGCCGTGCAAATAGAGTACCGAGTAGGGCGTTTGCTTATGCTCGCCAAACCACGTGATTCTTTTTTCCGTGCCGGGCACCAGGCCGAAGCGATCAGAAACCTCTCGTTCCGTTTGCTGCAGCCAAGTATCCAGGTTATCCGGCAGGACCAGCTCTTCGATCGCGGGCTGCAGCTTCGCCGGTGTCAGAATCCAGAGCACCGCGACGATGATCAATAGCACGACGATGGCTGTGCGTGACTTATTCAAGACTAAGTATCTTTGTCCAGTGCTTCTTGCTAACGGGCATGATGGAAAGGCGATTGCCTCTGCGGGTTAATATCATGTCGTCGAGGCTTTTCTGCGCCTTGAGGTCCGTCAACGTTATGTTTCTTTTTGTTTTGCGAACGAATTCGATATCGACGAGGCACCAGCGGGGATTGTCTTTATCGCTTTTCGGATCGAAGTACTTCGATTTCTTGTCGAACTGCGTGGGGTCCGGATAGGGCTCACTCGCGACCTTTGCGATACCGACGATGCCGGGCTGCTTGCAGCTCGAGTGGTAAAAGAAAACCTCATCGCCGATTTTCATGTCGTCGCGCATCATGTTGCGCGCCTGGTAGTTGCGAATGCCGTCCCACATCTCGCGGCCGTCTCGCTCGAGGTCGTCGATGCTGTAAGCGTCGGGTTCTGACTTGCGGATTGACTCGAATTGAGGGGGCTGCGAAGTTTAGCATCTTTGTTGCGCATGATTCGCTCGCGAACGCTGTGCTAGGATTGCGCCTCGCGCAGCGTCGCGCGATTTCAGGAGGGAACGTTCAGATGGCCAACATACTGGCTAATATATTCGGCTCCTCGCCGGTCATGCCGCTCGAAAAGCACATCGAAATTTCGTTTCGCTGCGCCAAGCAGTTGAGGCCTCTTTTCGTGGCCGTAATCGCAAACGACTGGGACAAAGCCCTCGAGGTCCGCGCCGAAATCGAGGCGCTGGAACACGAAGCCGATGATCTCAAGAAAGAGATACGGCTGAACATGCCCAAGAGCCTGTTCATGCCGGTCCCGCGCGAGGATTTACTGGAAATGCTGCTTGTGCAGGACAAAATCGCTAACCGTGCAAAAGACGTCTCAGGTGTGATCATTGGCCGCAGGATGCAAATACCGGAGGCTATTGCCGACAAATTCGTCGAGTTCGTTGACCGCAACATCGACGCGGCGAAACAGGCACGCAAAAGCGTCCGCGAACTGGATGAGCTGTTTACGGCAGGTTTCAGGGGCGCCGAAGTCTCACTCGTCGCCGACATGATCGAGAAACTGGATCAGATCGAAACGCACACGGACGAACAACAGACTGTCCTGCGGTCGGCGCTGTTTGAGATCGAAAAGTCGCTGGATCCGGTCGACGCAATGTTCCTGTACGAAGTTATTTCTCTGACCGGTGAAATCGCCGACATGGCTGAACGCGTTGGCCGCCGGCTCGAGCTCTTGCTTTCTGACTAACAACTAAGAATTACAAATCACGGAGAGCGCAGATCTCTCCGGAAGGCGAATGATGGAACACCAACTGATCTATATCGGCCTTGCAGCAGCATTCGGCCTGTTTATGGCCTGGGGCATCGGCGCGAATGACGTGGCCAACGCGATGGCAACATCGGTTGGTTCCAAAGCCCTGACCATCAAGCAGGCGATTCTGGTCGCCGCGATTTTCGAATTCACGGGCGCGGTCCTTGCCGGTGGCGAAGTGACGAGCACCATTCGCAAAGGCATAGTCGATGCCGACCTGCTCGCGGGTACGCCCGAGCTTCTCGTCTACGGCATGCTGGCCGCATTGCTCGCCGCTGGGACCTGGCTGCTGATCGCATCGAAGAATGGCTGGCCGGTATCGACCACGCATTCGATTGTCGGTGCGATCGTGGGTTTTGCGGCGGTCGGCATCGGCGTGGATGCAGTGAAATGGGCGAAGGTCGGCACGATCGTCATGAGCTGGGTGGTATCACCGCTGACGGCCGGCTTCATCGCGTACCTGATTTACCGCAGCGTGCAAAAGTTGATTCTGAGCCAGGAAGATCCTCTGGCAAAAGCCAAGCGCTATGTCCCCGTTTATATTTTTCTCGCGGCTTTTACAATTACCCTGGTCACGATATTGAAGGGCCTCAAACACGTTGGTCTGGAACTGGAGATCATCGACAGCTATCTGCTCGCAACAGCGGTTGCCGTTGGCGTGGCGCTGATCGGGGCGTTCTTTATCAGGAGGATTGAACCGGATAAAAAGGCGGAGAAGCACCAGCATTTTTACACGGTCGAGCGCGTATTCGGCGTATTGATGATCGTTACAGCATGCTCCATGGCATTCGCGCATGGCTCGAATGATGTCGCCAATGCGATTGGCCCGTTGGCGGCCGTGATCGGTATAGCGACCACGGGCGCAATCTCCGCCAAGTCGGCACTACCGATATGGGTGCTGATGCTCGGCGGCGGCGGCATCGTCATCGGTCTCGCGACCTTCGGACGGCACGTCATTGCCACAGTGGGCGAACGGATTACACAGCTGACTCCCAGCCGCGGTTTCGCCGCCGAACTGGCTGCCGCAACGACCATTGTTGTTGCGTCGGGTACTGGCATTCCGATCTCCACGACGCACACGCTCGTCGGTGCGGTACTTGGCGTAGGCATGGCGCGCGGTATCGAAGCGATCGACCTGCGTGTCGTTGCGAGGATTTTCGTATCCTGGGTTGTCACGATTCCGGCTGGCGCATTCCTCGCGATAATGTTCTTCTTCATCTTCAAAGCAGTGCTGCCCTAGCGGGCATTACGTGGCGTTGTCTTAGACGGAGCGAAGATACCAGTCGAAATCGAGCGGGCTGACCGTGTTGTGGAACTGTCGGCTTTCTTCCCGCCGGTTCATCGCAAAATACTTGCAGTAGTCTTTGCCGAGATACTCAGGGAGTATCTTGCTGCGTTCGAACTTGTCGATCGCCGCATCCCAGCGGTGCGGAATAGTCAGCTTGGGTTCAATATGCGTTCCCTGCTCGATCAGCTTGCCGGGGTCGCATTTGTTTTTTAGTCCATAGTGCACGCCCGCAACGACGGCCGCGGTGACGAGATACGGATTGGCGTCGGCGCCCGCCGTCCGATGTTCGAAACGCAGATTGTCGGCGTCCGACTGGGGAATTCTAATCGCGACGACGCGGTGGTTGACGCCCCAGTTGCACTCGACCGGCGCAAACATGTCGGGTCGCAGGCGACGATAGGAGTTGGCGTTGGGCGCACAGATGGCTGTTGCTTCGGGCATGGTCTTCAAGAGACCTCCGACCGCGTGACGAAGCCTGGCTGAAAAGGGGGGGCTCGCGAGGCTGTCCTTTTGTTGAGAGAAATAGTTGGCGCCCTTGCGGTCCACGAGACTCATGTGAATGTGCAGGCCGCTGCCCGCATCTTCCTCAAACGGCTTCGCCATGAAACACGCGACAAAACCGTGTTTGCGCGCTGCTGCTTTTACGGCTCGCTTCAGTAGCACCGCATGGTCGCAGGCAAGCACCGGATCGTCGATGTGCTTCAAGTTGATCTCGAACTGGCCCTGCGAGTACTCGGAGATTGCAGAATCTGCCGGGATGTTCTGCGCGTCGCAGTAATCGTACACGTCGTTCAGGAAGTGCTCGATTTCCCAAAGGTCGTCCGGGTGGTAGACCTGCGCGCCTGGCTGCAGGCGCCCAACGCCGGGTACATGCGGCAGCGCGACGGTAGGGCGATCGGTTTTTGCATCCAGCAAATAGAACTCGAGCTCCGTGGCCATGACCATCTTGAGGCCCATTTTCCGGAGCGGCTGCATGGCCCGTTCGAGTACGGCCCGCGGGTCCGAGAACATCGGCACGCCAGCTGTCTCGTACAGACGGAACAGCGCCTGGCCCATCGGTCGCTCTGACCAGGGGACCCGTGCAATGCTGCCAGGGACGAGTTCCGCCAATACGTCCGGATCACCGTCGACCTCGCCGAACGGAATGCCGGCGACAGTTTCACCGAGCGCGGTCAGCAACGTGGCGCCGCCACAGAAGAAGAAGCCGTTCTTGATTACTTTCGGGAAATCATCGCTGCGAATGCGCTTGCCTTTCAGGATGCCGTTGAGATCCGGAATCAGCAGCTCCATCGCCTCGAACTGCCCGTGCTTCTGCTGACAGCTGCGCAGTTCCGTGCGAAGTTTGCTTTCGGTCGATTTTGCCATAGGGATACTCAAAGCCGAGTAATACCGGGCTTTTGAGCATCGACGATTTCGCGATGCGCCGCAACCGGGGAGCTGTTATCATAATGTGAAATCCAGGGGCACAATATGGAATTCGCGACGAGTGACAAGACTCCGCCACAGGGCGCCCAGGCCGCCCTGCGCGCACTCAGGCTGCTGAAGTTATTCACGCCCGATCTTCCAGAGCTGCAGCTTGCCGAAGTAAGCGAGCGCTCTGGCCTCAACAAGACCACGACGCATCGTTTGTTGCAGGCACTGCACAGTGAATCAATGTTGGACAGGAATCCTGCAACCGGCGCTTATCGCCTCGGGCCGGCATTGATGGCCCTCGGCGTACAGGCGCTGTCGAGCAACGATCTCAGGATTCGGGCCAGGCCGTTGCTCAATCGCCTGGCTGAGGAAACCGGGGAGACCGCGACGCTCGAGGTGCCCATTGACGACACGATGCTGATCCTCGACGAAGTGACCGGCAGGCATTTCGTCGGGGCCGCCGGTAACGTGGGCACACGTTGGCCGATCCATGCGACGTCCACCGGGAAAGCGCTGATTGCTTTCGATGAGCATGCGGCGGACCGACTGGCGGGACAGCTCGTGTCGCTGACGCCGAAGACCATCACAGGGTGTGATCAATTGCGTGAACAGCTTGAGGAAATCCGTCAGCGCGGGTTTGCCGAAACCGTCGATGAGCTTGAGGACGGATTTTCCGGTGTCGGCGCCGTCGTCCGTGGTGGTGCTGGGCAGGTGCTCGGCGCCCTGTCCATTTGTGGGCCGACCCAGCGTTTTTCAGAAGCGCGCAGGGCGAGTCTTGGCAAGACGCTTTGCAAGGCCGCAGAGCACCTGCGGTCGGGCTTCTGAGTGTGGGCGAGATGTTAGTATCT
The DNA here is from genome assembly GCA_947258485.1 of uncultured Woeseiaceae bacterium. Classification (GTDB taxonomy): domain Bacteria; phylum Pseudomonadota; class Gammaproteobacteria; order Steroidobacterales; family Woeseiaceae; genus UBA1847. The sequence continues at coordinate 34,980 of CAMYIS010000185.1, forward strand.
CCGGCAACGTGCCGGTAAGGCGTAAGCGCATTTTATGTACCCAAAACCATTGGTAGGCGTGCCGGCAGACCGGCGAATCGTGGATCCCCACCCGTTTCATATGGTGGGCGAGAAATACCTCGACGCGCTCATAAAGGGTTCGGAGGCGCTGCCGTTGATTACTCCGGTCATGCCCGGCGATGTCGATATTGACGCGTTATTGCAGCAGTTTGATGGAATCTTTCTTACGGGCAGTTACTCCAACGTGGAGCCGCATCACTATAACGGCTCGCCGAGCGAGGAAGGAACGCTGCACGACCCGCACCGCGACGCGGTGACATTGCCGCTCGCCAAAAGAGCCCTCGGGACCGGCGTGCCACTGCTGGCCGTGTGCCGCGGTTTTCAGGAGCTCAACGTCGCACTCGGCGGAACGCTGCATCAGAAAATTCATGAAGTGGAGGGCTATCACAATCATCTTGAGAACAAAGATGATCCCCTCGACAAGCAGTACGGTCCTTCGCACCCGGTAAACCTGGCAGACGGCGGCCTTCTGCGCGAACTGGCAGGATCGGATACCGTCATGGTCAATTCCCTGCACGCGCAGGGAGTGGCGACGCTCGCACCGGGTGTCAATATCGAAGCCGTTGCCGACGACGGGCTAATCGAAGCGTTTCAAGTCGATAACGGGCCGGCCTTTGCACTGGCCGTGCAGTGGCATCCTGAATGGCGGGTCATGGAAAACGATTTTTCGAAGGCAATTTTCAAGGCGTTTGGCGACGCGTGCAGAGTGCGCGCGAGCCGACGACAGGTGTAACGTGAGCAGTAACGAAGTATTTCTACAATGGTTAACGGAACGCAAGATCGAAGACGTCGAGGCGTTTGTGCCGGACATGGCGGGTTCGGCCCGCGGCAAGGTCGTGCCGGCCGACAAGTTCGGTTCGGGTGAAATGAAAATGCCCGAAGCGATATTTTCGCAAACGATTTCGGGCGACTACATCGCCGATGCCAACAACGTTGAGGATCGGGATATGCTGCTGGTGCCGGACCCTACAACGATGCGGCCGGTTCCATGGGCATCAGACCCTGCTGCGTCGGTATTCGTTGACTGCTACCATCGCGACGGATCGGTTGTCGCGCAGTCTCCGCGCAGCGTCCTGCGTAATGTCCTCGCGAAATACGAAGCGCGCGGGTGGATTCCTGTCGTCGCGCCCGAAGTCGAGTTCTACCTCCTGAGCCCGCATTCGGACCCCAACGCGGAAGCCGAGCCTCCCGAAGGACGCCTCGGATGGACCGAGGGCGCTCGTCAACCCTACAGCATCGACACGATGAACGATTTCGATCCGTTCATTAATGATGTGTATGCATACTGTGAAGCACAGGGCATACGCATCGACACCCTGTCACAG
>CAMYIS010000186.1 GCA_947258485.1 uncultured Woeseiaceae bacterium
CTCGGATTCATACGAACGCCGTCGATCAGCACGAGCGTGTGATTGCTTTCGGTACCACGCAGGAATATCGAGGTCGCCTGGCCCGGGCCACCATTGCGACCAATATCGATTCCAGCCTCGAAGCGCAGTAATTCGGAGAGGTCTGACGCCAGCGACAGCTCGATGTCTTCACGCGTAATTACGGTCACGGGCACCGTTGCGTCGGACAACGGGATCGGTGTCCGGGTTGCGGTAACAATTATGGTTTCACCCGGCGAGACATCTGCGGCGAAAGATAGCGACGAGACTGACAGCAATGCTACCAGCGCAATGGAGTTGGATACTCTCATCCGATGTTCCCCTGCGTGCCGCCCGCACGCTCAAAATGCTCGAGCCTGAATAGTGCGGAGGGAAGACGGACGCTGAGATAACACGCCCGAACATGCGCCCACCGCGCCATTCGCGTTTCACCGGGCCGGTCTCCGGGCTGACGAGCGGACTTCTCCTACCGTAACGCCTTCCCGCGAAAGATTCCTGGTTTCGCAGTGGCTCTGCATCTCTGATGCAGGGGTTACGGTTTTAACTCGATCACCGTTGCGGGGGCAGCGCCGGATTCGCGTGCTCCGATACCTGATCGTTCACGCAACACCGGCTTCCCGTTCACCCGAAACAAGCCATTTCGGGTTCACCTGATGAAGGCCAGACGATAGGCAGGTACCGGGATCGTTGACTCTGACATCGTGCGAATTCACAGGACATATGGTCGTGGCAACATATCTCGAAAGCAGTGCATCGGAACATTTGCGAGTCGCGCTGGCCGCAGCAGAAAAAGCGGCAGACATCAGCCGTCGTTATTACGCCGGCAATTTCACTGTAACGACCAAAGCGGATCTGACGCCGGTCACCCAGGCTGACGTCGAGTGCGAGCAGGCGATCCGCCGCACCGTGCTCGAGCGTTTTCCGGAGCACGGTTTTTACGGCGAGGAAACAGGCCGTACGCGGGAGGGCGCAGAATACCTCTGGCTTGTCGATCCTATTGACGGCACAAAGGGTTTCGTCCGCCAGTATCCATTCTTTTCTACGCAGATTGCGCTCATGCACGAGGGCGAGATCGTCCTCGGCGTGTCCAGCGGAACAATGATGGATGAGCTGGCCTGGGCCGAGAAGGGCCAGGGCGCATGGCTTAATGGACGGCCGCTTTCCGTCAGCGCGATAGACAACCCGGATCGTGCTGCGGTTTCTGTTGGCAACCTGAAATCACTGGCCGGAGGTGATGGCTGGTCGGCGCTGGGCAGCATTGTCGAGCGCGCCGACCGAATCCGGGGCTACGGCGATTTCTATCACTATCACCTGCTGGCTGCCGGGAAAATAGAAGCCGTGATCGAATCGGATGTGAATATTCTGGATATCGCCGCGCTCTCAATTATCGTCCATGAGGCCGGAGGCGTGTTCACCGATTTAAACGGTGCAGCACCCGATCTGGATACCCGCTCGGTACTCGCTGCGAACCCGGTACTGCACGCGAAATATCTCGCCTTATTACGCGGATACGTTACCTGACGCGATGAACAGCTGGCGCGATCGCCAGTCAATGGCCTCCATCGGCGTCGAGTAAAGCTCACTTAGGCGCTCCTGGTTCAATATCTCACTGGTCGCGCCGAGGTCCCAGCGTCCGTCGCCGTACAGCAGCAGACAGCGGTCTGCATAACGTACGGCCAGGTTCACGTCGTGCAGGTCACGAAACAGCTGTAGTGCATCGAGTTGATGCTGCGGATCGAGGTGATTGGTCGGTTCATCAAGCAAGTAAATGCGCGGCTGCTGGGTCAGTACCTGGGCGATTGCGAGTCGCCGTCGTTCGCCCCCCGACAGCGTCAGGACATCCCTGGCCGAGAGGCCTGCAAGGCCGACGGCGTCGAGCGCTTCGTTGGCTACGGCAAAATCGTGATCCGACTCCCAGCTGAAGCGCCCAATGTGCGGATGGCGGCCGATCATCGCCGTGTCCAGAACCGTTGCCGGGAATATGTCGTCAACGTGTTGCGGCAACAGCGCGAGCTTCCGCGCGATTTCCTGCCGGCGCGCCGTTGCGAGGTCGCTGCCATTCACGACCACTTGCCCCGCATCGGCCGGCCGCAATCCAGCCAGCGTGTGCATCGTGAGCGATTTTCCGGAGCCGTTCTGTCCCAGCACGGCAATCAGTTCGCCGCCCGCAACCTTCAGTTCGAGTGCATCCACCAGCAGGCGGCCCGCTACGCCGACCCGGATGTTGTTGCATGAGAATTGCGAGGTGCTGATGTCGCGCATGCCGTGAGCGTAGCTCACCGAATGCCCCAGCAACAGTCGCGTCAGTCGAGAAGGTTGATTTCGCGGGCGGTCAGCGGTCCGATGACAGTGTATTTGAGGCTCTTCGGCACTATGGCATCGTTTGTGGCAAGCGCGATCCGGCCGCCCATGATCTCGGCATACCGCTGCGGATAAAGCGGTCTGCGGTCGGGTTCGGCCAGGCCATCCGGATCGAATGGTTGCCCATCGCTCGGACTGTATTTGTCGGTAGCGCCCAGCGTGTGCAGGAATTCGTGCGCAATGATGACATGATTGGTGCCGCGATAGCGGCGGCTCGCGTAGCCATTGACTATGCCGACCATGCCTTTTTGCAGTCCGACCGAGTTTTCCAACACAACATCGGATTTTGGCGCGTGGTAGCGCACAAAGATCCTGACGTCCGGCTTGATACGGTCCTGATCATCAGTAACATCGTTGGCCCACCAGCGCATTTTCAGAGACCAGAGCATGACCGACAGTGCGTTGGGCGCGTCCCCGAGTGACGGTGGTTGAGTGCTGATTGCCTGGCCCAGTTCGATGCGAACCGGCCGCGCAAGCCGATTTGCATACTTGCCGGCTTCACGCTTAAGAAATGACTCTATGCCTTCGAAGTCGCGAACGCTCAGACCCTCGATGTACTCGGTCGACTCGGCGCTGTCATCCCCGTTGATCGGATAGACCTTGACCCAAAGGCTGTTGTTCCAGTCGGTGCTCCGCGCCTGCGTCAGCCAGGTGCTGACCGCAACAAAAAACAGTACGAACAACAGAATTGAAATGCGAACAGCTTTGAACATCAGGTGACCAGGTGGTTATTCGGGATTTGGCACATACGCTTTCCCAGTTTGCTCGAACGCGCAGGCAATCTCTATGAGTTGTTTCTCATTCCAGGCTCTTCCCATGAACGACAGCTCGATATCGTGGCCGGCAGACGGTTGGCCAAAGAAAAAGCCCTGCGGCGTTAGCGGCAGGGCCAGATTCTCTCTTTTTTATCAAAAGAGGTAATTGCGAATTCGATAACCGGTGACAGCGTATTTTAATTATTATTGGATTTGGATCTTATTGTTTTTGTAGTTATTTTTCTTCTGGCGTCTAAATCCTGTACATGACCGTTTATTGTTACCAACCGCAATTACACTTCGCTTGGGCAGAGTATTAAAAGCAATTCCTGTGCCAACCTTTCTGCAGCGCCCGGTACTGCAACGAACCTGGCTTGTTGCGCCGGTCGTGGTGTCGATTCCGAGCGAAACTTGTAAAGCAAACCGACATGTCAGCGGCCCTACGCGTAACCTGTTGCCGCAGGAGCTCATTATAAGCTGTTGATAGATAAAGAAAAATCTATCAGGTTTGTCCCCATGTCGCGCTATATGGTCGTTCAGGCCCTGTTTTTATTATGTTTAATCCCCGCCTGGGCGTGCGTGACGGCTCAATTTTCACTATTTTGTCAAATTATTCGACACTTTCGGCGGTTTGTGCCCGGTCGATGAGTCCGCTGACACTGAAAAAGCGCCCGTTTCGCACGACGGCGACGATTTTCTGCGCGTCTTCTATGTTCGACAGCGGGTCGCCGTCGACAAACACGAGGTCTGCGGCGGCACCAACGGCAATCCGTCCCAATAAGGGGTCCAGCCGCAGCGCGGCAGCGGCGTTCACGCCGGCCGCCCGGAGGGACTGTTCCGGCCGCAGACCTGCGGCGACGAGCGCGAGGAATTCGGCGTGCAGCCCAATCCCGGGTGGCAGGCCGTTTCGTTTGCTGCCCAGCACCAGGGAGCTGACGCCGGCGTCGACGCTTGGCGGGTCGGCAAAACGCCGTGCGACAGGTGCCGAGATGCCAATCAGTGCAGCCTGGCGCGATTGCAGGAGCGCTTGCAGACCCGGCGTCATCGAGTCGGCCATCCCGGAAACGGGGCCAACCGGCCATTCGGCCGCGTTTAGCAGTCGCGGGCCCGGCAGCTTCTTGCCCGACCACAGGGCGTTCAGGCGCTCGGCGTCGGCGTGCCGCGCGACCAGCGATGTCACTCCCGTCGTCAGTAACAAGGGGCCGATTGAGTCATCGAACCTGTCAGATTTGCCGGGCATATCGGACAAGTCTGCGAGCGCATCGATATAGCCGGGCAGCACGGTCAGATCACCCATATCAATAACGATCGAACCGGACCTGTCACCCTGCTGCTCTACGGCCGTTATTCGACCGCCGTCGATGATTATGTCCCTGTCATTTTGATAACCACCGCCCAGGCCATCGAACATGCGCGACGCGCGAATAACAAGGCGACCCCCTGGTTCATCGATGCTCGGCAAACGGCGGCGCTCGGGTCCAGCCGGCGCTGCAGCGCTCGCCGGTTGGATCGTTGCCCGAAACGGCAGAGGTGACGAAGTCCATGAGTTAAAAAGCCGCTGCCAAATCGTGCCATCGGCCGTGTAGAGCATGCGATGCCGGTCCAGCCAGCTGACGGGTGCGAGTGCGAGGTCTTCGCCGCTCACATAAGGTCTGACAAGGCGTGGTTGCGAGAGGATGACCATGTCGATCGAGGCCCCGGATGCGCCCTTCCTGATGAATGTAATCAGGCTGCCATCGGGGCGCCAGGACGGCGCGGCGATCCTGTCGGTAGTCGACAACAAGGTCTCTTCCGGGCGTCCGCGCGGGCGCAGTATCAGCGACCAGTTGGCGCCGTCATGATGAACATACGCAAGGTCGTTGCCATCCGACGACCAGGCGGGATCGGTTTCATCGCCGCGGTGATCGCTAAGTCGCCAGTGCAGGCCGGTTGGCAAATCGACTTCCCACAGGTCCAGCCCCATGCCCGTGGAATCCGACGCGTAGACCAGGCGTTCGCCATCGGGGTGCCACGCGGGATACAGGTCGAGAAACGTATCGCGACTTATTTTTCGCGACTCGTCTTTTGCAAAGTTGTATATCCAGAGTCCCTGCGAGTCTTCCGATGACGCCTGGTATGCAATTTCGGTTCCGTCGGGGGACCAGCGCGGCCGCCGCACGGATTTCAGATTGCGCGTGATGGCCGTGGCTTTGCCGCCGCCCGGCGGCACGATCCAGATGTCCCCGGCGAGGTCGATTGCGACGCGACCATCGCCGGCGATGTCGGCCGAAATATTTCCGCCGCGCGAAATTGTCTCCTGGGCACCGGGCTGCGACGCCAACACCAGGAGTCCGACGACTGTTATTGCAACGGTCCGAATGCTCATCAGGCGCCGGAAACGAACACGCCACCTTCGCGTCGTGGATCGGCTGCTGCTTCAAATCCCGATGCGCGGTCGTAAACGGCGGCCGATACCCCGCCGAAGTACATAACGAGGCTGGGAAAGACCTTTACCGGCAGGTCCATGGTTGGCAGATCGAGCCCGGGCTCCGCCATGAGTCTTACGACCTCGCCACTCGTGTCGACGTGCACGCGCGGATGCGATATCGCGTCCTTGAGCGACATGTCCAGCAGCAGGTAGTTGATCAGGAACTGCTGCAGGGCCGTTGTGATCCTGTCGGCCCCCGGCGAGCCGATGGCGAGAACCGCGCCGTCACGCCGTGCAACACTGGGCGCCATGTTCGATGGTAGTCGCGAGCCCGGCGGACCCGCGTCCAACCCGCGACGGTTCAGCTCGATTTCACCGAGGCAGTTGTTCAGCCACAGGCCGGTTCGCGCCGGCATTTCGCCGGAGCCGTAACCCGACGACGCGGTAATGGCACAGCCCGTGCCTTCTTCGTCGACGACCGATGTGTGGACCGTCGATGCCGATGTCCAGCGCGCCAGCAACCGTCCGCTGCGCGCAGATTCGATAAGATGTGCGGCCTCTGCAGCAACATCATCTGCAAGATCGAGGTTTCGCTTGCGAAAATCGAGACAGGCACGCTGGGACTCGACGAGCTGGCGCAGTGCACCGCTCGTCCAGCCATCAACAGCAAGGTCCGCACACGCCATCAACATGGCTACGAGCATGCTGCCGCCGACGGCCGGTGGCGGGTTGCTTGCGATCGACCAGTTGCCGACATCGGTCACCAGCGGTGCTCGCTCGATGGCGCGGTAGTTGCGCAGGTCTTCGGCTGTCAGCATGCCATTGCCGTCACGACAGTGCGAGGCAATCGCGGCAGCGATGTCACCCTCGTAAAAAACGCGGGCCCCGTCTTCGGCAATGGCAGCGAGGCTATCGGCAAGGTGTGGAACGATTACCTGTTCTCCCGTACCGAGCAGCGTTCTGTCCGCGTGATGCAATGCGGCAAAGCCATCCTTGCTGCGATTGAAAATACAGTCGCTGGAATATCCCAGGTAATAACGACAGGCAGCGGAGAGCGGGAAACCGTCGCGGCAAGCGCGAATAGTTGGCGCGAATATGTCGGCCCAGGCTGCGCTGCCATATCGCTTCCAGGCATGTTCGATCGCTGCCAGGGTACCCGGGACGGCAATAGAGCCTGGGCCAACGAGCGTCGTAATGCCGCCGCCATAGTCCACCGTAACGCTGACCGCGCCATGGCCCCGCTGATCCGGGGCCAGGCCTGCACCCGGCACCGCAACATTGCCGTCAATCGTGACGGGGTCAGCATCGGCACGCCAGATCGTAATGAATGCGCTGCCGCCCAGTGCGCAGACACCGGGCTCGGTATTGATCGTTACGAGTGCCGCGGCGAGTGCACAGTCGACGGCGTTGCCGCCGACGGCTGCGACTTCCTCTGCCGCATCGGCAGCCAACTGTGACGTTGTCGCGACAGCAATGTGGCTCACTGGGATTCCGGGTTTCGGCAAATGCCGGGTTGCTTTGTCAGAAGTGAATCACAGAACGAATGCTCTTGCCTTCGTGCATCAGATCGAACGCCCTGTTGATATCGTCAAGCGGCATTGTATAGGTGATGAACTCGTCTATCTTGATCTCGCCGGCCATGTACTTTTCCACCATTCCAGGTAACTGCGAGCGACCTTTGCAACCGCCGAACGCAGTTCCGCGCCAGACGCGCCCCGTGACAAGTTGAAAAGGTCGGGTCGAGATTTCCTGTCCCGCCCCGGCGACGCCAACGATCACAGACTCGCCCCAGCCTTTGTGACAACATTCGAGCGCCGATCGCATCAGGTTTGTATTGCCAACGCACTCAAACGAGTAGTCCACACCGCCGCCGGTCAGTTCGACGATAACATCCTGAATCGGTGCATCGTAATCGCTGGGGTTTACGGTGTCGGTTGCACCGAACTGCCTGGCGAGTTCAAATTTATCGATATTGATATCAACGGCTACGATTCTGGCTGCTTTTGCGATCGTGGCGCCCTGGATAACACTCAAGCCCACACCGCCCAGCCCGAACACGGCTACCGTTGCACCAGGTTCGACCCTGGCCGTGTTCAGAACAGCACCAATGCCTGTAGTGATTCCGCAGCCCAGCAGGCAGACCTTCTCCAGGGGCGCCTCCTTGCTAATCTTCGCGACCGCGATTTCAGGCAGTACCGTGTACTCACTGAATGTCGAAGTGCCCATGTAGTGATAGACAGTCTTGCCGTTGCAGGAGAAGCGCGACGTACCGTCGGGCATTAGACCCTGGCCCTGGGTAACGCGAATCGCCTGGCACAGATTGGTCTTTCCGGACGTGCAAAAACTGCACTCGCCGCATTCAGGCGTGTACAAGGGAATTACGTGGTCGCCGACCGCAACGGAGCTGACACCTTTGCCCACGTCTTCGACGACTGCGCCGCCCTCATGTCCCAGGACGGCCGGATCTCAAGCGGTTTGCCCGCTTCCCAGGCAACGGCAGCACGCGTCTTCATGGTTTATTCACCTTAATCACGGTTGTTATTGGTACTCGTCGCATATTCGCATGATTGCCTGATCTGCGACAGTCGCATGACTTCCCACACGCCTCAAGCGTTCACGCTCTGTTCATAAATATAGCAAAAACAATAACTTGCTTTCATTCTCGGTTCATCTTCCCGGGCCTACTCTTGGAGCCGTACTAGAGAGGAACCGGAGACTGATATGAACAAGATCATAACTGTAGCGCTAATAGCCGGTGGCCTGCTGCTTCTGGATTCTCCCGAAGCTGCAGCCCACAAAGAGGTACGGGTCGTGTACCAGCCATCCACTCATTATCGAGTGGAACTGCGTCGACCGAAACAGATGCCGTACTGGCTGAAACGAAACCAGTCGTTTCGCAAGTGGTACCGGCACTCGCGGCTGCGCAGGAACAGGCATCTCGCCTGGCACCAGCTGTTCGACATATACCGCTGGGAGCGTGTCGACGCGAGGAAGCATCGTCGAAGCATCCGCAACCATGATCGGTATTACGGCAATCACTACCACGATTACCGGGACAACCATAACTACTACCGTGGTAAGGATCGCAACGACAGGCGTAGACACAGACACTAACAATCGTAACTGTTCCAAAGTGGAACCAGCCGGCCCGAATTCCTTCGGGCCGGCTTTCACTGTGGACCGGTCTGCTGTAAAACAGGTGCTTCGCTGTTGTTGAAAACCGTTTTGAACTATGGCTCTCGATGAACTCCGCAAGAATCTCTCGGCCGTCGACCGGCGCCTCGTGGAACTGATTGCCGAACGACAGAGCATCGTCGCCGAAATTGGAAAGAGCAAGCTCACGACGGGTGCCGGCACGCGCGATTATGCCCGGGAGAAAGATGTCCTCGATATGGGTCGGGCGCAAGCGCTTGAACTGGGTGTTGATCCGGACCTTGTCGAAGGGTTGTTACAGGAGTTGATTCGCACTTCCCTCGAGAGCCAGGAACGCGATCGGGTCATCGCAGAGGGTAAGGGAGACGGCCGGCGTGCACTCGTTATTGGCGGTGCCGGCAAGATGGGCCGCTGGTTCGTCGACTTTTTTGCATCCCAGGGTTTCGCGACAACCGTGGCCGACGTTACGGTCGACGACAAGCCGGGCTGTTTCAAGAACTGGACAGACGCGGGCGTCGATTATGATTTTATCGTCGTCGCAGCGCCGCTTGCTGTGTCCGGCAGAATTCTCGCCCAGCTGGCGGTGCTGAAACCGCAAGGTCTGGTTTTCGACATCGGCAGCCTGAAGTCGCCGCTTATAGATGGTCTTCGTGAGCTGCAGGCGTCCGGTTGTCACGTAACATCACTGCATCCGATGTTTGGCCCCGACACGCGACTTCTGTCAGGTCGGCACCTGATTTTTTGCGATGTTGGCGATTCTGACGCGACGGCGGCCGCCAAGGAGCTTTTCGCTGCGACGATGGTTGAACAACTCGACATGGGGCTCGAAGATCACGATCGGCTAATAGCCTATGTTCTTGGTTTGTCACACGCGTTGAATATCGCATTTTTCACGGCGCTCGCCGAAAGTGGCGAGGCGGCGCCGAAGCTCGCTCGGATGTCATCCACAACGTTCGACTCGCAGCTGCTCGTGTCGGCAGCGGTAGCTGAAGACAACCCGCACTTGTACTTCGAAATTCAGAACCTCAACAAGTACGGGCTTGACCCTCTCGACGCCCTGTGTGACGCGGCCGCAAGGATACGGGAGACAGTGGCCGGCGGCGACGAGCAGGCGTTTGTCGACCTCATGAAGAAAGGTCGAGACTACCTCGCGCTGCGGGGCTGATTGCGATGCCTTCCGTCGAGGAATTAATGGCAGAGCTTGAAGAGACCAGGGGCCGCCTCGATGAGTTGACGTCCAAGGCCGCAAGTAACGACCAGAAGATGCAGCAAACGCACCGTCGTGAGCTTCGGCTGCTGCAGGCCGAAAGCCTCGACGCGCTGATTTTCGCGTTGATCGAGGGTCTCCGCGTCAGCTACGGCCTTGAGTATGTGAGCCTCGTGCTCAGCGATCCGGATCATGACATTCGCCATTTGCTGCTTGCAAACGGGACGCCGGCCGAGGATTTTGAACATCTGCTAATGGTTGAGGCGATGACGGGGCTGGCCCCTCAGTACATATCACTGCGACGGCCCTGGCTTGGTCCTTTCGCGCCTTGCGATCATCAGCTGATTTGTCCGGGTGCTGTCGACGTCAAGAGCATCGCGATTATTCCCCTGACCCATCGCCAAAAGCTGCTTGGCAGTATCAATCTTTGTAGCGCTGATCCAGAGCGCTTTACTCCGGCGTATGCGACTGACTTTCTCGCGCATCTCGGTGTCATCGCTTCTTTCTGTGTCGAGAACGCGATCAACCGCGCCCGACTGATGCGCAGTGGATTCACCGATGCGTTGACCGGCTGGCACAACCGGCGCTACCTGACTGTTCGATTGGGCGAAGAGCTGGCGCGGGCTCGTCGCGACGGTACACGGCTTGTCTGCCTGATGCTCGATATCGATCATTTCAAACGCGTCAACGATAACTGGGGCCACGCCGCGGGCGACGCAGTGCTTCGGGAAATCGCGCAAAGGATCGAGTCGCAGGTGCGTGCCAGTGACGTCGCGGCACGTTATGGTGGTGAGGAGTTCGTTGTCTTGTTGCCAGGCACGGACGTTGGTTCGGCGCTGTTACTTGCCGAGCGCATCCGGCAGTCCGTGTCGGCGACGCCGATCGGCCTGCCAAATGGCGAAGCAGTTACGATCACGGCATCCATCGGTATCTCGGAGGTCCAACCGGCACCGGAGGCTGACGATCTGAAGACAGTCGGCGATTCTCTGATCGCACGTGCCGACGTGGCGTTATACGCGGCCAAAGCGGCCGGTCGCGACCGCGTTATTGTCGAGGCCACATGAAGCGGCTTGCCGTCATTGCGGTTATTTGTCTGCAGGCCATAGCGGCCTGCGATTCCGCGCCACGCCTCGAAGCCGTGGTTGTCTACGCGACCGCTGTTGACGAAACGAAGCTCGTGAGACGGTTTGCAGATTTCACGGACGCGACCGGAATTCCTGTAACCGTAATTTTCGGGGACAGCTTCACCAATACTGAAAACGTCATCGGCAACAGGGGCGTGCCACCCGCCGACGTGCTGCTGACAACCACGGTCACCGACATCTGGCGCGCCGCTGACGTCGGTGCATTACGACCGATTCAGGCAGCAGCGATGGAGGCAGTGCCGAAGGTTCTCAAGGATCCGGACGGGTTGTGGGCGGCAGTCGACGTCCGTTATGCAGTGATCGGCATTTCGCCGCGCGTGCAGGTTGGGCGTGTCAGCGACCTTGACGGCCTGGCGCACGCGCAGTTAAGCGGGCAGCTTTGCCTGTCATCTTCTACCTTGCCGGTTAACCGGACCCTGGTTGCGATGTTGATCGAAGACTTGGGCGTCAAACCCGCCGAACGGATCGTGCGGGCCTGGGTAAGAAACCTCGCATTACCGCCTTTCCAGACCGAAACCGAGCTTGTCGCGGCATTGCAGTCCGGGGCTTGTGGCTATGGAATATTCTCCAGTTCGATAAAGACCGAAGGCATCAAGCGAATCAGTCCCAAGCCGCTCTATATTGATATCGACGGTGTCGGGGTCGCGCGCCATGCCCGTCATCCAGAGTCGGCTCACATATTGGTCAACTGGATATTGGCGGAAAACGAGTTACGCGAGCCGGTTTCATCCAATGGGCGAAACATTGGGCTCGCCGGTTGGCGCGACGAAGAGGCAGCATTGCTCGCTGAGCGCGCCGCTTACCGGTAGCGATCCTGCCGAACTTTGCTCATCAAAATCAGGAATAGCGGAACACCGATCGCCGCGGTCAGCGCACCCACGGGTAGTTGTCTCGGTGCCATGACTGTGCGCGCCATCGTATCGGCAAGGACCAGCAGTGCTCCACCCGCGAGCGCGGAAGCAGGCAAGACAATACGGTGGTCGCTGCCAGCCACAAGGCGCACCAGGTGCGGGACCACGAGGCCAATAAAGCCGATGACGCCGACTGTTGTTACCGACAGGGCCGTCGCCATAGCCGCAGCGGCAAATAGCAGGTAGCGAAACGTTCGTACAGGCAAGCCGACGATAGCGGCTTGTAACTCGCCGCGAGAAAGTACGTTCAGGTGACGAGCGCTCAGCGTACCGGCAACAACCAACACTCCGAGCAGCCACAGACAGCGGGCGGGCTCGAATGCGAAGCTCAGGTCGCCCATGAGCCAGAACAGCATCCCGCGGAGGTTCTGATCAGGACTGAGGGCGAGCAGTAAGGTGGTCGCGGCGCTGAACCCGGCCGCCAGGACAACGCCGGTCAGGAGCAGCCTTGCCGGGGTCCAGCTGCCCGTTCCGTGCGCTATCGAAAACACGAGCAGCGTCGCTGCCATCGCCCCGCCGAATGCGGACAGGTCGACAACGGCACTTCCCATGCCGAGTATCATTGCAAGCAATGCCGCGACGGCCGCGCCTCCCGAGCTTCCCAGGATGTAAGGCTCGGCGAGCGGGTTTCTCAATAGCACCTGCATCAGCACGCCGGCGACCGCCAGCAGGCCGCCAACCGCAAATGCCGTCAACGCCCGCGGCCAGCGCAATTCGAGCACGAGCGACCGAATCTGCGGTGTCGCATCGCCGCGCAGTGCGCCGAGCGTCTCGGCAATGCTGACATCGGCGCTGCCGGAGGCCAACGCAACGAGGAACGCGAGGGCGACTATGAGCAGCAGTCCGGCAAACAGGGCTCCGTTGCGGCCTGTGAACACTAAACAACCTCCTGGGGCCTGTTAACACTTGGCAGACTGCTGCGTTGCCGGCCCAAAGGGTGCCAGGCAAGGCGCGAGGAGTGATGTTTGGTTATTCCAAATGAGTGACGAGCAACGCAGCATGGGGCCCTTTGAGACGACAACCCGAAGGGACGGGTGCCATTTTGCCCACTACGGCTACATCACGTTCATCGTTCCTTGTATTGAGCAAAATGGCCGCCCGTCGCAGCGGTCTGCCAAGTGTTAACAGGCCCCAAGCCGGGCGGCGAAGGATAGTGTAAAGTAAACGGCAGTTAGAGTTTTAGTACGGTTGCTATGGGCAACGATTCGATAGACGCTGAAGGGTTCCGCGCTAACGTCGGCATCATCCTTGCGAACACGGACAACAAGCTGTTGCTGGGCGGTCGCGTTGGTGCCAGGGGTTGGCAGTTTCCGCAAGGTGGGATGCTGAAGGGCGAGGAACCCATCGATGCAATGTTTCGTGAATTGCACGAAGAGGTCGGCCTTGAAGCGGACGACGTCGAAGTGCTCGGCGTAACGAGCGACTGGCTACGCTATCGTCTGCCAGATAAGTTCATTCGCCGTAGCAGCCAGCCGCTGTGTATAGGGCAAAAACAACGCTGGTTCATGCTGAGACTCCTCTCGAGCGATGAGCGGGTCCGATTCGACCGCTCGGACAAGCCGGAATTCGATCGAATTCGCTGGGTCCATTTCTGGCGGCCTGTTAACGAGGTGATCTATTTCAAACGGCGCGTTTACGCTCGCGCCCTGCACGAACTCGGACCGGCTGTTTACCCGGAAGGAATGCCGAGACGGCCGCGATGGTGGCCCAAACGCTGGCGCGCTGCGTTTGACAAGGACATTGCGCGAACGGCCGAGGTGGCGGACGAGCTTCACAATCCGTGACCTGGCGCACTTCTGTTTGATCGGGCCACCGCGTAACATAACGTCTTTTCAGCCCTAAGCCGGATAATGGATCGCCTTGGCCACAAAGCCTCACCTACAAATGCATGGAACTGGCAGAACCTGGGTCGTTCGGGGCCTGCTCGCCGTCCTGGTTGTAATCAGCGGCTACCTGGTCTTCGAGTTCGGCCGCATCAATGCAGGCTACGATATTGTGGACGCAGCGAAGGATCGTCAGGCCTATGAAGATCGAATCGCGGTGCTTGACGACGAGATCGTTGCTCTGAAGCAGGAAGTCGCGCTGCTCGAAACCCACCGGGAGATCGACCGTGAAGCTTACAAGGAAGTCGAGGAAAGCCTGAGGTCACTGCAGGTCAAGATCCAGGAGCAGCGTGATGCGATTGCGTTCTACCGTGGCATCGTGTCACCCGCAGACGGAAACTCGGGCCTTCGTGTGCAGGACCTGAAGCTTACGCGCGGCAAGGCGGAGAGAGAGTTCAACCTGCGGCTCGTGCTTGTGCAGGCGATGCAGCATCACCGCAAGGTATCCGGCGATGTGATCCTGAGCGTGCTTGGCAGCCAGGATGGTGTGGAAACCGTCTACACCTTAAACCAGCTGGTTCGAGACGAGGCAGACAAGCGCTGGCCGTTCTCGTTCCGGTACTTTCAGGATTTCGAACGGCAGCTCGTCCTGCCGGATGGCTTCACACCGGAACAGATTCGTGTTGAAGTGCGCTCGAAGACCCGTTCGATCGCGAGTATCGAGGAAAGTTATGCCTGGGCAACGAGCCAGGGCTGATCGTGTGAGGCCGCTTTGGCGGCGATTTGGAGAACCCGATGTTCGGTAGGAAGCAATACAGACACACGGTTGTTGAGACGCTGGTAGGCGCCAACACCAAGGTGAACGGTGACCTGCATTTTAAGGGTGGATGCCACATTGATGGCACGGTCAACGGCGGCGTATCAGCAGACCCGGATACCCAGTCAGCACTGAGCATCAGTGACATCGGCAACGTCGAAGGCGGGGTCACGGTGCCTTACGTTGTCTTGAATGGCATTGTCCGTGGCGACGTATTTGCCAGTCAGCGCGTGGAACTTGGGCCGACGGCGCGGGTCATTGGGAATGTGTATTACAATCTGATCGAAATGGCCATTGGTGCAGAGATCAATGGCAAGCTTGTTCATCAGCCCGAAGGGCAGGTACCGCTACTGGAGCAGACGACGCGGATCGACGAGTCGGCCGCCGCCAGCGACGCCTAGTCCGGTACCATCAACAGGAAGAAGTAATCATGGTCACCGCAGGAACGATTGCACCGCCGCCACCGCCGAGCGTCATATTTACCGATGCCGCCGCGACCAAGGTGGGCGAACTTATCGCTGAGGAAGACAACCCCAACCTCAAGCTCCGGGTTTTTATCTCGGGTGGCGGATGTTCGGGTTTCCAGTATGGCTTCACGTTCGATGAGGATATCGAGGATGGCGACGCCCAGGTGGAGAACCAGGGCGTGATGTTGTTGATCGATCCGATGAGTGTGCAGTACCTCATGGGCGCCGAGATCGATTACAAGGAAGATCTGCAGGGAGCGCAGTTCATCATCCGGAATCCAAATGCACAAACAACCTGCGGCTGCGGATCATCTTTCACCGTCTGAGATCGTCCCCAATCCTCGATCGAATTCGCGAAACAGTCAGGCTCGCCGAGGGCCTGTCTCCAAATGGCGATCTTCGTGACGATGCCCGCGAACGGGCAATTGCCTGCTTATCGCGTTTTGGAGAACGCCTGCGCGACATGCGCGCCGGCAGCGTGCGCGCGGCAGGTACCAGCACGATTCGCCGTGCCCGCGAAGACTCGACGTTCATGGGCGAAGCCGAAGCAGCGCTTGGTCACCCTATCGAGGTCATTTCCGGTATCGAGGAAGCACGCCTCATCTACAAGGGCGTCACCCACAGCCTGCCGCCGACAGAGGGCCTGCGACTGGTTATGGATATCGGCGGCGGCAGCACCGAACTGATCCTCGGTCAGGGGTCACAGCCCAAAGCGCTCGAAAGCCTGGAGATGGGCTGCGTTTCAATGACCGAACGGTTTTTCCCGGACGGCAGACTGACCCGGCCGGCCTTCGACAATGCGCGACTGACTGCTCGCCTGGAGCTTCGTCCCATTAAAGCGTTTTTTCGCGATGCCAGTAATATCGAAGCGATCGGTACATCAGGCACGATACGCGCGACCGAAGCTGTTGCGCAGGCGTTGGGGATCAGCGAGTCGGGCATCACTCCCGCAATGGTGGAGGAACTGATCGACGCAGTCCTCGGCTTTGACTCGATTGAAGAACTGTCGCTGTCGGGACTGTCCGAACGCAGGGCGCAGGTCTGGCCCGGCGGTCTGTCCATTCTCGCCGAGTTGCTGAACGTGTTGCGGATCAAGGAGCTCAAGATCTCGGATGGCGCATTACGCGAGGGGCTGCTTTACGACCTGCTGGGGCGCCTGCAGCACGAAGATGCGCGCGAACGGACCGCAGTTGCGATGGCCGCACGCTACCACGTAGACCCCGAGCAGAGCCGGCGGGTCGCGGAGACCGCAGAGTTACTGCACGGTCAATGTGCTTCGGACTGGGACCTGAATTCCGAGTTCGAGATTCGCGTGCTCGGCTGGGCGGCACGGCTGCACGAAATCGGTCTCGATATTTCGCATGATGGCTTCGAGCGCCACGGCGCTTACATCGCCGAGCATGCCGACATGCCCGGTTTTCCACGCGCGGAGCAGCGTTACCTGGCGTTCCTGATCGGTGGGCAGCGGAATAACCTCGACGCCAGTCGGCTGAAAATCCTGCCGAGAGCCTGGCGCAGATCGGCGTTACGCCTGTCGATATTGTTGCGGCTTGCCGTGCTGCTGAATCGCAGCCGTAACAACGAGCTTGTTCCTGGGTTGGACATCAACGTTGCTGAGCAGTCCCTTTCCCTGCGTTTCGATAAGGACTGGCTCGAGGCCAATCCGCTGACCGTCGCCGATCTCGAGCGGGAAAAGGGGTTCCTGCATGCGATTGGCTACGAACTGCAGTTCGGTTGAGACGAACTAGTTCTCGGCGGCCAATAGTTCGAGAAATGTTGCCTGCGCTGATATACGTTTGTTTTTTCCAGGCGATAAGCGCGCGTAGCTACCGTCTCCGCTAAGTACCCAGGCATCGCAGTTATCGGCCAGGAACAATTCGAGGTCGTGCCGTATTTGTTCTTTCATCGCTTTCTGGCGAATCTCGAAACAGGATTCATTGCGTTTGAACATGTTCCTGTCCATCCAGTCGGCGCTGCCGCAATAAAATTCTTCGTTGCCGTCATTCAGGAAGTAGTAAACGCGCGAGTGTTCCAGGAATCGGCCGACGATCGAGCGTACATGGATGCTTTCCGACAATCCCTTGACACCCGGCCGCAATGAACAGATGCCGCGAACGATCAGGTCAATTTTCACACCGGCCTGGGATGCAGCATAAAGGGCGTCAATTAGCTGCGGTTCATTTAGCGAGTTCATCTTGGCTATGATGCGCGCGTCTTTACCGGCCTCGACATGTTGAATTTCTCGCTTGATCTTGTCGATCAGCGCGTCGAAGAGGCTAAACGGCGACGCCAGCATCCGCGTCATGTCACTAGCCTCGGTCAGGCTCGTGAGCTGGAGGAACAGCTTATGGACGTCTTCGCCGAGGCGCTGGCTGCTGCTCAAGTAGCCATAGTCCGTGTAAACCGACGTCGTTGCGTGATGATAATTGCCGGTGCCGAGGTGGACATAGCGGATCAGGCGCCCGGCCTCGCGCCGAACGACCAGCAACATCTTCGCATGCGTTTTGAAACCGACAAGCCCGTATACGACGTGCGCTCCGGCTTCCTGCAGACGGTTTGACAATGCGATGTTCTCGGCTTCATCGAAACGCGCCATGAGTTCGACAACGACCGTGACCTCCTTGCCCGATCGAGCGGCCGTTACCAGGTGGTCGACGATAGGCGAGTCGGCGCCGGTCCGGTAGAGCGTTTGCTTTACTGCCAGGACATCCGGATCGGCGGCGGCGGATGCCAGGAAATCGATGACGGGCGCAAAGGACTGGTACGGGTGGTGCAGCAGCACGTTCTTTTTCGCAAGGATCGAGAAGATGTCCTCATCGGTGCGCAGTTCATCAGGCAGGCCTTGCGTGAACGGCTCGTACAACAACTCGGGCCGATCGCTGATATTGCAGACGGTGGCAAGTCGATTCAGGTTCACGGGCCCTTCGACGAGGTACATGTCCTGCTCGCCCAGCCTGAAGTGGTCAAGCAGGAACTCCTGCAGATCGTCCGGGCAGCCGGCACCGACCTCGATGCGCACGGCAGCGCCGTAACGGCTGGCTTCGAGCTGGCCTTCCAGCGCGCGGACGAGATCGCTCACTTCTTCGTCATCGACGTAGAGATTGCTGTTGCGCGTGACCCTGAACTGGTAGCAACCGTCAACGTCGAGTCCGGGGAACATGCGGTTGACATGCACACGAATGACCGACGACAAGAAGACAAAATTGTGTTCGCCGGGTTTGCTCAGCTCATCGGGGAGCCGGATGATTCGCGGCAGCGATCGTGGCGCTTGCACCATGCCGCGGTGTCGACGTCGGCCGAATGCGTCTTTGCCATGCAGTCGAACGATGAAGTTCAGGCTCTTATTCAGAATACGCGGAAACGGTCGCGAAGGGTCAAACGTCAACGGGGTCAGTACGGGGACAACCTGCTCGTCGAAGTACTCACTTAACCATGCCTGCTGTTCTTCATTCCAGTGCTCACTTTGAATAAAGCGAACCCCCGCATTGGCGAGTTCTGGAAACATCACCCTATTTAGCAGTTCGTACTGTTGCTCGATCAGGCTGGCAACTTCTTGACAGATGGCGTCAAACAACACCTGGGCAGGGATCTTCTCGGGCCCCTGCGCGGGTGCACCGATTTCCATGCGCTGTTTGAGCGCGGCAACTCGAATCTCGAAGAATTCATCGAGGTTGGTACAGCTGATGCAGAGGAAACGCAGCCGCTCAAGCAACGGAATGTCGGGGTCCTGCGCCTGTGCGAGGACACGATTATTGAACTCAAGCAAGCTGAGTTCGCGATTGATATAAAGGTCATCCATATCAGGAGTGTATCGCGCCGAGCACGACTTTGCGGCTTGCACCGGTCACACTTGGAAGGTTACCGCTCTGCTGATTCATCGTGCGCATGGCAAGCCACGCGAACGCGGCGGCCTCAACCCAGTCCGGGTCCAATCCGGCCTCCAGTGTACTCGCAGTCTTGATATCGCCGAGACGTCTCGACAGGCGACGCATCAGGTCCTGGTTATGTACACCGCCGCCGCAGACATACAGTTCTTGCGTCGCCGGGGCGTGCGTAGCGATTGCGTCCGCCACCGTTTGTGCCGTCAGCTCGGATAGCGTTGCCTGAACATCGCGAGGGGTGTAGTCGCCGACGTCAAATCGATGCAACCAGCCGAGATTGAAGTGTTCCAGCCCTGTGCTTTTCGGCGGGGGCAAGTCGAAATAGTCATCGGCGAGAAATTTGTCCAGCAGCGCTGGGACGTGCTTTCCGTCTCCCGCCCATCGGCCGTCGCGATCGTAAGGCTCGTCGCGCTGTTCGCGGATCCATGCGTCAAGCAAGGTATTTCCCGGTCCTGTATCGAAGCCCACGACGGGCGCATCTTTCGATGGAAGTACGGTGATGTTGGCAATTCCGCCAATATTGAGAACGGCGCGGTTTACGTCCCTGGAACGAAACAGCCAGTCGTGAAACGGAGGCGTCAGCGGCGCCCCCTGTCCGCCGGCCGCAATGTCGGCGCGCCTGAAGTCGGCGACCGTTGCAATACCGGTCCCGGCCGCAATAGTCGCGGCATCGCCGATCTGCAGCGAAAACGGACGCTCCGCGTTGGGTTGATGCCGCAGCGTCTGGCCGTGGCTTCCGATCGCGACGATAGCGCCCCTGGCGATATCGCTATTCTCAATGATTGCCAGAGCCGCGTCACGAAAACACTCGCCGACCCAGCGATCAAGCATGCCGACCTGGTCGAGATCGCATGTCTCCGGACTACTGATCGCGCGCTGCAGCAGCTCTTGAAGTTCCGTTGGATAGCGGTGGATGTGCGTAGCGCGGAGCCGAACGGTGCCGTCACCAAAATCGGCAAGTACGGCGTCGATGCCATCCATGCTCGTGCCGGAAATCAAACCGATGTAATGGTCGGGCATTTAGTGTCCTGAGAGCACTTGGGCTACTGACTGCTGTAACCGATGGATGCAACCTGGGTGCTCTTGAACTTCTCGAGTTCCTGCATAATCGGTTTTGCCGAGGCCAGGAATTTTTCCCGGTATTTCTCGGCGATCGGTTCGGCATCGGGCAGAGCGACCGTGCGCGGATTGCGGTGTACACCGTTCACCCGATATTCGTAGTGAAGATGATTCGCTGTCGCGAGACCCGTGGCCCCGACATAGCCAATGGTCTGCCCCTGCCGCACGCGCGAACCGATGCGCGCCTTGGCGGCGAAGCCCGACATATGCGCATACAGCGTGGTGATGTTACCGCCGTGCTGCAGGATGACCGCTTTGCCATATCCGGATTTCGTGCCACGAAAAATGACCTTGCCGTCACCGGAGGCTTTGATAGGCGTGCCCCGGGGTGCGGCGTAGTCGACGCCACGGTGCGCCCGGATCTTATTCAGGATGGGATGGCGCCGGTTCGGGTTAAAGTTCGAACTGATGCGCGTGAAGTCAACCGGGTTGCGCAGGAATTCTTTTCGCACGCTGTCGCCGGTCGGCGTGAAATAATCCGTTTTATCGTTGTCGTCCTTGAATCGGATGGCCTGGATCGAGCGGCCATTGTTGTTGAATTCGGCCGCGATGATTTCGCCCTCAGTGACGAATTCACCGTCCTGCCAGATTTCCTCGAACTGAATGTAGTAGTTGTCGCCGCTGCGGATGTCGAGAACGAAATCAACATCCCAGGCAAAAATACCGGCGACATTCATGATGACCTTGTCCGACAACCCCGCCTCAGCAGCACTCTCGAACAAGGAGGTGTTGATCACGCCGTAAGCATTTCGTTTTCGTATTTCAACAGGCCGCTCGATTATCTCGGCGACGAAGCTGGACTCCTGCTTTTCGATCTTCAACGCGCTGGTCAGGTCAAGTTTTGAGTACATGCTGAGAAGCTGGCCGTCAGTGTGAGTCACTTCGAAAATATCGCCCGGCTTGATTCTTCGGAATCGTTGCTTTGCCTCGTCGAGCCGCGCGATCTCCATCAGCTGCCCGAGATTGAGTTTGTTTTTGCGAAACAGCCTTTCCATAGTGTCGCCGCGGCCCACCGTTAATACCAGCGTGTCGAACTGTGGTTCGGGTTCCGCAACGGCGATCGGGCTGCGCATTGGCAACGGCGGTTCTTCGACGTTTTCGGTTTCGATAAGCAGCGGTTCTGCGGTCGCAGTTGCAGTCATTTCCGGCGTGTCGGATACGGGTGGTTTCGGATCGCTACGGTTGAGGCCGGTGATCAATGCGACACCAATCAACGGTATTCCCAGGCCAACCGCAAACCACTGAACAGCTTTGTATTTTGCGGGTCTTCTCGCTGCAGATGGCTTGTAATCGTGTAGCAGTGGACTGACCGGACGATTCAAGTCTGCGTTCCTCCGAAGCTGTGAGCCGCTACTCTACCGTGCGTTATTTTCAAGGTCAAAGAAAACGGTTATAAGTCATGGTGTTAACCATCGCCGGGATGCTACAGTTTCGCAGCCGTAAACCGGGCAGCAATTACGCAGGATTGGCAGATAGCCGTTATGAGCAGTATCAGGGAACAAATCGCGGAGCTAACCCGGGGTGCCGACGAGGTGCTGCCCCAAAACGGGCTCGAGGCGAAGCTCAAGCTCGGCAGGCCGCTGATAGTAAAAGCGGGATTTGACCCTACGGCGCCGGACCTGCATATCGGTCACACGGTACTCATCAACAAGATGCGCCAGTTTCAGCAGTTCGGTCACAGCGTTGTGTTCCTGATCGGTGATTTCACGGGCATGATCGGCGATCCGTCAGGCAAGAATGCGACGCGTCCACCGCTTTCGCCCGAGGACATCAAAGCCAATGCCGAGACCTATGAAGCACAGATCTTCAAGATTCTCGACGAAGACAAGACACGCGTGGAATTCAACTCAAGCTGGATGAGCAGTATGGATGCGGCCGGGCTGATCAAGTTAGCTGCGCGACACACGGTCGCGCGGATGCTCGAGCGAGATGATTTCAATACCCGTTATACCAGCGGACAGCCAATTTCGATCCATGAGTTTCTTTACCCGCTGGTTCAGGGCTACGACTCGGTTGCTCTGAAAGCCGACGTCGAACTCGGCGGCACGGACCAGAAATTCAATCTGCTCGTTGGCCGCCAGCTGCAGCAGGACTACGGCCAGGAACCGCAGCTCGTCATGACTACACCGTTACTCGAAGGGCTGGATGGCGCGCAGAAGATGTCGAAATCACTCGGCAACTACATCGGTATAACAGAACCCCCCGGCGAGATGTTCGGCAAGATCATGTCCATATCGGATGATTTAATGTGGCGGTACTTCGATGTCCTGAGCTTTCGTAGCCTCGAGGAAATCGCGTCGCTGAGACGTTCGGTCGACGACGGCCTGAATCCGCGCGACGCAAAATTTGAACTCGGGCGGGAAATTGTTGCCAGATTCCATGACGAGGCCAGTGCCGAAGACGCAAAAAAGGAGTTCATTTCCAGATTTCAGCAGGGCGCGATGCCTGATGAGATCGCAGAGGTGACGCTGAAGAGTGAGCAGGGCCAACTCGGTATCGCCCACTTGTTGAAAGGTGCCGGCCTCGTAAGCAGTACGTCAGAGGCGTTTCGAATGATAAAGCAGGGGGCCGTAAAAATTGACGGCCAGCGAGTCGACGATCGCGCCTTACAAATAGCGGCGGGCAGCAGCAATGTTTACCAGGTCGGCAAACGCAGGTTCGCTCGCGTCAGTCTTACCTGAGCGCTGCGCGGCCCCGGCGATGCGTCGTCTTGGCAGGGCAGTAATCCGGCCGGAGGTCTTGATATGAAGTGGGTTCAACAGTTGGCGGCGGCTGCAGCGTTCGTGGTTATCCTGTGGTCTGCATCAGCGTCGGCGAATGCCGAAACGGACAGGCTTCGTGCGGAATTCCAGGAGATCGTGCAAGGACTCAATGACGATTCGTTCGATAAGTTTCGTCGGGCCATTGTGCAAAAGGACATGCTGGCGCGGATCTTCGCCGATCGCCTGATTGAAACGGAAGTAAAGAAATCGATCACAAAAACTTTTTCCACCTCGTTTCAACAGATGTTCACGTCGTCTTTCCCGAAATCCAAAAAAGAAATCCTGGGAACGTTGATCGAATTTCAGTTTCAGGGCAATGAAGGGCGCGCAATCGTACGCTATGCCTCCTCTGGATACCGCTACTCGTACCATGTCTATGAATTGGGGCTTGGTTCGAAAGGGCGCCTCGTCATTCTTGACTGGATCGATTACTACGATAGTGGCCGGTTCTCCGACAACGTGGGAGAAGCGCTGGTCATGGCGATGCCGAGCAAGCCGGCAAGCCGCAAATTACTGACGAACAAGAGCTTGAGCGATGGCGATATTTTTCAGGTTGCCGAGTTGTTCAAAGCTGTGCGGGACAACAAGCCTGACCGGTTTTTTCAGATTTATGACGGACTGAATGAAGCCCTTCTCAGAGAGAAAGTGATTGTGCGAGCCAGTTTTAATCTGGCGTTAATCGCACGCGACAAGGCCCGGACAAGGAACGCCGTGCGCGTGCTGGTCGAAACCTACCCCAATGATCCGTTGTTCAGCCTGAGACTTGTCGAATACTACATCTCGACCCGGCAATACCAGGAAGCGATCGACGCGCTTGTCGTGCTCCAGGACAGTCTCGGCCTGAAGGACGGCGCAACAGAATCCCTGAAGGCGTCAGCCGCATTGGCAATGGGAAATACCGGCGATGCCGAGCAGTATGCTGTGCAGGCAACCGTCGTTGAGCCATCGCTCGAACTCAGCTGGTGGTCGCTGCTGCGTGCCAGGACCCGTGCTGAAAACTACGGCGGTGCGACCGAGGCGCTGACCCGTCTCGAGGACGAGTTCGGTCACACATTGGACCCGGAGCAACTCCGGCGTGATCCGTTCCTCAAGGTCCTGGCTGACAAGCAGGAGTACCTGGACTGGCGCGCCACCCGAGAGTGAGCCGAATTACCGGCGCGCCAAAGATCTGCGGGATTCGGTCGCGGAGCTCCGCCGGACCGTTCAGACCGTCGGTGCGCGGATGCCGCCACGGTCTGACGGGGCGGGTACACTCCGGCGGCCGGAAAGGTGCCTTATTCTGCTGGAAAACCCCGCTTTTCCCTGAGCCGGCGCGGTTGCCCGACGCCGCGTCGCGCGTAGATTTCAGCCCTTTTCAAAAAACATGCAGAAAGGTGTTGACGGGGTGGGCTTGGCCGCTATAATGCCCCGCTCGCTGAGGACACGGTGTAC
>CAMYIS010000187.1 GCA_947258485.1 uncultured Woeseiaceae bacterium
ACGACATTCCGCTTCAATCCCGAAGCGTTCCAGGGCGTACTCGTCAAAGAAAAGGACCTGAAGAACACGAAATACACCTTCACGCTGGAAGACGGATCGACGGTCGATCTCAAGGGCGACGAAGAGATCGAGTATGACGGTGAAGTCCATACGGCCGCGAACTTGTTCGATGCGCTTAAAGAAGGCTATTACGGAAAGTTTTAGATGATCAAAATCGACAAAAAGATAGTTGGATATACAGTTAACCAACCGGCGGCCGAACAAGAATCGGCCAAGCCCGAGTTCAAACGCGAGGGTGGCGGGGGCAATCGCGCCGAAGTCATTCGCATGCACGAACGGCTGGAGCGCCCGGAAGTCCTGGTTGGCTCAACCTACAAAGTGAAGACGCCGGTGTCCGATCATGCGATGTACGTCACGATCAATGACATCATCTTGAATGAAGGCACCGAACACGAAAAGCGTCGTCCGTTTGAGATTTTTATTAACTCGAAAAACCTGGATCACTACCAGTGGATCGTGGCATTAACCCGCATTATCTCTGCCGTATTTCGTAAGGGTGGCGACGTGACGTTCCTGGTCGAGGAACTCAAGGCAGTCTTCGATCCGCGCGGCGGTTACTGGCAGACCGGTGGCCGATTCATGCCGTCGATCATCGCCGAGCTAGGCCACATCGTGGAAAAACACCTGATCATGATCGGCTTGATGGCGACTCCGGAGCTTGATGAGGGGCAGAAAAAGCTTATCGCCGAGAAACGTGCCGAGTTCGAGGAGTCAAGAAAGCAGCAGGATGCTTTTTCGGCCAGCAACTATCCCGAAGGCGCGCAGCTCTGTACCAAGTGCAATACGGTAGCGGTCATCATGATGGATGGGTGTATGACCTGTCTCAGTTGTGGGGATAGTAAGTGCGGATAGACTGAGACCCGCTCAGGACTCGGGGCGGGTAGTCATGGTAGATTTCGCTGCGTGACCATTCGCATTCCTGATTTTTCCAAGACTCACGTCGTCGTTGCCGGCGACGTCATGCTCGATCGCTACCTGTTCGGATCCACGGGCCGAATTTCGCCCGAGGCGCCGGTGCCGATCGTGCACGTGCGGGAAACCGACAATCGTCCTGGTGGCGCCGCAAATGTTGCCGTTAACCTGGCAAGCCTCGGCGTATCGACTTGTCTGCTCGGTGTAGTAGGCGAGGATATGGCCGGCGATTCGCTGGAGTCGATCCTGGGCCAGCGCGGAATTATCTGCAAATTTGCTCGCGCCAAGGATCGCCCGACGATCACCAAGACGCGCGTGCAAAGTCGCGGCCAGCAGCTGATTCGCCTCGACGAGGAGAATGCAATGGCCTTGCCGGGCGACGCCATGGCCAGCATGCTTCGCGAATCTCTGGACGGCGCCGGTGCTGTGGTGTTGTCCGACTACGGCAAAGGTGCGCTTTCCGACGTGCGTGGTCTGATCGAGGCCTGCCGCGCAGCAGGTATTCCGGCGTTGGTTGATCCCAAGGGCACTGATTTCAGCAAATACCGCGGTGCGAGTCTCATGACACCAAACCAGTCGGAGTTCGAGGCGGTCGCAGGAGTCTGTGCCACCGACGAGGAACTCGTTGGCCGTGCGGCGGAATTGATTGACGAACTTGATCTGGACGCCTTGCTCATTACGCGCAGCGAAAAGGGAATGCTGCTGCTCGAGGCTGGTGCAGAACCGGTCTTTCTTTCGACACAGGCCAGAGAGGTTTACGACGTAACCGGTGCCGGTGACACGGTTATCGGCACGCTCGCCGGGGCGCTCGCGAGCGGACAGGATCTTGCGGCGGCGGCCGCTCTCGCCAACCTGGCCGCCGGCCTGGTCGTACGCAAGATCGGTGTTGCTTCTGTTACGCCCGGCGAACTCAGCGTGGCACTGCATCAGCGCGGACAGGGCGGGCGAGGGCTCGTCGGCCTGGAAGAACTGCTCGCGATGGTCGCGGAATCGCGCCAAAGAAACGAACGCGTCATCATGACGAACGGCTGCTTTGACGTCTTGCATGCCGGGCATGTCGCTTACCTGGAGGAAGCCAAGAGCCTCGGCGATCGCCTGATCGTGGCAGTAAACGACGACGATTCAGTGCGCCGGCTCAAAGGTGAGTCTCGTCCAATCAACGGGCTTGAAGACCGCCTGCTGGTACTTGCCGGCCTGGCCGCAGTCGACTGGGTCGTGCCGTTCTCCGAGGACACGCCGGCTGCACTCATTGCGAAGATTCTCCCCGATGTCCTCGTAAAAGGCGGCGACTACAATCCGGATGAAATCGCGGGCGCCAAGGAGGTACTGCGAAACGGCGGCGAAGTGCGCGTATTGCCTTTTCGGGACGGTCACTCTTCGAGCCGCATTATCGACAGACTGCGCGACTAACGGCTGAAGAACCGGGGCCTCAGTGCGTTTTTTCTACAACCTCCTGACGTTATTGCTGCTGGTTCCCTACGCGGCCTTTTGGCTGATACGCGGTCTTGGCAATCGATCATATCTCGATCGGCTGGGCCAGCGATTTGGCCTTGGATTTCCAAAAATTGACCGCTGCATCTGGGTGCATGCTGTGTCGGTCGGCGAGGTGCAGGCGGCACTGCCGCTAATCAGGGCGCTTCGGGAGCGTTTTCCGCAGGAACAGATGTTAGTCACGACCGTTACGCCGACCGGTTCCGATCGCGTGAAAGCGGTATTTGGCGATTCGGTTCATCACTGCTACATACCGTTCGAGTTTCCGGGCGCAGTGAACAGTTTTTTCAACGCTGTGAATCCCGATGCGGCGCTGATTATGGAAACGGAAATCTGGCCAAATTTGTACCGTGCCTGCGGCGTACGCAATGTGCCGCTTATCCTGGTAAGTGCCCGAATCTCGCCTCGTTCGATAACCGGCTATCGCAGGATGATGCCACTAATCCGTGAGACGCTGTCTCACGGCATCATCATTGCTGCACAGAGCCAGTCCGACGCAGACCGTTTCCTGTCATTGGGCGCGGATCCTGGCCGTACGCGCGTGACCGGCAGCATCAAATTCGACATCGAGTTGCATGAGGACACTATCCAACAGGGCAAAGCGTTGCGCGCAGAGCTTATAGGCGACCGCCCCGTGTGGATTGCTGCGAGCACGCACGATGGCGAAGAGCAGCAGGTGCTGGATGCGCACCGCGCTTTGCTCGAGCAGTTCCCTCGATTGCTGCTGATCCTCGTTCCCCGACACCCCGAGCGATTCTCCGAAGTTCGTGAACTCATCGAGTCGGCAGGGCTCAGCTACGTTTCGAGAACCGAGGGAATCGGCTGCTCGTCGACCACGTCCGTTCTGCTCGGAGACACGATGGGCGAAGTGCCGCTGTTCTATGCGGCAAGCGACGTCGTATTTGTTGGCGGAAGCCTCGTACCGATTGGCGGGCACAATCTCCTGGAGCCAGCGGCCCAGGCTTTGCCGATAGTCACAGGGCCACACTTGTTCAATGCTCAGGATATTGCCGACATGTTTGTCGAGATGCGGGCCTGTGTCGTCGTCAATGACAAGGACGAGCTGGCGCTCGCAGTTGCCGACCTGCTGGACAACCCCGAAAAAGCCTCCGAGCTTGGCCGCAACGGCCGGACTTTGCTGGAGCAGAACAAGGGAGCGCTGACGCGGCTCCTCGTGCTAGTGGAGCCGCTGCTGAGCAAGAAGTTGAGCGCTCAGTAACCGGCTGCGTCGGCTGCCGCTTCTTCTTCCGCAATTGCCTGTTCCGGCGGCTTGCGTTCGGTCAGCCAGCGATCAATCCGCTCCAGATCCTGGACCTCCAGGTTCCCGGCGGCCTGTTTCAACCTGAGTGCGTTGAGTACATAGTCATAACGGCTCTGGTAGAAGTTCGTGATCGCGAGGTAAAGCGAGAACTGCGAGTTCAGGACGTCAACGATTGTTCGAGTGCCGACTTCGAATCCGGCTTTGGTTGCTTCCAGCGCAGTGCGGCTGGATGAAACCGCTTGTTCGAGTGCCTTGACGCGGCTGCGCTCTGATATAACCCCGAGATAGGCGTCACGTGCCTGGCGTTCCGTTTCGCGTGTTACGCGCTGTAGCTGTTCGCGGCTTGCGCGGTGCAAATAGACGGCTTCACGGACGCGGGAGGAGTTGGCGCCACCGGCGAAGATCGGCAGGTTGAACTGAACGCTGATGCTGTCAGTCGTGTTTGTAAAATTGTCGCTGAAGGTAACCCCAGGCGCCGAGTAGCTGGTGTCCGTGTCCTGCTCAGTGGTGTTGGCCACGAGTTCGATCGTTGGGTAATAGCCATTGCGCTGGAACGAGATCTCGTCGCGCGCCAGCTGTTCGTCGAGACGGCTGGCAATCAAATTCAGGTTCTGGCTCATTGAAAGGTCAACCCAACTGGCCTCATCGTTCGGATCCGGAGTGATCAGGGGAAAGTCGTCGCCCGGGGCAGACAGCGCCGGAACGTACTCGCCTGTGATTTCGCGCAGGAACTCACGAGACGTGGCAAGCGATCGTTTCGCTGCTATCTCGTCCGCGATTGACTGGTCGTAGGCCGCCTGCGATTCCTGCACGTCGGTAATGGCAATCAGGCCCACTTCGAATCGCTGCTTCGCCTGCTCCAGCTGCCGCGCGATTGCGGTTCTGTCCGCATGGATCGACGTCAGGCGATCCTCTGCCGCCAGAACGTCAAAGTAGCGTTGCGCAACGCGCACGATCAAGTCCTGTTGGGCGGCTTCGCGGACAGCCTCGGCCTTCGCAACGAGCTTGTCGGCGCGCCGCAGATTGACGATCTGGTCCCAGCGAAACAGCGTCTGACGCAAGTTGAAACTCCAGCGAAGTACGTCATTTTCTGTCGTGGCAGTAACAGATATGGGCTGCTCGGTGACAGGATCGATAATCACGTCCGGACCGTCGCGTTCCGAGGTCGAGTATTCGCCGCCAAATGACAGCTGCGGCAGGTAAGCGCCGCGTGCCTGCGGCTTCGCCTCGAGCGCCGCAAGACGCCGCGCCTCGGCTTCATGAATCTGGGGATCGCTTTGCAGCGCCTGCTGGTAGATTTCGAGCAGGGAAGCGGCCTGGGCGACTCCGGGCAAAAGAAATGCACCGGTAATGACCATTAACGCCTTAATATTATTCACTTTTTTCATTTTTTTCGTTCCACAATTGGGCCGTACATGGTGCCAAGTGTTATAGTCTACTACATCACTAAACCAGTTGGAATATCCCGCCTCTGATCATAGATGCATCGAGCGTCGAACTGGTTTCTTTTTCGTGTTTTTTCCTGGCCTTACTAGAAACAAAACTGCGGCGGCAACGCGCCGTTGACCAGTGGTGCGAGCGTCGTTTCGAACAGAGATACGGTCTCCCAGTCATTTTCACCCGTGCGATGAACGAGCTTGGCCACCATCGCCGGGGCATCGCCGACGACAATGAACAGTTTGCCGCCCGGATTCAATGCGTGGACAAAGCGCGGATCAAAAGTCTGTAGCGATCCCGTGACAGCGATAGCGTCGAAGCCGCCGTCGGGTAACGCTTCCATCGCGTTCATTTGCTGCAAATTGATGTTGCCGATGCCGCAGGCGGCGAGACGTCCCGCGGCCTTTCGCAGGAAATCGTCGTGGATATCAATGCTTGTGACGTTGGCTGAGAGCTTCGCCAGACAGGCAGTCAGAAAACCGCTGCCGGTACCAACCTCAAGAACCCGTTCGTCACCGCGAAGCCCCAGGGCCTGCAGCACACGACCTTCGACAGTGGGCGACATCATGTGTTCCCCGTGACCGATCGCAATCTCTGTGTCGGCGAATGCCAGGGCCTTGTATTCAGAGGGCACGAATTGTTCCCGCGGCAATTCTCGTAAAGTGGAGAGCACGTCTTCATCGTAGACGTTCCAGCCGCGAACCTGCTGGTTGACCATCTGACGGCGTGCGAAATCGATGTTCATACTCGTGTTACCTGTAACTATATGAATTTAAATGAAAAAATAAACTGTCAGTCGCCACGACAGGTTCTGCTGCATGGCTTACTCGGGCAACGCATGCTGAATTATGGTGAATCGCCGCGGCGGGGTCACGTTGCTGGGATATGCTTACAGATGTTTGTTTATATTCGCTTTCTGGTTGTCAAATCTTCGGCTGCGGAGACGCCTAACGAGCCCTAATAATAACAACAAATGATCCTAACTATCCTCGCTGCATCGTAACCCGGGCTCAGAATGTCACCTACCTTGATTATCATTTCACTCGCGACGCTGGCCTCACTGGCCGTCGCCGCAGCTGTGATTGTCTGGCTCTCGCGGCGTCGACTGGCGCGTCGTGTCAAAACGCTCAATGAGGAGATGCTCGAGGCCTCTCGAGACGCCTCGGTCGGCCGGCGTCTGAGCATTCCGGATGACCCGGACACCGCCCAGCTCGCACACACGGTGAACCGCCTGTTTGACGCGCTCGGCGAACGTGACGAGAAGATCCAGGGTCGGGACCGCCTGTTCAAGGACTTTGCGCGAACCCTGCCGGAAATCGTCATCATTCACGACGAAAAGATCCTGTTGGCGAACGAGTCCGCGGCCAGCCTCGTTGGCCTGGACGCAGCTCAACTGGTTGGCCGGGAAATCGCGGATCTCGTGAAGCCCGCCTATCGTGCACTGTTTCGCAAGACGGTCGCGACACGCCTGGCCGGAGAAAACGCCCCTCGCCGCATCGAGATGCAGCTCATTAATGGCAATCAGACCGGCCTCTGGGTCGAAGCACAGAGCTCTAACATCGAATTCCATGGGCATCGCGCGATACTGACGGTCGCGCGCGACGTCAGCCATCGCAAGAGCCTCGAAGTGTCACTGTCGCGCAGCAAGCGGCAGGCGCAATACACGCTCGAGTCGATTTCCGAAGGCGTCATCACCACCGACAACGACGGTCGAATCGACTACATGAACCTCGCCGCCGAAACGCTGACTGGCACCAATCGCGATGACGCGGCCGGACACAGGGTCGGCGAGCTGTTTACATTGGTCGACGACGCTGATCGGCGGCCGCTGGGCGACCCGGTCGAACGTTGCCTGGCAATGCGTCGTCGGGTCAACATGGGACGACGCGCGGTCCTGGTCAGCAGCGACGGTGAACACGAGCATTCCGTAGAGATAACCGCTTCGCCCGTCAGGGGTCCCAGCAACAGCATTTCAGGCACGGTCGTGGTATTCCACGACGTCGGCGAGCTCCGCGGACTCACGCGCAAGATGTCGTACCAGGCCACGCACGATCCGCTGACGGGTCTTATCAATCGCCGTGAATTCGAGCGCCGACTCGATGAGGCCATGGATACTGCGCATTCCGAAGAAGCCGTTCACATCATCTATTACATGGATCTCGATCGCTTCAAGGCCGTTAACGACAGTTGTGGCCACCTGGCGGGCGATAACATGCTTCGAGAGGTCGCGGCGCTGATCAAAGACCAGGTGCGTGACTCGGATTTCGTCGGCCGCCTGGGAGGTGACGAATTCGGTGCATTACTCGTCGGCTGTCCGATACAAAAAGCGCGTCAGATCGCCACGGATATCTGTAACGCCGTCGCTGCCTACCGATTCGTCTGGAAAGACAAGATCTTCAACATCGGTATTTCAATCGGCCTTGTTGAAATCAGCCATGCGAGCGGTACGCTGCAGGATGTTATGAGTGCGGCCGATTCGGCTTGCTACATGGCGAAGCAGCAGGGCAGGGGTCAGGTGCACGTTTATTCGGCGCGCGACGAAGCCGTGGCCAGGGAGCGCGGCGACATACAGTGGCTTCGACAATTGCAGACGGCCTTGCACGAAGACCGTTTCGAACTGGCCGTCCAGCCTATAATTGCGATGAGCGGCAGGGCTGATTCTGGACCGTCGGTTGAGGTATTGATTCGGTTCAACGATGGCCATAGCCGGGCAACAAACTCGGCGGAGTTCCTGCGGCCGGCCGAACGCTACCAGATGATGCCGCAAATAGATCGGTGGGTGATCAATGCCTCACTCGCGGCAATATCGAGCGGCGAAATCAAGTTACCCACGCATCGCAGCTGCGCAATCAACCTGTCGAGCCAGACACTGGGCGACGAAGCGTTCCTCGGCTTCGTCGTTGATGCACTCGATCGGTCCGGAGTGTCGCCATCGACAATATGCTTCGAAGTTACCGAGGGCGCTATTCTCTCCAATGTTCAGCATGCGCAGCGTTTCATCGAAGTCTTGCATGGCATCGGGTGCGAATTTTCACTCGATGATTTCGGCAGCGGGCTCGGTTCGTTTTCGAGCCTGAAACATCTGCCGATCGATTATTTGAAAATCGATGGCACTTACACAAGAAACCTGCGCTCCGATCTCGTGAACCAGGAGATGGTCGCTGCGATGATAAAGCTTGCGCGAACGATGCAGTTTCGTGTTGTTGCCGAACAGGTTGAAAACCAGGAAGACTTCGACTGGTTGCGGGATATCGGTGTCGATTTTGCGCAGGGGCATTTCATCGAGGCACCGGCACTTCTCGGGACAGCAACGACGGGCACCTTCAGAGCGCTCAATCCCTGAGCCACGAAGCTAAACGCCCACCACCACACATCAATTCTAAGGCGGCGTCGATCGCCGGGGAATCTCAGTCGCTCGGACAGCTGTTTCACAAACTCGCTTTGTGAGACACCCCGGCACTCACCGCCGCCGTCTCAGCGTGCTGCGTAAGGGCCGCGGTTGGGGAGTTTCTCAAGCGTCGTGCGAAGCGCAGCGACGCATGGATGCCAAAGCAAGCGGAGCCCGATGCGAGCGAGGCAGGACGCCGAGCGAGGTTAAGCGAGAGGAACTCCCCTGACCGCGGCCCTGCTCTGAAGGGTGGGTGGTTGGGATGGCACAAAAAAAGCCGCCGGACAAAAGTCCGGCGGCGTTTGGATCAAGCGTTGCAGGTTCTGCTTAGAGAAGCGGAACCATGAGTAAAGCAACGATGTTGATGATCTTGATCAGCGGGTTGATCGCGGCACCCGCCGTGTCCTTGTACGGATCACCGACAGTGTCGCCTGTAACCGCCGCTTTGTGC
>CAMYIS010000188.1 GCA_947258485.1 uncultured Woeseiaceae bacterium
CGTCACGAAAGACGGCGTTTCGGTTGCCAAGGAAATCGAGCTCGAAGACAAGTTCGAAAATATGGGCGCACAGATGGTCAAGGAAGTCGCTTCCCAGACGTCTGATGTCGCAGGTGACGGTACGACAACCGCTACGGTTCTCGCCCAGGCTGTCCTGCGCGAGGGCCTGAAGTCGGTTGCCGCCGGCATGAACCCGATGGACCTGAAGCGCGGTATCGACAAAGCGTCGGCCGCAATCGTCGACGAGTTGAAAAACCTGTCCAAGCCTTGCGAAGACGAGAAAGCGATCGCACAGGTCGGCAGTATTTCGGCGAACGCCGACGCCGAGATCGGTGAGATCATCTCCGATGCCATGGGTAAGGTCGGTAAGGAAGGCGTGATCACGGTTGAGGAAGGTTCGGGTCTTGCGAACGAACTCGACGTTGTCGAAGGCATGCAGTTCGACCGCGGCTACCTCTCGCCGTACTTCATTAACGACCCGCAGAGCCAGCAGGTTGAGCACGAGAACCCGTTGATCCTGCTGTACGACAAGAAGATCTCCAACATTCGCGATCTCCTGCCGGTACTCGAGAGCGTCGCCAAAGCGGGTCGCCCGCTGCTGATCATTTCTGAAGATGTCGAAGGCGAGGCGCTTGCTACGCTGGTTGTTAACAACATCCGTGGCATCGTCAAGGTCGCTGCGGTCAAGGCACCGGGTTTCGGCGATCGTCGCAAAGCCATGCTGCAGGACATCGCGATCCTGACGGGCGGCCAGGTTATCTCTGAAGAAGTTGGCCTGTCGCTCGAGAAGGCAACCATCGATGATCTTGGCCAGGCCAAGAAGGTTCAGATCACCAAGGAAGCTACCACGATCATCGACGGCGCCGGCAAGGCGGCCGATATCAAAGGCCGCGTAGAGCAGATCAACGCCGAAATCGCAGAATCTTCGTCAGACTACGACAAAGAGAAGCTGCAGGAGCGTGTTGCCAAACTGTCTGGCGGCGTTGCCGTCATCAAGGTTGGCGCTGCGACCGAAGTCGAGATGAAAGGTGGCGTTGCGCTGATTCGCGCCGTCAAGTTGATCGCGAAGCTCAAGGGTGACAATGACGACCAGAACGTCGGTATCGGTATCCTAAAGCGCGCTGTTGAAGAGCCGCTGCGCCAGATCGTTCGCAACGCCGGCGGTGATGCCAGTGTCGTATTGAACGCCGTCGCAGAAGGCAAGGGCAACTTCGGTTACAACGCGGCAACCGGTGAGTACGGTGACATGATCGAAGCCGGTATCCTGGATCCGACCAAGGTCACACGTTACGCATTGCAGAATGCGGCCTCCGTTTCAGGCCTGCTGCTGACGACCGAAGCAATGGTCGCTGATGCACCGCAGGACGAAGTTGCTGGCCCACCGATGCCCGACATGGGCGGCATGGGTGGCATGGGCGGCATGATGTAATGTCCCGCCTCCCACGGCCGAAAAAGCCCGGCTTTTGCCGGGCTTTTTTGTGCCTGACCATTTGGCAAATCATGCCAGCCGACCACACTTCGGCGGGGCCTCGCAGCGTGTGCTGGAGCAGCTATTTCCTGCTCCTGCTTATCATCTGCCGAATAACCTACTTTTTGAGCTCACAGGCGTCGCACAACTTGCGGGTTTTTGGGCAGCTTGGTGCGCCTGGCAGGTGTTTGCAAATCGCTCGACAGAAAAGATCGCCGCGAGGCCTTGACCGGCCGCTTCTCGCCGGAAAGCGACGTTCGACGATATCGAGGTAGAATATCGGCTGCTGAGACAAAAGGAGAAAGTCAGTTTGGAAACGGTTGGCGCAGGAATAGCGATTGGCACCGCAATTGGTGCAGGTATCGGGGTAGCCATGGGCAACATTGGTGCAGGCATCGCAATTGGAATTGCCATTGGCGCGGCAGTCGGAGCATCAAGACATCAAAAAGACGGGTGCTTCAACAACTTTTTCGGACGGAAAAAATGAAGATCGACAGGCTAACAGCGAAGGCCAGAACACGAATTCGCAAGTCACCATCAGAAGTATTCGCCGCTTTTGCCGACGCTCAAAATATGAGCAAGTTCTGGTTTACTCGACGGGATCAAGGCTTGACGGAGGGCGAGTCTGTCAGGTGGTTTGTCGGTAGTGGTGAGGATGCGTTTTCGTTCGATGTGCTGGTCACGGAATTGAGGGAGCCACACACAATTTCGATCGAGTGGGCGGGGCATGATGGAAGTCCTGCGCAGGTAGTGTGGTCGTTTGAGGAAACTGAAGACGGCGACACGATTCTGACTATTGAGGAGTCTGGCTACGCTGGCGACCCCGACGCTATCGTCGAGCGGGCATTGGATTCTACGGGCGGCTTCAATCAAGTCATCATTGCGGCCAAAGCCCTGGTAGAACACGGCGTCGAATTGAATGTAGTCACGGACCACGTATAGTCTCGAAATGTTTGCCCTTGGCCGTAAGCTGCCAGCAAAGATGTTCAGGGTCCTTGGACTGGCTGTGGCACTTTGCTCCTGGGCGGTTCCTGCGAATTCGCAAGATTCAGGGCGGCGATTCGAACTTTCGCCGCTGCTGGGCTACGTAACCGGGGGGGCATTCGAAGACGAGAATACCCGCCAGCAGCTCGACCTCGATGACAGTCAGGCGCATGGCCTGCAGCTCAATATACGAGCTGACCCACAGTCGACCTACGAAATTCAGTACGCGAAGCAAGCCACGCGGACCAAAGCACCCGGTTTGCCGTCGCTCGATGTCATCATCGAAAAGCTGGAAATCGGCGGCACATACGAGGCAAGTGAAGAACCGACTCGACCGTTCGTCGCGCTAACGCTGGGTGCCTCCCGGTTCAAGCCCGACGACAGTGCGTTCAACGATGATACGTATTTTTCGTTTTCCCTGGGCGGCGGCGTGAAGTTCTTTATGGATCAGCCGCTCGGAATCACGATCGACGCCAGGTGGGTTGGCGCTTTCGTTGATGAAGACACCAAAGTATTTTGCCTGTCGGCGGGTGGCCTCACGTGCCTGATCGAGGCAGACGCGGGGCTCACATCGCAGTTTCGCGTGTTTGTCGGCTTCAACGCTCGTTTCTGACGCGAGGGCCGCCGGCGGTTGTGTTGCACACTGAACCAGTCCAAAAAAAATGGGCCGCTCGTGCGGCCCATTTTTTCACCTATAGACGGTCCATTACTGAAGCTTGATCTTTTGCGCCCAGCCGTCTGCAATCGCTTTGGCAGCGTCTCTGCCACCGAGGCCAAATGCGAGTGCGGTCGCAACGGCGACGCTACCCAGCGTGAAGCCGAAGGCCATGGTGACAATGTTGTCGGCAAGGCCCATAGCTTTCAGACCCATCGCCAGCACAAGACCGAGGATAGCGATTCTTGCAATGTTCGCGACACCGCTGCTCCCGTGGCTCGACAGCTTGTTGTAGGCAATCGTACTCAGGAAGTTGCCGATAATCAGAATCACGCCACCAACCAGAATTCCGCCACCAAACTCCAGAACCCTGGCAAACACCTCGGAGATGATATCGATGCCAAGGATGTTCACGGCAGCGGTGGCTGCAGCCACCATCGAGAAGAACATGATTGCGATACCGACGAGTCGTGTCGGCGTGAACGACTCCGTGAACATTCCCTGTATGCCCATCTTCTGCGGCAGGGCATTGATGTTCGCACCTTCTAGAAGACCACCAAGGATGAAGATGACAAATTTCGCGGCGAAGAACACGACCAGTAGAATGATGCCTGCGCCAACGATGTTGGGTACCGCCGCCATCAGTTTCTCGATCATTGCGGAAGCCGGGTCCGAAATCGCCGGAATGTTGAGGACACCCAGCGCGGAAACCGCGATTGGCAACAGGATGATGGCCATGATGAGTGCGCTACCAAATTTGGAAATTCTGATGTCCTTGTTTCCCAAACGTTCGGCAAGCTGCTCGTCAACCTTGGCAAGTCCGACGCCCGCCAGCTGAGAGACAATCTTCGCAATGATCCAGCCCGCATAGCCGATGACACCGGCACCAATGATGTTCGGTACCGCTCCCATAAACTTGTTGACCAGGTTCTTCAATGGCTCCAACACGTCCGTGAGCCCGAAGTGCTGCAGAACGGCGATGAGCACGAAGATCGTCAGCACCGCTTTGACCAGGGAGGCAATTGGCGTTACCAGGTCGGTCACGGAACCGTCGGGGTTCGTGCGATGCAGCATCGAGACTTTTTGCAGCACGCGCTTGAAGACGCCAATGACCAACTTGACGATAAAAAGACCGATGATGAGGATCGCAAGGCCGAGCAGCGCGTGACCCAACGCACTGGAGCCTGCGGGCCCCAAGAACCCGGTTAACTTGCTCATGATGTCGTTCATTTTGTGACACTCCTGGCTGTCGTGATTGATTCACGATTAATGATCCAGAGTATTGCTGATATTACGCAGGCGCGGAACGCATCAATTGTTAAGAATTGTGTCCTGGCGAACGGAAAATTGGCATCGGGCAATTCACTTCGGCGAATTGCGGCAGGCTCAAAAAGCAGGGCAGGGCGGGCCGCTTTTTTGGTCACGATTACGATTTCCTGTCAATGCGGATATCTCCGAATTGCCGTTTTGCTGGTTAGGCGTATAAATGATCTGCTGGCGGAGATTTGCCAGTGTTGCAAAGGGAAGGAGGTGTGTCACATGTCAATCCTGCGCAAAATTGAGCCTCGCAAAGAGGCGGTTGATGTAAGACGGACGATGCCTCTCACCCAGAGCATGGAGGAGTTCTTTGAGGACTTCCCACCACGCCGCTGGATGGAGACGTTTGGGCCCTTTGGACGGTGTAGAAAAAGACGACATCGAGGTCACAGTCTCGGGCGATCGCCTGATGATTGAGGCCGAGAGGAAGTTCGAGGAAGAGGAGACCAAGGACACGTTCTATCGGCACGAGCTCGGCTACGGCAAGTTCATGAGAACGGTCATGCTGCCGGAAGAAGTGGATTTCGAAAATATCCACGCCGAGTTGAAGGACGGAATCCTTAACATCACGCTTCCGAAAATTCGGGCAGCGGAAAGGCACACAGTCAAAGTCGCATGACAACCTAGCTGTGTGAGATTGCCGGGACGGCTACGGCCGCCCCGGCTTTTCATTGAAGCGGCATGTAAAAAAAGATAGACATCATGTAAAAAATACTATACATTACCTTTATCGACGAATTCAGTGGAGATGGTAGTGAATATGACGTTTCAGGAAAAAAGCGCCTGGGGCCTGTTAGCCGGTCTTGCGGTGATGTCATTCTGGTATTTCCCGAAGGCTTTCACGATTGCCCAGCACGCACACAACCCTGTGGCGCTCGTAGCCATTAGCGTGGTCTGCGTCATCGGACTGGTCATCTTCGAGGCCGTGTACCACGCGGTGATTGCAGTTAGCGGCGGAGACGAGATCGACGAACGTGATCGTCTGATCGACATGAAAGCAGAGCGCAACGCAGGGTTGATACTCGGCATTGCGCTCTTCGTGCTAGTCGGCCGCATAATTGCGACGACCGCAGTTCCTGACCTCGGACAAATGACGCCGCTAGTGATTGCGGTCTGGATCATGTTGGCCATCACCGTTTCGGAAATCAGTAAGCTGCTGTTCCAGCTCTGGTACTACCGCACAGGTGCCTGATGGGGAAGACTCACGTTCGTAACAATATCCGGGCGCTGCGCTTCCAGCATGGCGAGATGACTCAGCAGGCGCTGGCTGAAAAAGTGGGCGTCACGCGGCAGACAATCGTTGCTATCGAGAAGGAAAAATACTCGCCGTCGCTGGAGGCGGCGTTCAAGATTGCTGCGGTATTTGGTGAGCCGCTCGATGCCGTTTTTTCTTATGAGCCCGGCTCCAGATGACGCGGGCGCCCAGCAGCACGGCCAGAATCGCGGCGTAAATCAGAGGTTCGGTTACGTCCTTTTTTACCTGCCACCAGTAGTGCCATACGCCCAGTATGGCGATCAGGTACACCGCGTTGTGCAGCGTCTGCCAGCGACGCCCCAGGCGTCGGCGCATGGCGTTAGTGGACGTGGCAGCCAGCGCCGTCAGCAGCAGCAAAGCGATGAAGCCGATCGTAATAAACGGCCGTTCGACGATGTCTTCGAGGATGGCAGATAGCAAAATACCCTGATCGAGTATCAGCCACGTAAGAAAGTGCATCAGCACGTAAAAGAACGTGAAAAGGCCGAACATCCGCCGGAAACGTG
This sequence comes from uncultured Woeseiaceae bacterium, assembly GCA_947258485.1. Classification (GTDB taxonomy): domain Bacteria; phylum Pseudomonadota; class Gammaproteobacteria; order Steroidobacterales; family Woeseiaceae; genus UBA1847. Next base: position 6,186 of record CAMYIS010000188.1, read on the forward strand.
CCAGCCAGTTCCAGCCGGTTATACGTCGTAGTGGCGTGACGGCCAGCGTAATCATAATGAAACGCAGGGCCCAGATGCCGAAACGGTCCTGAATCTCTTCAATCGGGTTCGCGCCCAGTCGGCCCGTCAGTTCGAAGGCATCGGTAACGACGAGAAGCGCGGGGGCCAGGCAGAGCAGGAATATGACGGGCTTCCAGACGCGCCGAACTTGCGTGAGCGTATCCAAGCCCGTCTTAGTAATTGCGGCGCAGATCGAGGCCTTTGTACAAGTGCGCTACTTCATCGCCGTAGCCGTTGAACATCAGCGTTGGCTGCTTGCTGGCAAACAGGCCTGACCCGATGCGCCTTTCCCGTGCCTGGCTCCAGCGCGGGTGATCAACGTTCGGGTTCACGTTGGCATAGAAACCGTACTCGCGCGCCTGCGCCATGTTCCAACTGGTCTCCGGCTGCCTGTCAGTGAAGCGCATGCGAACGATGCCTTTAATGCCTTTGAAGCCATACTTCCATGGAACCACGAGCCGGATCGGCGCGCCGTTCTGGTTTGGCAGCACCTGGCCGTAGAGGCCGACTGCCAGTATGGGCAGCGGATTGGTCGCCTCGGCGATGGTCAGTCCTTCGCGATATGGCCAGTCTAGAGATCCCCGGCGAATGCCCGGCATGCGCTTTCGGTCATTCAGCGTTTCGAAAGCAACGTATTTCGCGTTCGACGTTGGCTTGAAATGCTTGACGACCTCTGCCAGTGAAATACCAACCCATGGGATCACCATGGACCAGGCTTCCACACAGCGCATTCGATAGATTCGTTCTTCGAGATCGAACGGCTTGATGAAGTCTTCGAAATCAAAGGTGCCGGTTTTCTCGGCGTGTCCCTCGACCGTTATTGACCAGGGCAGAGGATCGAAATCCTGTGCATTCTCATAGGGATCGCTCTTGCCGGTCCCGAACTCGTAGTAGTTGTTGTAGGTGGTGATATCTTCGAAGCTGTTCGGCGCCTCGTCGGTGCTGAACCGAACTCTTGCTGATGTCCGTGAGCTTCGCGCCGCGTTTGTCCGGCACCACGGCGCTCAAAGCAGGCGGCGCCAAAATCGAGCCGCCAACCAACGCCCCGGCACGCATAAAGCTGCGACGGTCGAGGTAGTTTCGCTCGCTGGTGATCTCCGATGGTCGAATATCAGCTGGCTTCTTGATCAACACGCGTGGACTCCTAAAAGGACGACTTGCCTTACTAAGACCCGTCCAGAACCTGGAATATTGCACAAATCGGCGCGGCAAGTGATGCTTGCAACAAATTGTTACGAGGAGCCTCACCGTCAAGACTCTGGGACACCCTGATTCAAGCAAGATTCTCGTCCTTTACTACGCTGCGACCATCGTATTTGTGGTGCTCGACTACGCCCTGGGATTCAATGTCCGCCTGGCTTTTCTCGAGTCCCTGCCGATGGCGCGAATCGGCTACTACGCCGTCTGTTTCACCTGTCTCGCGCTGATGCTCTGGCGTCCTGCCTGGACCGTGCTGATCAGCGCATTCGAGTCGCTCGTGACGCTCTCGGCACTGATTATCGGTATGGGTATGAGGGTCCTGCTGCCGACTGATCGCGTGCTCGAAACCGGCACGGGCTTCATCACGATGCCGGAGATTTACAATTTCCTGATCTCCGGCGGCATCGCTTACATTGCCTGGGTGAAAGGAATCAAGCACCTGCAGGACAAAAGTGGACTCTAAAAGCCGGTAAATGCTTCTAACTACGGGAAAAGTCACGCTAATTCAGGCTGTGGTCCCCGGGGTACGCCGTGAAATATTGTACCTGGCAAAAATCAGCCGATCCTAAGCTCATAAAATGCACGAAAGTCGGCAAAAGTGTGATTAAAAACTCGTAAAATCTCTAAAAATTAACTAAATCTCAAAAACTGATAACGAGAACCTGCAGATAGGCCAGGCTGAAGTTGCTGAGCCAATCTTGGAATATCGACGCATTTCGCGAATTTTTCCGCCTATTTCTGAAAAGTTCCGCCAATATCGAAGAAAAACGGTCAAACTTATGCACCGCTGCGGCGTCCAATCAAGTGAAAGGCGCTGTTCATCCTGGGTTCAACGCCAGGGGGCCAAGCTTGAGATTGAGGGAATGGCCCCAACTTCTGAACCTACTGAGGAGGATTGAGCCAGTGAGCGAGACACTATCCAACATCGCCCGAAGCAATGACCGCGTGGCGCCGAATGCAGCACTTCAGGTCGAGGTGATTGCAGATTTCGTGTGTCCGTTCTGTTTCATCGGCAAGCGACGTTTTGACGAGGCGCTCAAAGCCGTGCAGGGGCCCAGCGATGTAAGCTGGTACCCGTATCAACTCAATCCCGAGATTCCGCCGGAAGGGCAGCCGTTTGATGTGTTCCTTACCCGCCGGTTTGGTAGTCCGGCCGCTGTCGAGCCCGTTCTCAAGCATCTGACCGCGGAAGGCAAGATGGCCGGTATCGATTTTCGCTTCGACAAAATTCGATATGTGCCGAATACGATTTCATTGCACCAGGTCATGCAACTCGCCGAAACACTCGGAGTGGACCAGTCAGCGCTTGCCGAAGACTTGTTGTCCGCTTTTTTCGAACAGGGACGAAACATTGGCGACAAGGGCGAACTGATCGATATCGCGCAGACGCACGGTATTTCTGCTGGTGATGTGAACAGGGTGATCGACAGCGATCAGGTCAAACAACTTGTGCTGACGCGCGAAGGCCAGGTACGCGCCAGCGGCATGGCTGGTGTTCCGGGCTATCTCGTCAACCGGCGTCTTTTGGTTGTCGGTGCTCAGCCGACTGACGTTTTCGTCAACGCATTTGATCGCGCGATGTTCGGTGAAGGGACCGATGCGCTGGAATCACCGCTGCTTAATTAGCCACTCCAGTATCAGGCGGTTCACTTCATCCGGCTTTTCCTGCTGACTCCAGTGGCCGCAGTCCTCCAGCACGTGAATCTCTAGATTAGTCACTAGTGGCCGCATCGCCTCAATGTGTTCGGGCGCGATGATCAGATCATCGACTGCGCCGATGAACAGGGTCGGAATATCGATCGTATGATCGACGCCTTGCAGTACTTCCCAATTGTGCTTCCAGTTACGGTACCAGTTGATGGCGCCGGTAAAGCCGCTGGCAGCAAAAGCCGAGGCGTAGTAGCCGCGCTCTTCCGGGGACAGCAGTGGCTCGCCGCTTTGCTTCTTCCTTGAAAGGGGCCTTAACAGGCTGATGACTTTCCTTTCCGGCGGCAGTTTGTCGAAAACAGCGCGTGGAACCTGGTTGCGGCGCATCGTAATGTCGAAAAAACGTGCCGTGTCGGCGGCGAAAATACGATCCGACTCGTCCGAATCCTGGAAGTTAACGATATAGAAATCCTTGCCGAATCGTCGTCGCCAGATCGAGACAGGATCCTGCGGCGGGCGCCGGTAATGTGGAATGTTGAGCATGACCAGCTTATCGATGCGCTTGGGCGCGAGCATCGCCATCTGCCAAAGCAATATCGCGCCCATGTCATGACCAATAAACACGGCACTATCGAGTTCCAGGGCATCAAGCAGGCCGTGAATGTCGCCGATCAGTTCTTCGACTCGATAGTCCCGAACGCGCGGCGGCACACTGGTCCTGCCATAGCCGCGCTGGTCCGGCGCGATGGCGCGGTAGCCGGCCGCGGCAAGCGCCGGGATCTGGTGGCGCCAGGAGAAAGCGAGCTCCGGAAAACCGTGCAGCAAAATTAAAGGCGGTCCGTTTCCTTGCTCATACACGGCCATACGAATGCCGTTTGTCGTGACGAAATGCGGTTCGGGAAACATGGCCTGTGATTTGACAGGATTGAAGCGAAAACCGCAAAGTGGTCGGGCTCGGACATGAGCAAGGCCAATGTGAGGAAGAGCGTGTCAGAACAAATGCGCGACAAGCTGTTGAAGCTTCGTGCGGAACTTGAGGCCGCTGTGGAGACGGCCGAAGGATCCGCGGCGATCGTCGAGCTCGACCAAGCCAAAGTCGGCCGTTTGTCGCGTATGGATGCCATGCAGGCACAGGCTATGGCGCAGGCTTCCGGTCAACGACGCGAAGAAATGTCGCAGCGAATCAACGCGGCGCTGAAGCGCATCGATGACGGCGAGTACGGCGTTTGCCTGAAGTGCGATGAACGCATCAACCCCAAGCGCCTGGAGTTCGATCCGACGGTCCTGCTCTGTGTCGACTGCGCGAGCAAATCCGAAAACGGCTGAGCGCCCGGGCTAGCGGAAGGGATCCTCTCGCCGGTAACCCTCGGGCGCTGAGAAAAACCCTGGTTCCAGGTCCTTTTCGGTGATCGAGTCCACGGACGTTTCCCGTACGACAACGCCATTCTCGTAGTCGGTTGTATGCACCGGAAAACCATCGATCTGGTCCATTAATTCGCCCGGGTTGATGCCGTCATTGACATCCATCGGCATCGACTCCGTCAATTTCGTGATGTAGGCCGCCATATCGCGAAAGGCTTCCATGACTTCATCGCCACCATCGATGTCGTCCAGCTTCGCGGCACAGAGCTCCTGCGTCTTTTCCGCGCCCTCAAAGATTGCGTATTGCCGACACGTGTGCGACTGCCACTTACCGCTACCCACTGCCTCGACCCTCGGGGCGGCAGCCGGCGTGTCCTGTTGCCCCATCATTCCACCCATCTGCCCTTTCATCATCTGTTCCACCATGGCCCGCTGTTCCGGCGGCATGCGCGCGAGCTCCGCCTCCATCTGTTTCATGGCGTCGCTGATCTGCGCCGACACCTCTTCAAGCGTGGCTTCGTCCATCACGATGTAGCTCTTTTTCCGATGGTCGACGTAAAGAAACTCGTTGCCGAGAAAAATCATGGACGACTCGACTTCTTGGCCTCGAACTTCGTCCATGCGAACCATTTTCGACTGGGAGTAGATTGTCGACCGATCGTCCTCGCGCCCGGAGGCATTTTTGGTCACCATGTCCATCACCACGCCGGCGTGAGCAAGGGACGACAACGAAAAAAGGATAGCGACCGATGTGGTGATTGACGTCTTCATATTGATTCTCCTTTGCTCATGAGATAACGATCCGACCGGGCCGCCTGCATGCGGCTATTTTCCGAGCCAACCAAGCGCTTCACCTTCGTCATAGAACAGGCGCATTTCTTTTCCTCGATTGATTGCAGCCGTTTCGAGGAATGCGATGTCGTCGACCGTATTTTCGCCAACCAGGATCGCGGCACGAATGTCTTGCGGCCAGTCCTCGGCAAAATCGAATATATCCAGAACAGCTGGCGCGGATTCCTGTTCGCGTACGTCCACGAGGAGCATCGATGTGCCATGCGTTTCATGCAGCCGAACAACCTGCCGCCTCGAAGATATCCAGTCTTCAATAGGGTCGTCGCCCCAGACTCGAATACGAATCAGGTCAGCGTCGTGATCGTAGCTTACTTCTTCGGGCATAGGCCTTAATTTTTTTGGGCCGTGAATCGAGCGTTTACGATAAGCCAAATCATATCGGATTTTCCGCGCCTGGGAGTACAACTGTGCCGTCATAACTTGATTCGCAGCGCAAGAAACACCAATTTCCCAACGGGCGAGCGCAGTAGCGGCACCAGGTAGCGATAGAGCCGACCTGAAATGTAGACGGCCCGGCCCTTGTCCAGAGCCTTCAAACCCTCTCGCACAACGACGTCGGCGTCGTACCAGATGAACTTGGGTAAAGAATTCTTCATTCGTGTGAGCCTGTCTGAGGCATGAAAGTCTGTGTGCGTGAATCCAGGACACAGTGCAGTGACATGGATTCCATCATTCCTGAGCACGCTGGATAATCCTCTCGAGAATGCGATGACATAGGCTTTCGTCGGGCCGTAGCTGTAGTCACCGGGCGTGTCGAGCTTACCGGCAACAGACGCGACGTTGAGGACGCGCCCGTAACCGCGCTCGCGCATCGGCGGAATGAAGAAATGACACATCGCGACGACCGAGGTCATCATGAGTTCAATGTAATCATGGGCGGTCTGCCAGTCTCTTACTTGCATCAGATCGGGTCCGCTGGATCCGGCGTTGTTAATCAGGCAGTCGACTTCGAGGCCCCGCTCGCGGACAGTGTCAAATAGCATGGCAGGCGCTGCCGAGTCCGAGAGGTCGGCCTGAATGACGTCAACCTCGATTTGGTGCGTATTCGTGAGCTCCTCGGCCAGTGCCTGCATGGGCTCGGTGCGGCGAGCGACAAGGATGAGGTCCTTCCCATCTGCACCGAGCTGGCGGGCGAATTCCTGACCCAGTCCGGCCGATGCGCCGGTGATCAATGCTCGTGTTCGTGTCATCGCTGTTCCTGATTCGGGGACAGGCTCCATCATAAACCGATCTTTTTGCGGGTTTCACTTGTGTTTTCCCGCTGCGGAACGTACTTTTCCCGGCAAGATGCTGAAGGGGACGAACAGGCAGCCCGCTTAAGCCACAGCGACCGGAGGACGGTGAGAGCTCCGGGTTTGAGTCTGCCGAATATCACCCTGGAGTCGCCACCCGAAGGGACTACGTAAGTGCGTGTCCTGGGTAGGGCTGGCCGATTGGCTCACGAGACGGGCGGCGGACCTTGCGTTTTTTTGGCAACAGTCCACGAGGTGGTGCCGGTCTTACTAGGCCGGGCCGCGAAACCGGGTGGTACCGCGACGAACATCGATCGCCCCGGGTGCAGCTGATGCGCCCGGGGCGTTTTTTGTTTGAGGATCGAGTTTTGGCAGCCAGGAAAGCCGTCTTTAAAGAAGTTCAAGGCCGTTACAACGGGCCAGACCTCGAAAAAGAGGTGCTGGAGTTTTGGCGTGAGCACGATGTCTTTGCAAAGACGATCGAAGCGACCAGCGAACGGCAAGCCGGGCATACACCATGTGCTGGCACGCAGTTTCAAGGACATTTTTCCGCGCTACAAGACGATGCGCGGCTACCACGTGCCGCGAAAGGCCGGCTGGGATACGCACGGTCTACCTGTCGAGCACGAAGTTGAAAAAGAACTCGGTATTTTTGACAAGAAAGAAATCGAGGACAAAGTAGGCATTGCCGAGTTTACGCGCCGCTGTCGCGAGTCGGTCATGCGCTATATCGGCGACTGGGAGAAGATGACCGAGCGCATGGGCTTCTGGGTCAACCTCGACGAAGCGTATTACACGCTCGACAACAATTACATCGAGTCTGTCTGGAACCTGCTCTCGAAAATCTGGGACAAAGACCTCATCTACCGCGGTTACAAGGTTGTGCCCTACGACCCACGTATCGGAGCGACCCTGTCGTCACACGAACTCGCATTAGGCTACAAGGAAGTCGAAGATCCTTCGATCACCGTGCGTTTCAAAGCTGTCGGTGAGAAGGAAACCTATTTCCTGGTCTGGACGACGACGCCCTGGACGCTGCCGTCCAATCTCGCGCTCGCGGTCGGTGCAGACATCGACTACAGTTTCTGCGAATCCGACGGCCAGACGCTTATTGTTGCAGAAGCGCTGCGCGAAGCCGTGTTCCGCGACACCGAGCACTCTGTAGTAAAGACGGTTAAAGGCTCGACGCTCGTTGGTACGCGCTACGAGCAGTTGTTCGACTACTTCGAGGTCGACGCGGCCAATGCCTTCACGGTCATGGCGGCAGATTTCGTCAGCACTGAAGACGGCACGGGCATTGTGCACACGGCGCCGGCCTATGGCGTTGATGACCTGGCGTTTGGCCAGGCCAATGATCTGCCGGTCGTACACGGCGTAGGGCTCGACGGGCACTTCGTCGATGCGGTCGAACCCGTCGCCGGCCTGTTTTTCAAGGATGCCGATAAGCCACTTATCCGAATTCTTAAAGAACGCGGTCTCATGTTTCGCTCGGAGCGTTACAAGCACAACTACCCGTTCGGTTGGCGTACGGGCGACCCGATCCTTTATTACGCGAAAAATGCCTGGTACATACGGACGTCGGAGTTTCGTAAGCGGATGGCGGAACTCAACCAGACGATCAACTGGGTACCGCAGCACATCAGGGACGGCCGCTTCGGCAAATGGCTCGAGAACAACGTTGACTGGGCGCTGTCACGCGAGCGTTTCTGGGGCACGCCGTTGCCCGTATGGACAGACGGCGACGGGGGGTTCCTTTGTATCGGCTCGATCGACGAGCTAGAAGAGCTGGCCGGACGAAAGCTCACCGAACTCGACCTTCACCGGCCCGCTGTCGACGAAGTAACTTTCGAAAAAGACGGCAAGACCTGGCAGCGCGTGCCGGAAGTCATCGACTGCTGGTTTGATTCGGGTGCGATGTCCTATGCGCAATGGCATTACCCGTTCGAGAACCAGGACAAGTTCGAGAAGCATTTTCCGGCTGACTACATCTGCGAAGCAATCGACCAGACGCGCGGATGGTTCTACACGCTTCACGCGATCGCGACCCTGGTCTCGGACAGCGTGGCTTACAGGAACTGCATCTGCCTGAACCTTATCGTCGACAAGGACGGCAAGAAGATGTCGAAGTCGGTCGGCAATATCATCGATCCGTACGATGTCTTCGATACGGTCGGTGCTGATGCGCTGCGCTGGTATTTCCTGGCGCGCCTGTCACCCGACGTGCCGAAGCGCATTTCTGTCGAGATCGTGGCCGACGTGGCCAGTTCCTTCATCAACACGTTCTGGAACACTTACGGCTTCTTCGTTCTGTATGCGCGACTCGACGAAGTCGACCTGAGTCGCGATATTCCGCTTGCCGAACGACCCGAGATCGATCGCTGGGCACTGGCATTGCTGCACAGGACAATCACGACCGTGACCGATGCGCTGGATCATTTCGATGCCAAGACCGCGGGCGAGGCCATCGAGTCGTTCGTTGACCAGCTCAGCAACTGGTACGTGCGTCGCAACCGGCGCCGGTTCTGGAAATCGTCGGATCCCGAAGATACGCAGGCCGCTTACCTGACCTTGTACGAGTGTTTGAAGTGCGTCCACGAACTCATGGCCCCGTTTGTGCCCTTCCTGGCCGAGAATGTTTATCAGAACCTCGTTCGGACGGTCGACAAGAACGCGCCGGTTTCGGTGCACATGGGAAACTGGCCCGAAGCGGATCCGTCGTGGAAAAACGACGAGCTTCTGTTCGATATCGGTGTCGTACAAAAGGTCGTCGGCCTGGCACGCGCGGCGCGGGGCCATTCTGGAGTCAGGACGCGGCAGCCGCTTTCGAGGCTGTTGGTGCGTGCGCCGGACGATGCGTCCGCGAACGCGCTGGACAGTCACCAGGAACAGATTCTCGAGGAACTCAATGTCAAATCGATTGAGTTCATTGCACGTGATGCCGGGCTGGTGAGCTACCGCATCAAGCCGAACCTGCCGCGCATAGGCAAACGCTACGGCAAACTTGTGCCCGTCATTCGCAAAGCACTGGACGAAGCGGACGGCGCCGCGATAGCGGTCGCCGCGGCGCGCGGCGAGGCGTTCGAGATAGAGGCAGGTGGCCAGGCAATTTCACTCGAAGGCGATGATGTCCTGATCGAGACCCACTCTGCCGAGGGTTATTCCTGCGAAGCCGACGCCGGATTCCTGACGGCACTCGACACGACCCTGAACGACGAGCTGATCAGCGAGGGCGTGGCCAGGGAAATCGTTCGCTCGGTCCAGGATGCCCGCAAGCAGGCAGGTCTCGAGGTGTCGGACCGGATTACCCTGGGTATCTCGGGCTCGCAAGCCGTCGAAGCCGCCCTGGAGAGACACAGGGACTATGTCATGAACGAAACCCTGGCGACGACGTGGGAGGTTGGGCAGGCGAATCCGCTGTATTCGGCCGACCGGAACCTGGGCGACGAGCGCTGGACCATCGAATTCCGGAAGTGATCTATTTTGGTGCATACTACTTGCGTGCGCTTTAGAAACTCTGCTATAAAAAAGCTGCGCAAGGTTCTGATAGATCAGGAGCCAAAGGGACTTGCCGGGCCCTGCAGGAGGTCTGCTGATTACAGGAGGTAGTCAGCTCCAAGAATAAGAAAGCGTAGACAAGCCGCCGAGAGGATTGGCGGCCAGAAAAATACCAAACGCTGGAGTTGCAATGACAATCCACTTCGATCGCTTTAGAGCGGCACTCACGGTGCTCGCCGGCCATGGGCATATAAAACAAAGGCTTATCAAGGCCTACGAAGACCATCTTGGCGATATCGACGAGGACGAGCTGCCTATCGCGATGAAGCAGGCATTTGCCGATCTGAGGCAATCCATGCACCAGGTCACGCCACTCAATGGAGAGAGCCCGGTTTGTGCCTCCGTGCGCAAGATGTCTCCGGAAGACGCCAGCAAGTGCGCAGCCGACGTGGTCGCGATTTTTGGCGAGCTTTCAAGATTGCGCGATGACGTCCCAGCCGGATTGCCGCGCAGCGACGACGATTCGCCGCGCGTACCACCGTTCCTGGTCAAATCGAGTTGATCGGGTAGTAGACGTAGGTCAATAAATCGTCCTCGGGCACATCGCCCGGATCACTAACGTACGACTCCCATGTTGCGCCAGCGCGTTCGATGCCATGTGCGGCCAGGTAGGCTGAAATCTTGCGGTGCGTTTCCGTCAGCGTCCGGTACGAGCCGATGTGCTTGACCCGGATGACCGGCCCGGCGTAGGTCATCCCTATTTTCACGGTCGCCCCATCGCGGGGTGTGGACGCCGTTACGCCCCGGACCGGGATCGCCGCGTCGAATACCAGCTCGGCGCCACTGAACGTTCGCGTAATTGACAATGGCGCTCCTGCAACCTGCAGCTTGTGAGCATCGATGAAATTGAGGATCTGGAAATAGGCATCGCCCATCGCTTCGGACATTGCGGCGGGTTCAGGTCGTGAGGTCGCTGACAGATACGCAATTTCAGCCGCCTCAACCGTTATGTGCTCGATCTCGGTATCGCCGAAGTCGGCGGTCGGCAGACTTTCTGCGAGCTCCTTGAGGTTGGCGAGGCCGCTTTCATAGTCCCGGGCGACAATGCGGCCGAGCATTGATGCGAAGTATCGGGCAACAATATTCATGCCGTAGTCGGCTTCGAAGCGCCAACTGACGATGGTCGTGCCGGTGCCGGCAGCCAGGTTGATCAGCGACTGTGCTTCACTGGCCTCGCCGGGATTCATCACAATACGAATATGCCCGTAGGGTTCGCTTTCGACGATCGTCTGGTTCCCGCTGCCGGCGATCGCTCCGTCCCAGCTCATGGTCGCGCCGATGCCCTTGTCGTTGCCAGAATAGAGAATTCGTACATTAGGGTCCGTGTCGACCAGCGGCGACCAAAGCGCATATCGACGGAAGTCATTGAGTAACGCGAACACGGTTGCCGGATGGGCGTCAATTTCGGTCGATACCTCAACAGAGTGCGTGCGCGGCAACGCGAAGCCAATTACGATCAGTAATGCGACTAGAGCAGCGACGCCATACAGCAGTTTTTGCACGTTCGGCAATTCCATCAGCTAATTGATTGGGTCGCGATTATTCCACAGTTGACCATCCTTCGGCACAATGCGCCCATGAGTGACTCAAAAGAAAACGACCTGCCGATCGGCATATTTGACTCCGGCGTCGGGGGGCTTACCGTGCTTAAAGCGATTCGTGCCGAGCTTCCCTATGAAAATTTGCTCTACCTGGGTGACACGGCGCGTTTGCCCTACGGCACAAAAAGCCCGGCATCCATCGCTCGATACGCTACGCAGGCGACGGCAGAGCTGCAGAAGCAGGGAATTAAACTGCTTGTAGTCGCCTGTAATACGGCATCGGCTGTCGCGCTGGATACGTTGCGGGAGCAAATGAGGCCGCTGCCCGTGATTGGCGTGGTGGAGCCCGGGGCCACGGCCGCCGTGAGCGCCCGGCCCGGCGGGTCGCACCTCGTTCTGGCGACCGAGGCAACCGTGCGTCTGGGCGCATATCGCAAGGCGATCGAAACCGTGGATCCTGCCGCGACGGTTCGCGAGAAGGCGTGCGAACTGCTGGTAGCGCTCGCGGAAGAGGGCTGGACCGACGGAGACATTGCGGCAAGAATCATTCGTCGATACCTCGATGAAGCCAGCGACAGTCACTTCCAGGCCGACAGCATAATCCTGGGCTGTACCCACTTCCCGTTGCTCAAAGACGCTATTCAGGCAATAGCCTCTGACAGGGTCTTGCTCGTCGACTCGGCAAGTACAACCGCGGCCGTAGTGAGCAACACTCTGCGATCCGGGGGTCGTCTCCGCGACAGCGACAAGGCCGGGAGTCTGCGCATCCTGGCGACGGACGGTGCGACCCGTTTTGCGCGCGTTGGCGGCCAGTTCCTGGGGCAGCCGCTCTCTTACGCAGACGTCGAGCTGGTTGATCTCTGAGCCGCAGCCTGGTGGCCTGTGCGATAATGACCGACTGGCAATGTTTCAGGGGAAAGCCGTGAATTTCCGAATCCTAACCCGCCCCGTGGGCGTTCTACTGTTATCGGCCATTGTCGTGTCCTGTGGCACGGAAGCGCCGCCCGAACCCGCCGCGCAGCCGCTGGTTACGGTCAAGCCGCGGCCCGAAATATACGCAGACTTCTTGCTGACGGCCGACCTGGGCCATCTCAGCGACGATCAGCTCGAGCTGATCAGGATTCTGATCGATGCATCGAAAATCATGGACGACCTGTTCTGGAGACAGAGCTTCGGCGAGGGTCACGAGGAATGGCTGGGCGGAATAGCGGACGCCAATGCGCGCCGCTTCGCTGAACTCAACTATGGGCCCTGGGATCGGCTGGACGACGAAAAACCGTTTATCGATGGCATTGGTGCAAAGCCGCTGGGCGCGCGCTTCTATCCCGAGGACATGAGCAAGGAAGAATTCGATGAAGCCTACCTGCCCGGCAAGAACGGGCTGTATTCCCTGATCCGCCGTAACGCGGAGGGTGGACTCGTGCTGATTCCTTACCATGTTGCTTACGCGCCCGAGCTCAGCGAAGCGGCCGGCTTGCTCAGGCAAGCGGCCAAACTCGCGGACAGCACTGACTTCGCGAATTACCTGAAACTGCGTGCCGCCGCGTTGATCAGCGACGAATTCCAGATCAGTGACCGCTATTGGATGGACGTCAAGGATAATGAAATCGACGTTGTGATCGGTCCGATCGAAACCTACGAAGATCGCTTGTTCGGTTTTCGCGCCGCGTACGAGTCTTACGTCCTGATCAAGGACTTGGAATGGAGCGATCGCCTGAGTCGATTCGCCGCTTTCCTGCCGGACCTCCAGGAAGGGTTGCCCGTTGCCGACGAGTACAAATGGGAAACGCCTGGGACAGATTCGGACCTCAATGCATACGACGTCGTTTACTACGCTGGGCACAGCAACGCGGGTTCGAAGACCATAGCGATCAACCTGCCGAACGATGAGCAGATACAGCTCGACAAGGGTACCCGACGCCTGCAGCTCAAGAACGCGATGCAGGCGAAGTTCGAGAAGATCCTCGAGCCCATTGCCGATACGTTGATCGATGTGTCGCAGCGAAAGCACATCACGTTCGACGCTTTTTTCGCGAATACGATGTTTCACGAAGTCGCGCACGGTCTCGGAATCAAGAATACGATCAATGGCAGCGGCACCGTTCGCGAAGCCATGCTGGATCTCGCTTCAAGCATGGAAGAGGGCAAAGCTGACATCCTCGGTTTGTATATGATCACGGAGTTGCACAAGGCCGGCGAACTCGGTGATGTTGATCTTCGTGACTACTACACGACATTCATGACCAGCGTCTTCCGCTCAATTCGCTTCGGTGCGAGCAGCGCGCACGGCAAAGCGAACATGGTGCGCTTCAACTTTTTCATGGACGAGGGGGCGTTCGTTCGTGACGCTGAAACCGGGCGATACCGAGTCGACTACGGAAGGATGGAAACGGCAATGACTGATTTGTCGCAATTATTGTTGACGTTGCAGGGCGACGGCGACTACGACGGTGCTGCCGAACTGACCAGCAAGAAGGGCGTTATCTCGGCGCAGCTGCAGCAGGACCTCGACAGGCTGACCGCTGCGCAAATTCCGGTCGACATCACGTTTCGGCAGGGCGCCGCCGTGCTCGGCATCGAATAATAACTTCCATTATCGAAGCGAGCGCGCTTTGCTAGCGTTCCAGACGTTTCAAAGATCCTGTTTATCCAGGCGAGGGAGCTGCTTGCCGAATAAGGTCGTCAGGTAAAGTGCGCGGTCCGTTTCCAATACGCCGGTCAAAGTCGGGAACCGCGCGTCGGCGTCGTGCAGGTTCATGAGAACCTCGCCGTCATCATTGAACGCTATGACATGCGACGACGGCACAGCCTTGGGCCTGAGGAATGCGGGCAGGCGTTGCACGACCTTACGAACGAACGGTCGATCCGAGATTTTGTCCAGCAGGTGATTGCGAGGTGCCGCCAATCCCAGCCAGAACCGGCCATGTGTACCGCTATTCAGGTTATCGGGAAAACCCGGCAGGTTGTCGAGAAGTACGTCGGTCGTTCCTTTGCGATTGCCTGTGAGCCAGAATTTCAGAACGCGGTAGTGACCGGTTTCACTGACCAGTAAAAAACTGCCGTCGGCACTGACCGCAACACCGTTTGCGAAATTGAGATTCTCAAGCAATATATCGACATCGCCCGTCGATGGCCTGAACGCGAAAATGCGGCCGTGCCCGCCATGTTCCATGATATCCAGCAGGCTCGCTTCATAAGTCCCGCGGGATGACTGTGCTCCGAACTTGCTGCTTGCTTCGCTGAAATAGATGGTGCCGTCAGGACCGATTGCAGCGTTGTTGGCATAAACGAGCGGCTGCCCGTTAACCTCGCTGAGCAAGGTGGATACAGTGCCGTCGCGTTCGACACGTTGCAGGCCCAGGTAGGCGTTAGCGATGATAAGCGACCCGTCAACGTTGGACTCAATGCCCAATGGCCTGCCACCTGCAATTGCGAATTCGCGGACCTGCCCATCCTGAATCTGAATGACATGGCCACTATGAGTCGTCGCATAGATACGTCCGTCAGCGCCGACAGTCGCATCTTCGGGGCCCTCGTAGCCGTTCAGGTCGATACCAACGGCGGCCCCCAGCCTGTCATTTGACTCAAAGGGGTCCACCAGGCCGCGGTCTGTTGGGGCGATCCAACTCACAGGTTCGACGGGAACCGGCCAGGCGAGCAAGTAAGCGATGATGACTGCCAGGAGAAGTGCGGCGGCGGTCGCGAGGCTTTTCTTCATGGCGTAACGCGGCGGCTAGCGTTTGGCGTCTATCATGCGCAGGAATTCAACCCGCGTGCGTGCGTCCTTGCGGAAAGTGCCCACCATCTGGCTGGTCACCATTGACACATCGGACTTGTGGATGCCGCGTGTCGTCATGCACTGGTGTACGGCTTCGATAACCACGCCGACGCCTTGGGGTTGCAGAACATCCTGGATGCAATTCGCGATCTGCGCAGTCATCTTCTCCTGCACCTGGAAGCGCCGGGCAAATGCTTCGACCACGCGAGCCAGCTTGCTGATACCGACGACCTTGTTGTTGGGCAGGTAGCCGACATGGGCTTTACCGATAATCGGTGCCATGTGATGTTCGCAGTGAGACCCCGATATCACGCAGCACGATCATCTCGTCGTATCCTTCGACTTCTTCGAACGTTCTTTTCAGATACTCGACTGGATTACTCTTGTAGCCACTGAACCAGTCTTCATACGCTTTTGCGACGCGCTTGGGTGTATCGAGCAGACCTTCCCGGCGAGTGTCTTCGCCAGCCCATAACAGCAGCGTGCTGACAGCATCCTCGGCCTGCTTGCGCGTTGGTTTACGTGGTTTCGCTGGCTTCTTCCTGGTGGTGGTCACATCTGTTCCTGCTTGAGTTTAGCGGCATGCTACGCAGACTTCGTGTTGACGTCGAGGCCGATGGGGCAACTGACGCCGGTTCCACCCAAGCCGCAATAGCCCCCCGGATTCTTGGCCAGGTACTGTTGATGGTAATCTTCTGCATAGTAGAACGTGTCGAGAGGCAGGACTTCGGTCGTAATAGCGGAAAGCCCGGCATTGTGCAGCTCGTCTTGATACTCGGCCATCGAGCGCCGCGCTTCGGCCTGTTGTGCGTCATTCGTCGTAAAAATTGCTGATCGATACTGCGTGCCAATATCGTTGCCCTGTCGCATACCCTGCGTCGGGTCATGACTCTCCCAAAAGACCTTCAGCAGTTCTGCGTAGCTGACTTTGGCCGGGTCATAGATCACCTGTACGACTTCTGTATGTCCGGTATTCCCTGTACAGACCTCTTCATAAGTCGGATTGCGGGTTATGCCGCCCGCGTAACCCGTGGCGGTCGTGAATACCCCGTCGATCTGCCAAAAACACCGTTCCGCGCCCCAGAAACAGCCCAACGCGAATACGGCCTGTTGCAGGCGGTCCTCGAAAGGCCCCTGCAGAGGTGCGCCGTTGACAAAATGATGCGCCGGAACGGTCATCGGTGTGTCGCGGCCAGCGAGCGCCTCGCTCCTGGTCGGAAGGGTCAGGTTTTTCATTGCTTGTTATTTAGTCTGTCAGGATTCTGAATTTTCGTCGGTGGACTGCTGATCGGCCTGTGGCTCTTGTCTTGTCAGCTTGTCCAGATCTGCTTGACGGTAGAAGAAAGAGTGTTCGAAGACAAGGTTGTCAGATTGCTGGAGCCCCTCGTCTGTCATTCTCGGGCGAAATACCTGTCGTCGAATTTCACGGTGCACCATCCGCTGCATATCCGTGAATTGGGGCGGGATCGCTTCGGTGCGTATATTCCTGACCCGGCCTCTTGCGGATACGGTGTAGTCGACGCGAATTGTCCCCGTCAACAGTTCGTCAGTTGACGTTCCGTCCGGCGGCTTTTCGCCGACGTATTGGGGGAGGGGATCGCTCATCAGAACCACTGGCTGCTCGAGCAATTCTGCACGAACAGCGAGGCGTTCCTGGTCAGCCGATAACAGGTTCCAGGCTTGCGTGTAGAATTTACGAGCACGGCTCTGAGCATCGGCATAAATGTAATAATCTGCAAGGGCAAGCTTTGTCTCCGCGAGGACTCTCCAGTCGACTCCAGGCGTCTCGTCCGCAATTCTCTCTGCGCGCTTGAAATAAATCTCGCCACTCGACACGAGTCCCGGCTGCTGCGAATTGGATTGGGTTAAATCAACGAAGTAGTAGGACTGGCCGAGCTTGCTCAATGGAAGTATGAGCTGCGGGTCATCCTTGCCGAGCCTCGATTCAATAATGCGAATTGCTCGTCGATAGGTTGCACGCTCGTCCATATAGTAGCGGGCTGCATGCTGCCAGCTGGCGCGCCGCAGCAGCGACGGAAGCAATGCCAGATCATTGCCTTCGAAATGCCGCACGTTCAGCATGTGGATGCGATTGAGGAGGTTACGTGCGCCCTTTGAATCGCCCATCAGCATGGCCGACTGAGCAAGCGACTCGAGGATCTCGACCTGCTCGATATTGTGCGGACCCTCATTCACGTGCGTGATATGTGTTGCGCGGTTGAATGTCTGCTGCGCGAGATCGGGCCGGCCGCTGCCAAGTTGCGCGGCACCGAGTCCCTTAAGTGGATTAACCAGCTTTTCGTTTAATCGATCTTCAACCGTTTCAATAATCTCTACAGCCGCTTCGAAATTCTGAATTGCCGCTCCGTACTGGCCGCTCTTGTGCTGGACCAGCGCCAGGTTATTCAGCGCTTTCGATGCTTCGATCGACTCGGGGCCATGAATTTTCATGACCATCTGTACTATGCGCTTGGCCGAAACGTCTGCCTCGTCCAGCGCGTCTTCGGCGACCAGGCGCCGATAGAGCTCGAATTCGGCGGCGAGTCGTTCATCCAGAGTCCTTGCGTCATCGACCGGCGTAGCACTTTCTGTTGGTCCAGGCGGCTCATCCGCAACCGGGACAACCTGATCCAACGGGCTGCCTTCATCATCGATATCGCCTGGCTCGGCCTGACTCGCAACAGCCAGCAAAATCGCGATGAACAAAGCGACTGTTTTGTTTAGGTTGATCATGCGTTCAAAAAGGTCGGGCGTCCTGAGTTTTTTCTGAAGGGCGGTCGTGCTTCAGACCTGATTCGGAACGAATAGTTCGAGCGAAACCGCCCTGGACCGCCGCAACAACTATACCGTCTGGCACAGCATCCGGGTAGCCGGTCAGCCCGCCTCAGAACTCAAGGCCGAGCTGCTGTTGTCCGGGACTAAAAAACTGATTGCAATCAAGAACGTGCTGGTAGGCGTCGGGGTCCACGCCGTGCTTGCGGCTCGCGCTTTTGAAACGCATCGCGAGCATTTCTGCGTAGGGTCCGCGGCCGGTCTGCCGGACGCCAAACCGCGGGTCATAATCGCTGCCACCGCTGGACTGCCGGATCAGGCTCGAAACCCGGTCGGCTCGATCGGGAAAATGGGTTTGCAACCACTCGGCAAACAGGCCTTTGAGCTCATGAGGAAGGCGCAGAAAAATGTAATGGGCCTGGCACGCGCCAGCCGCGGCGGCCGACTTCAGAATATATTCGATCTCGTCGTCGTTGATTGCCGGGATGACAGGCGCGACGAGCACGCTTGTGGGCACGCCCGCTTCGGTGAGCTGCTCCATGGCTTTAAGCCTTGCCGCGGCCGACGGCACGCGCGGTTCCATGACTCGTTTAAGTTGCGCATTCATTGTCGGCAGGCTAATCGCGACCGAGCTCAGGC
This sequence comes from uncultured Woeseiaceae bacterium, assembly GCA_947258485.1. Lineage (GTDB taxonomy): Bacteria > Pseudomonadota > Gammaproteobacteria > Steroidobacterales > Woeseiaceae > UBA1847. The sequence goes on from CAMYIS010000188.1 coordinate 24,824, forward strand.
CGGCGGCAGCGAGTTCGGCCAACAGGTCGATATCCCTGCAGATCAGATTACCTTTGGTAATGATGTTGACCGGGTGACGGTGCTTGAGGAATAACACCAGTAACTCGCGCGTCAGCTGCAGGGATTTCTCGGCGGGCTGGTACGGATCCGTGTTCGCTCCGATAGTAATCGGTTTGCATTCGTAGCCTGGTTTTTCCCAGGCTTCGAGCAAAAGGGCGGCCGCGTTCGGCTTGTAGAAAATCTGCGTCTCGAAGTCCAGTCCCGGCGACAGGTCGAGGTAGCTGTGACTCGGTCTCGCGTAGCAATAGATGCAGCCGTGTTCGCAACCCAGGTAGGGGTTGATCGAGCGATCGAACGGCACGTCAGGCGAGCTGTTGGAGCTGATGATGCGGCCGGCAGGCATTGCACGGATAACGGTCTCGGGCGCCTGTTGCGCCCGGGCGTGCGCTTCATCGTCATCGATGTCGACGGGTCGCGTCGTGAATCGGTTCTCCGGCGAAGAGAGGGCCCCTCGGCCTTTATGTCCTTGCGTGGGCATTCGTAGGTCCGATACTGTATAAAAACACAGTACGTGTGCCGGCGTTTCGGGTCAAGCCTGAACGCTTAATTGAGAACGCGATAGCCGCGGCCGCGCAGGCAGCGTTTAAAGACTTTCTGTCTTTCGCGATCGGCGTCAAGCCCGGATCGGGTTCCGCCGTACAATGCGCCGCCGGCGGCTCCGCGGCCGGCGTCGCCATCTATTGCGCCGCCGAGGGCACCCACGACTGCGCCAGTCGCACCACCCTTGACAATGCCCCGGCTGATGAGGATTTCCTCAGTGTAGGCTTCGCATTCGCCCCAGTCCTTGGCGAGCGCATTGGGATCGACGCCTTGCATATCAATAATGGGGTCGGGATGGGCAGCGCAGCCGGCGATCGCCAGCGCGAGGAAGGTCGCCAAACCATGGTTGGTCTTTTTCATCGTTTCGGTCCGTCCAAGCTAAGAGCTACAGGTCGTGCCAGCATACGCCGTTCCTATCCCAAGGCCGAGCATGGCGTCATGGTTACAACGCATGAACCTCATGTTCGGTTGACAGGGCAATTAAATGGTTGGAACGTCACATGACTCGACAGTTCGGGCGATTCTCTACGCTTTTCTCGCTAATTTCGGCATTAATCGGTGAGCAGAAAGGCATCGAGTGCGTGTTCAATGCAATAACGATTCAGTTCGGGCCCGATACGATGCTGGCAGTCAAAGTAAAGATGAATCCCGGCCTGAACATCAATGACGCAGTAACGCACATCAACGCGCTCGAGCGAAATCTCAAAGCGCGCATTCCAAAACTGAAATGGTGTTTTGTCAAACCTGACGTCACCGACTAGAGGCGCTAGTCCGCCGACGCTTTGTACAAGTGCACATCCTGCTGCGGGAACGGGAATGAAATGCCTTCTTTGTCGAAGCGTTTCTTGATGGCCTCTGTCAGATCGAACATGACGGGCCAGTAGTCGGAGGTTTTGACCCACGGTCGTACGACAAAGTTGACGCTGCTGTCGGCGAGTGCCGAAACCGCGATCGTGCACGCAGGTTCATCGAGGATACGGTCGTCTACAGCAACCAGTTCCTGGATGGTGCTACGCACCTTGTCGAGATCATCGCTATAGCTGACGCCAACGACCATATCGACCCTGCGCTTATCGTTTGCCGAGTAGTTGGTGATGATGCTGCCCATGATCTTGCTGTTCGGGATGATGACTTGCTTGTTATCGCCGGTTTTCAATACCGTTGTCAGTATCTGCACCTGCTCGACGGACCCGCTGACGCCTGCGCCCTCGATAAAGTCGCCGACTTTGTAAGGACGAAACAGAACGATCAATACGCCGGATGCGAAGTTTGACAGTGAACCCTGCAGAGCAAGACCAACCGCCAGGCCCGCGGCGCCGAAGATCGCGATAAACGACGTCGTTTGAATGCCGAGTTGACCGATCGCCGCAATAATGACGACGATGAGCAATACAATGCGCACGAGATTGCAGACAAAGGTCTCGAGGGTCTTGTCGATATTCTGTTTGCGCATGACCTTGCGCATGCCTCGGACAACGAGCGAGATGGCCAGGCGTCCGACGTAGAAAATAATGAGCGCGACGATGATGTTCTTGACCAGCCCGACGACGGTGCCGGAATCGATGCCGTTCTTTTGCAGAAACTCGAAAATATCGTTCCAGTCAAACCCGGATGCAGCGCTTGTGATTTCGTCCATTACTTTGGTCCTTGAGTCCTAATTGTCTTTCAACACTTGCCGGCGGCGCATTCTACAGGATTGCATGCGGATGTCAGGCCTGTAACGCGACAACCCAGCTCGTGGCTACGAGCAGGATCGCGAGACCACCGGCGACGCGCTGCGAGCGTTGGTCAGTAGGTACGGGACCCAGCGCAATGAGCAGTATTCCCGCCAGGAATCCGCACACGAATCCGAACAGGTGGGCGCCGATATCGGTGTTTGGCCCGCCCGTGCCCGTGTACATGAGCAGCGCAAGTCCACCGACGATTGGACCGTAACGATAAGACCAACGATCCTGCGCCATGAATTGCCCACGCCAGACGAAACCTGCAACGAGCCCCAGAGCCGCGAATACGGCCGTAGACGCACCGACCGACCGATGTGCCGACTCGAGCAAGAGGGTGTTAGCCGCGTTTCCGGTGGCCGCCGCCGCAATGATAGCGAGCCAGGCAACACCGGACCCGAGCAGGCGGCCTGCGAACAGGCCGAACAGGAGACCGAAAACGAGGTTGCCGATGAGGTGCCGGGGCCCCGAATGGAGCGTCAGCGCAGTGATCGTTCGCCACCATTCGCCGCGGCGAATCAATTCGCCGTCCACGCGGCCGGCCTCAAACCAGTCATGGCCGAACACCGAATAACCTGCGAACCAGGCGATGGCGCTGACCACGAACACGTAGCCGATAAGCCCGGGTGCCGCGTCCTGGTAAACGATTTTTTTTCGCTGTTTTGGACGAACCGGCGGGTTTTCGTCGTCGTAGAGTCGTAGCTCATGAACCGCCCGCGCGGAATACTCGGCGGGGACGACGAGCGCCGCGGTCATTCCGTCATCAACCAGCTGATGAGGCACCTGCGCAGCGGCGAGTACGAGTGCCCGGTCCGAGCAACTCTGCCGATTGCGGCTTTCGAAAACGACGCGCAGGTCTTCTTGCATACGGATGACACCTTGTACCGGGCCGAAAAAGTATCTTTATTACAATGACTTATGCTTTCCCGGCTTTCTTCAGCCGGGGTTCATGCTGGGTGGACAAGAATACACTCAACACGAATCTTGTCACTTTAATCGAGCGATTCAATGACATTCTGGAAAAAAATCTACTTCGGCCTGGCGCTCGCCGGCGCCGTGTTTCTCGCTATTTCGCTGTTCTGAGTCCGCATCAGGATTGCGGTAAGCTAGGACTCCTGCTACGGGAGTTCAAATGAGGAACACACTTGGCTTCGCGCTGATTGCATTCTTGTTCGTTTTTAAAACCGCGGCCGCCGATGTCGTTGACGCCGAAGCGGGCGGGTTTACATCGGTCAATGAAACGACCATCGACGCGCCGCGCGACGAAGTCTGGCAATCGGCGATAACAGAGATCAGTCAGTGGTGGAGTTCCGATCACACGGTCTCAGGCGAGGCCAGCCGGCTGCGCATCGATGCGCGGCCGCAAGGGTGTTTTTGCGAAGACCTGGGCGAGAGCGCCGGTGTGGTTCACATGACCGTGACGACACATAGCCCAACCGCAATGCTGCGGCTGACCGGTGGACTCGGTCCGCTGGGCCTTATGGGCGTCGATGGCAACATGACCTGGGAGTTTTCTGACGCCAACCCCGACGCCGGCACCCGGGTCAGGTTCACCTATGCAGTTGGTGGTTACCGTCCGGGCGGGCTGGACAGCATTGCCGGTCCCGTCGATAACGTCATTGCTGAAGCGCTGCTGCGGCTAAAGACCTATGTTGAAACAGGCGACGCGGAGCTGACCCGCATTGAGTGATATCGCACCTGCCCGACCTTCTTCAACGGTTGCCGTTGCACGGGCCGGAACGCCCGAGCCCGAGTTGTTTATGGTGCGCCGGCATGCGGAGTCTTCATTTGGCGCTGCCTATGCTTTTCCAGGGGGTGTCGTTGAAGATGACGATACGGCCGTCCACGAATTTTGTACCGGTCTGGGTAGCCGGCACGCGAATTCGCGTCTCGGTGTAAAAGCGCAGGGCCTCGATCTTTACAGCGCAGCGATCCGCGAATTGTTCGAAGAGTCCGGCGTTCTGCTGGCCACCTCCGAGAACCTGGATGAAGACCTCAGCATTGTCCGCGATGCGCTGAACGACGGGACCGAGCGCTGGACGGACTTCGTCACACGCAACCAGCTCGCACTGCAGTGCGACAAATTGCATTACTTCAGTCACTGGCTGACGCCACCGACATTGCCGCGACGATACTCGACGAGGTTCTTCCTCGCGGAATTGCCGCAGGGACAGACAGCGATGCATTGCGGCGGCGAGTTGACGGATTCGCGCTGGATAACCGCACATGACATGCTGGAAGCGGGTCGCGCCGGTGACGTCGAGCTGCACTTTCCGACAATAAAAACCCTTGAAAGTATCGCGCGGCACAAAACGCTCGAGGCGCTACTCGAGTGGGCGCGCTCCTGCGTGGAATGGGGTGTGACCAGCATGGTGCCAAAAATCATCGAGCGTGACGGCGAGCAAGTCATTGTTCTTCCTGGAGAAAAAGACTACCCAGGCACAAAGTCGTGACTTCATTTGGTCCCGACATGCCGGCGTTCAGCGAGTTGGCGCCGGGCATTCGGCGGCTCGTCGCGCCGAATCCGTCGATGATGACCGGACCTGGAACCAATACCTATTTGCTCGGTACTTCGCAGGTCGCCGTGCTCGACCCGGGCCCGATAAAAGAAAGTCACCTCGAAATGATTGAGCAGGTTGCGGGTGCTCCGATTCGCTGGATACTCGTCACGCACACGCATCCCGATCATTCGCCCGCCGCGATAAAGCTGGCGGCAATGACCGGCGGTGAATTACTGGGCATGCCAGCGACAGAGGGCGAGTACCAGGACATGACGTTCAAGGCGGACCGCGTACTCGAGGACGGCGACGAGCTGGCCACGACCGAATTCGTTATCGAGGCCGTACACACGCCGGGGCATGCGTCGAACCATTTGTGCTACCGGCACGTTGGAAAGAACTGGTTGTTCACGGGCGACCACGTCATTGACGGTTCAACCGTCGTCATCAATCCACCCGACGGCAATATGAAGCACTACCTGCAATCTTTGCAGCGCGTGAAACAGCTGCAGTGCGATGCACTGGCGCCTGGGCATGGCGAAATTATTCATGACCCCGGCCGGGCCATCGACTGGTTGATCAACCACCGCCTTGAAAGAGAGGGCAAAGTTCGATCAGCTCTTGCCCGCAACCCGAATCTCACGACTCGAAGCCTCGTCCCGCACGTGTACGAGGACGTCGACAGGAAACTCTACGCGTTGGCCGAACGCTCATTGCTTGCACATCTACTGAAGCTGGAGGATGACGGTGTTGCGGAGCGTGTTAACGATCGCTGGCTGCAGGTGCAAGAGGATTAGACGCCGATAGCCCGGCTGCCCGGGTCCTGGATCGAGTCAAGTGAACAAGCCGCGGCTTGATTAGCGGCCTGACTTCGCATAATTTACGCGGTCCGGAAAGCGAGGTAGCAAGCATGACATTCGTTGTCACCGAAGCCTGTACAAACTGACCGACTGTGTCGAAGTTTGCCCCGTGGATTGCTTCCACGAAGGCCCCAATTTTCTTGTGATCGATCCCGACGAGTGCATCGACTGCACCTTGTGCGAGCCCGAGTGCCCTGTCGAGGCAATTTACTCTGAGGATGAGCTGCCGGCCGGCCAGGAACATTTTCTCAAGCTCAATGCCGAGCTGTCCCAGGACTGGCCCGTTATTACGGAAATGAAGGACCCGCCCGAGGATGCTGACGAGTGGCGTGAGGTAAAGGACAAGCTGCAGTATCTCGAGAAATAAGCCGGCTCTCGATCGGGACATTCATCAACGGACTGTCTCGCTCCCGTCGGGCGGGACCGAGGTGCGCTCGCTTTATGTCTCACTGACGAATATCCCGCCCGCGAGCCAGATACGCCTAGCGATCGCCCTTTACGAATGCGATGAGGATGTCGGCGAGTTCAGGTCCTTTGTCCTCCTGCAGGAAATGGCCCGCATTCTTTATCTTCACGTGCTCTCGATTTCTTGCGCCGGGCACGGATTCCTGCCACGGCAATTCGCCGCCACGCGTAATCGGATCCCTGTTGCTGAAGGTCGTAAGAAACGGCTTCTGCCATTCGCTGAATTTTTTCCACGCGGCTCGATTGGCCTCGCTGGCGGGATCGTTCGGTGTGGTCGGCACCAGCATCGGAAATGCCCGAGCCCCGGCTTTGTGTTTCGATGACGGGAAGGGTGCGTCGTATGCGGCAATAACGTCGTTCGACAGGTCCGTAATAGTCCCGCTCTGAATAATCTTGCCGATCGGAAACCACGGGCTGAAGCGCGCGAAGGCACGCCACATCCTGAAAGCTTTCGGCATTTCCTGATCACCGGTGGGCAAGCCGCCGTTGCCAACGGCGATACGTGCAAATCGTTGTTCATTTTCGGCCGCCACGCGAAGCCCGATCAGCGAGCCCCAATCCTGGCAAAAGAGTGTGATGCCGCGGAGGTCAAGCGTTTCGATGAACTGTGTCATCCAGTTAACATGCGCGATGTAGCTGTAGTCGCTTTTGCGCGTCGGCTTGTCGGATTTACCAAAGCCGATCAGGTCGGGCGCGATCACGCGCAGGCCAGCCAGCTTGAGCGGCGGAATCATGGATCGGTAAAGGTAGGACCAGCTCGGCTCACCGTGCAGCAGCAGGACAACGTCGCCGTCTCGGGTCCCCTCGTCGACGTAATGCATGCGAATTCCATCGATGTCGACATAGCTGGGCCGGAATGCGTAGTCAGGCAGGTTCTCGAAGCGAGAGTCCGGCGTCCGCAGCGTTTCCATTCTTGTTCTCCCACTCACGTATTCGGCCTATGATAGCCGTTTCTTCCGGTCAAAGACGTTTGTCAAATGAGTAGCCTGCGCGCAAGAATGTTCCGTCGGATCACGTCCCGATTCGTAAAAGGTATTAACAAGTCAACCATAGACCCGGCGCATATCGCGGAAGTGCGGGAGCGCCTGGACCGGATGAGCCGATTCCTGAAACCCGCGATCGGCGTGTCGGTAGAGGCAACGACGGTGAATGGCATTGACGCTGAGCGGCTAAGGCCGAAAGGCGCACCCGAGGACAAGGTGCTGCTTTATCTTCATGGCGGCGCGTACCTTATCGGCAGCTGCCGCACACATCGGCAGTTGGTCAGCCATATTGCGCGTGCCGCCGGCATTAATGCACTGGTGCCCGACTACCGCCTTGCGCCCGAACACCGCTTTCCGGCGGGTATCGAGGACGCTGTCGGAGTTTACCGATCACTGCTCGCGGAAGGATTCAAGCCCGGCGACATCTTCATCGCCGGTGATTCCGCAGGCGGTGGACTGACGATCGCGACATTGCTGTCGCTCCGCCATGCGGGCGTGCCGATGCCCGCAGCAGCCGTGTTGCTGTCGCCGTTCCTCGACGTATCAGGGAGCGGCGAATCGGCGACGACGCGCGCCGATAAGGATCCGTGGTTCGATGCCAGGGACCTGGTCGTGGTGGCGGACAACTACTGCGCCAACGCAGGTGAATTGAAGAACCCACTGGTATCGCCGGTCTTTGCCAACGTGGCCGGCTTGCCTCCGACTTTCATCCAGGTCGGGGACGATGAAATACTGCTGAGCGATTCGACGCGCTTTGCTGCCCTGATGGAAGAGGCCGGCCTTGAAGTGCAGCTCGAGATATGGCCGGAGATGTGGCATGTGTTTCAGCTGTTGGTCGGCAAGATGCCGGAGAGCCGCAAGGCGATCAAGAAAATCGGAGCCTATCTCCAGGCGCGGATGAAATCCGCCAAGCCACTAAAAGCCTGATTGTTTTTGCGAGTCGTCATACATTTTTGTCAGAAAAGAGCGGATTGCCGGCTCGGCTTCCTCTTTGCTCATGAGTTTCTGCTTCTCGAGGATTAATGCCATTTCCTTGATTGACCGCTTACCGTCTATCAAAGACATGATGAACGAGTACACCTGGGTCGTCATCGCCTGCGTTCGGAACGAAGGTGACAGCGGCACGGGCTCCTTGCCGGTCACGATCCAGTCGGGCAGGGCCTTGTAGCGCTCGGGTTTCTCTACGTCACGTTCTTTGTAGGCGGAAAACGAAAACACCTTTTCCTGTCTGCCGTGGCGGCTGGCAGGCGAACACATGTAGGGAATCGTTTTTTGCGAAACATAAGGATCGGAAAAGCCGTTCTCGGCCACGATCGCCTTGGTTTCTTCCGGACTGTATCGGCGTGCACGCTCGGGGCTGGCAAATGCGAGCGAGCCGAAATTCACCCAGCGGCCGTTGTCGGCGAGCAGATTATTGATTCGTGCCGCCAGCATGGGCAAATCATCGCTGATTATGTCGATAAGCCAGGGCGTCACGACGGTGTCGAAAGACCTGTCCGGGAATGGAGCGCGCAACGCGTCGCCAAGAACCAGGTGGAATCGATCATCGACAGCTTCCGGTGCCGTTAGTGTTCGCAATACGGCGTCGTCCTCGAGCGCCAGTGGCGCGATCGGGAATTCATACAACTTCAATTTGTCACCGCGCGTAACAGCCTGTGCAACCAGCATGAGCAGCGGGTTGAAATCCATCGCGACCGTGGACGAGCAGTCGAGCTTCACGTGAATGTCGTACGCCAGCCGTCCGGCACCGGAGCCAAGCACCAGGACGTTGCCGAGTTCGGCATGATCGTGAAGGACAGACTGAACCTGCTTTAGCGAGGCGCCGTTTTCATCGTCGCCCCACGCCCAGTCGCGATGAATGTTGGCGTAATAGGTATTCAGTCCCTGGTCGACCGGCAGCCGTGTCCGGAGTGCCAGGTAACTCTCGTAGTTGCCCTGCAGCGCTCGCACTTCCAAGGGTCGCAGTAGCTTGGCCAGTGCGCGGCGGTGGTTTTCAACGGACTTCTTGTAACGCTCTACGCGCCGCCGGCTCAGTGAGTGAAGGTCCTTGTTCTCGAGTTCTTTGTCGAGCCCGGTGACCTCATGGCTCAGCTGTTGCAGAGCAAACTGCAGGCGCCCGCGCCATTCGCCCAGCGTGGCCTGCGGCTCCGCAAACATCCAGGGAATGCCGTCGAGGGCAGGGAATTCGACTTTGCAGGCCTTGCAGTAGATTTCGCCGTCTTTTTGTTCCAGCGGCGTTTTGTCGCAGCGCGGGCAGGCGAGAAAGTCGATGATGTCGCTCATGGCGGGATTATGCACCAAAAAAAAACGGCCAGCCGGAAAGGTGACGGCTGGCCGTGTTGTCGCGCGTAATTGCTCGCTACGCGGGCACTGTTCCCGTGACGATGTTCTGGAACGCGATGTACTGGTCGATACTGCTGCCCAGGCCGTGGCTGATACCGAGGCCCTGATACAGAGCGTCGAAGTTCGCTTCTTCGCCGTGCAGGGCCATGTAGTTGAGTATCACCGAGTTGACCAGCAGGTTTACGTTATTGGCCATCGGCGTTGCCGCCCGCTGTACCGAACCACCAGCGTCCATATAGCCGATCTGCTGGTGCTGCATCTGTTCCTCTGGGGTGCCGCCGCGCAGTACGGGTCGTCCGCCGAGTCGGGGCGGGTTGTAGACGAGGAAAAACGAGCCGGCAGTCGACGAATTGTCACTCGTCCATTCGCCCTTGCCGCGGCCGTCCACCGAATTGTCGATCGCGCCGTTCGAAGAGAGCGAGCCATCGCTGAAGACGTAGAGCATGACGGGCTTGTCGAGAAGTGCCGCGTACTCGAGACAGGCGCCCATGCACTGGCCGGCGCGGAAGTCTTTGACCTCGCCCTCGGCGCGTGCGCCGCCGTGATAGTCGTAGCCGCCCATCTCGACGCAGCCGGCGCCGGCGAAGCCGTTCATGACGAGCTTCATGATCGAAGCCGTCTTCTGGAATTCGCGTCCGTCGCGATCGCCGGCAAAGAACTCGTTCGAGGTGAAGATGCCGGTGGCATCGTCCACGATCATTGCATCGGCACCCGGGTCGATCGGGGTACCGCCGAAGCGGTCCGCGATATGCGCCGCCTTGAGGTAGCCGCAGCGCACAGCCTTGTCGATGTCGATGTCCCGGTTCACCAGGTTTTCGACCTCGGCAACCTTGCTGTCCGAGAGGCGATAGATCGATTCCATGACCATGGTCGCGTCGTCCTTCGACAGGATGCCGACGAGGTCGCCCGTGTCGACGAGGTTGACGACGTCACTCGGACGGTCAACCTTGGTCGGGCGCAGCTCGGGATCGTACAGCGCCAGCGGCAGCATCGAGTTGCCGCCCGAATCGGTATTCTCCGAGCCGGATAGCGTCAGGATCGAACCCTTGGCGCCGGCGAGAGCAATGCCATACATCGGGTTGTGAGGGTTATTACCTGTGTCGTTATCCGAGCGCGCCGGTATTATTGCACCGTTGATATTGGCTGCCGTCGTCGCGCTGACCCTCGACAAGATGCCGCGACGAAACGCGCTGTCAAAGTGGAAACCTAGCCCTAAGTCAAAGTTTGCGAACGCATTGCCGTTAGCGTCAGTGAGTCCGGGAACCATGTCGCCCGGCAGCCCCATCTTCTCGTAACCCTGTGTGCTCAGGAAATCGCTCTGGCCGCCCTGTCCGCCAACCAGGACGTTTGAGCCGGCGATATTGACGCCGCCCGCCAGGTCGAAGCAGATAAACGGGATCTTCCCTGCACCATCCGTGATGTTGCATTCAGCCGGGGCTCGCAGGACGTCGAGATCCGGCGAAAGGTCAGCGAATGCATTGCGCGGATTGAGCAACGGGGCGATTCCGCCGACCGTGTAAGCCGCACCTGTCATAAAGCCCTGCGACAAAAACTGGCGTCGCGTGACAGGACGCGGATGATCGGTGTGAAGCAGCGGCAAATCCCAGTTGCCTTTGTCTCGTTTCATGTGCCGCCGCCCGAGTTAAATGCGGCGAGTTCGTCGTGAACGATCGTGTAGCTGGGCTGCGAGTCAAGCTGGGGGCTCGTCGATGAATGTCCGACTGCGCGGGCAATCAACGGCTCAACAAAGCTGTCGCGATTGGCAACGCTGAAAGCCTGCCCGGGCGCTGCACCGAAGTTGAATCCGGGCCAAATCGATGCGTCCTCGACGGCCGCGTCGCAGTACTGGATCGCGAGCTGCGCAATGGCAACCTGGTGCGACGACAATACGGCTTCGATGTTCTCGACCGCCGGCAGCGACTGGCGCAGCTCCTGGTAGGTCTCATCTACGAGGAAGTTTCCGCCACGCTGGTAGGTCGTGCGATCGATACCCGTGATCGCGCCGTAGGTCGCGTCAATCTCGTCGAAAGTCCTGACGCCAATGTCCGAACTGCGTTCTTCAGCCGTTGCGATGTAGTCGGTCAAGACCAGCATCGGGTCTTCGGTGCGGTTGAAAACGACGCCGTCAAGGTTGTCGAACGTCAGGAAGAACTCGTCGTCCTGCGGTCCTTTCTGGAGCGGCAGCACCGCGCCAAGCACCGACAGCGGCTGGCCGAGCTCGTCCAGTGTCGCGCCGACCAGGTCAAGCGTCTCATCCATGTTGGCGTAACTCTGTCCGACCGGCGCCTCTTGTCCATTCATCGCGACGCGCATGCCCTGCATGCTGATGCCGGTCGGTGTCGAGCCGTCAATCGTCGTGAAATGGGGCTTGTCGAATAGATATGCGTACGAGTCGAACTGCTGAGCTTCGAACAGGACGTAAGACGTCTGCACGGGTGCGCCGATCCGCTCGGAGATATCGAACAGCAGATAGAAGCGTTCACCGACACCTGCGTCAAAGTTCTGCACGATTTGTTCTTCGGCTAGCGCGCGGCGATGAATGGCCGCGAGGCGGAACGTGCCCTCCCACAGTCCGTCACCCGATGCCTCGTTGCCGAGTACCAGGGCGAATGTGTCCTGCCAGTCGACGAACGTTCCTCCGGGAATGGGATCGGCATTGCTGACGAGCTGACCGTTAACGTAAATTCTGCGTCCGTCAATCGGGTGGTACGTTGCGACGACGTGCTGCAATGTTGCTTGCAAGACCTCATCGGCGTCCGGTGTGGACAGCTGCGGATTGCCGTTCAGGTCGGTCAACGGGTCGCCGTTGGCGTCCTGCGCATTCGTACGCAACAGGAAGTCATAGTTATAGAGCGTCTGCTGCAGCGTGAAGTTACGAGACGTCTGGCCGGCCGAGTAGCTGACGATCTTGGACATCTCCTGCGTCACGTTCGCCGGTACGACCCAGGCCTCGATCGAAAACTCGCCGGATTCCTGCAGTATGTCAGCGAGTTTCTTGCTGGCCGTCGTCGAACCCTGTGCTTTGCCCGGGCCCTGCGCCTGGTTGTAGCCTATCGTGATGCCCCAGCCGCCGTACCAGGTGACGTCACCCGAGAAGTTCAGGTCGATGGCCGGATCGACGCCG
>CAMYIS010000189.1 GCA_947258485.1 uncultured Woeseiaceae bacterium
TGTTACCGACTCGGAATTTCGGCCTGGTCGTGAGTGGCACGGCAGCAAACCAGCGCGTCAGCTGGGCCGGCGGCGTATTCAACGAAGGGCTGGTCGATTCCGGCTCGCTCGGTGACAATACGACGGTAACGGTCGGTCGCGTTACCTGGTTGCCATTTCTCTCCGAGGATCAGACCAATTTGTTTCATGCAGGGCTTGGCGTTCGCTACTCGGACGCGGAAGAAGGTCTGCAGTACAGCAGCAGGCCCGAAATGGGTAATGCCCCCAGGTTCGTCGACACCGGGCCTTTCGATGCCGAGTCCTCTACCTTGTACAACCTGGAGGCTGGGTGGCGCAGTGGGCCCTACTGGCTCCTTGCGGAGTACACCGACAATCATGTCGACGCGCCGGATGTCGGCAATCCGCGCTTAAAGGGTTATCACATATCAGGGACCTGGAGCCTGAGTGGAGAAATGCGGCCGTACAGGAAGCCGAGCGGCGCATTTCGGGGACTTCCAGTCGCGCAGAACGTCAACCAGGGTGGTTGGGGCGCCTGGGAACTCGGGCTGCGATTCTCCAGCATCGATCTGACCGACGGCGATATCGACGGTGGCGAGATGGACATCCTGACCGCCCAGCTCGCATGGTGGGCTACGAAAGACATGTTGGCTAGCCTCAACTACCGGCGCACCTGGACCGATCGTTTTGGCATCGATGGCGAAATGGACTCGGTAACCATGCGAGTCGCATTGTTTTTGCAATGAAGATCCGAATTTCATATAGCCTGGTCATGACTGGCTATCGCTATATGACGACGAAGAACAGGAACCGGCAATGAAAAGGCCGGCCCCACCAAGAAGTAGCAGGATTTTGGGCGATACCCTCGAATGGGCAGTTACTCGAACGTCATCATAAGTCCGATCTGAATGCCGTCCAATTGACCGTCGAAGACAAATTCATCGTCTTCGAAGTCAATGTCGATGAAGCGATACCCGCCCGATAGCGCGTAACGATCGTTGAAATGATAAGCCGCAAGCAGGCTGACCGACCACGCGAAATCCGCATCGACGCCGCCGCCGACGTCGGCCTCGAGTAGATACTCCCAATTGCCGCGGCGCGGCTCCCACATTATGCCCACATACGGATCCGTAAGGTCCCGCGATCGGCTAAAGTCATTGATGTCGGAGAAATCAATGTCAACCTCGAGGTTGAGGTAACGCACACCGCCAACGAGCCATGTGTTTTCCCATCCGCGAGGGCGATAGCCGACAAACGTTTCAACCAGGAATTCGTCGATTTCTGCTTCGACGGTGTCTATTGGTAGATCGAAATCTTCGCTGAGTTGCACCCACAGGAAGTTCGTTGCAATCAGCCAGCGGTCGCCGCGCGCCTCAAATGTGAACGCCGCTCCCAGATCGATGACGTCTACATAGTCGCTGAAGCTGACATCGACATTCGTCGTGTTCCCAGGGCGTCCCATTTCCACATCCATGCCGGCCGTCCAGAGGTATGGCATTAACCGGTATCGTATGTCGTCTTCTGCGACGGCGCGCGGCGCCTGCAGCGTGCCGATGACAAGAACGGACATGAGCAGAAATACCCATCTGGCTCTGCATTTGGCTGGATTCATGACTGCACTCCTAGAACAAACATGGTGTTGAGCATAGGCAACTCGCGTCGGGCAGGCATGTACCCAATAGGGCCAATTCCGGGTCCAAATTGGACCAGGAAATGCACCCGTATGGGCCATGCGGTGATTCGGGCAACGATCTAATCTGCTTCTCGACGTCTGGCATCAATTGGCCGGGTAATCTGCACTATTCTGCGATCCTGATGCAGGTGAACAGAAGCTAGGAGATACGGGAGCTGGCGCTCTTACAAGCCGCCCCTGGTGTGGAGAGAATGAGAAACTACCAAACGCGGGATTGATTGTACGGAGCCACAGATCATGCGCGAAACAGGTCTTAGACTGGTTGCAGTGTGCCTTGCACTCGCGATCGCCCCAGTAACAACCGCCGATGAGGTCCGATTCGATGGACAGAGCTTCATGGTGGGCGAACTGAAACGCCTCGAACGGGGCAAGCTCTACTTCAAGACATCTGCGACCGATACTATCTCGCTGGAGTGGGACAAAGTCGGCTCAGTGACGAGCTCACAGCAGTTGGAGATCGAGCTGATCGATGGACAGCTCCTCTATGGCTCCCTGGCACCATCCGGGAAAGCCGGCGAGCTGTTGATCCGTCGCCAACATACTCAAGGTGGTGGCGAGTCGGTTCTGGGGCGCTTCGTAGGGTCGCTGACTGGGGAGGAGGAGTCAGACCGGGAATCGGCACCCACGGACGGGGAACTCGTTTCCCAGCCCAGGCCAACGACTACCAGCAGTTCAGTTTCGGAGTCGATCTCGAGTATCTCACCGAGAGGTATTACAGCACGCTCGATGCCAGCGCGCTAATCACAGACAGCAAGGACAGTGGGAAGAGCGAGCATGAGCGACTGCAGATCAGGACCTCACGCCGACTGAAGAACCGCTGGTACACGGGCGGCCTGCTTTCCTTCGAGAGCAACGAGGAACTTGGTATTGACCTGCGGAGTTCGGTCGGCTTGGCAGTCGGTCGGAATATAATGAATACAAACAATAAGCGACTTCTACTCGACGGCGGCGTGATATATACCAAGGAGGAGGTCGCCGCATCCAGCGAGACGAGAGATAGCGCCGAAGGGTTTGTTGGTATTCAGTACGAATGGTTTAGCTATGACCATCCCGAGTTCGACCTGACAACTAAGCTGAACGTGATCCCGAGCCTG
>CAMYIS010000190.1 GCA_947258485.1 uncultured Woeseiaceae bacterium
CTTTGACGCCATCGAAACAGTCTACGGTATGGGCTACCGCTGGCTGTCCGACTAGCAAGCGCCCGGCGATGAACCTCAGGCGTCAACTGCTACTTGTCAGCCTTTTGACACTGATGCTTCCCTGGGCCGGCTGCGAGTTCATTCGTGAAACGGAATCTGCGCTGCGAACGGGTCAGCAGCAAATGCTGGCGGCGACCGCCCGTGCGCTCGCCAACTCCATGGCTCAGTACGGCGAGGAATTCCCAAGGCAGGACGCAACGTTCAGCACGGATGACCAGCTGTACATACACGAACTCGCAATGCGCCCGAAGATTGACGGCTACTTCGATGATTGGCCGCTGCGGCCCGAATCGCTCAAGTCCATGCGCGGCGTGGACGGCCCTATACTGTTCGCGGCTGGCTCATTCGGCCAGACGATTTACGTCTATGTCGAAGTCAGCGACCGCAATGTCACCTACATGACATCACAGTCTCTTGTCCTGGATGACGGGTCCCGGCATGCCGACCGCGTGAGCCTGATCAGCAGCAATCCGCCCTACCTCGAGGAGACGATTGCATTTGCCGCCGAAGCGCCTGGCAAGATTCTGAGCTACAAACAAAACGCGTACGGTATTGCACCTGAACCCACGGTTACGGCGTACTGGCAGGACATTCCAGGCGGATATCGGCTGGAAGCACGCATCCCGGCCGCACTACTCGGAACACATTTGGGCCTCGTTATTAACAACACCGACGACGCGACTCGGCCGGGCACGCGAAGCAGCAGCTTTGCGGGATTAATGCCGGGACCGACCGCGCGCCTGTCACCCGACATCGGCACGATCGCAGCCCGGCTCGTGCAGCCGGGCATGCGGCTCCTGGTTACCGACGCCAGGGGCTGGCGTATAGCGGCCGTCGGTGAATTTAGTGACGATTCCACCACCGATGCACGCCCCGGCTTTACCCGACGGCTTTACGACCTGCTGGTCGAATCCGGCAAAGAGGCGGCATTCGCAGAACCTGACCCACTCGGACGCGAACAGCAAAGCTACGTTGCCACGGCGCTGCAGGGTCGTGAGATGGCAAGCTGGTTTCGCAGCGACACGAGTGGCAAGGCCATTGTCGCGGTCGCCGCACCAATCAAGGCGGGTGCCGACACACTCGGTGCGGTCGTCTTGCAGCAAGACACGGATGCCATTCTGAGCCTGACGAACGAGGGACTGGCTCGTCTTATTAACGTGACCTTGATCGCAACGCTGCTTGTCGCAGGTGCTTTACTGGGTTACGCAACCTGGTTGTCGCGCCGCATTCGCCACCTGTCCGTAGCGGCCGAGGCAGCACTCGAGAACGAGGCCCTGCAATCTTCCTTGCCCAGTGCTCTTGCGAGCGATGAGATCGGCGATCTGTCCCGCAGCTTTTCGAGCGTGTTGCAACAGCTGGGCGACTACAACGAGTACCTTAAATCACTGGCGTCGAAGCTCTCGCACGAACTGCGTACGCCGCTGGCTATTGTTACCTCGTCTCTTGAGAACCTCGAACATGAACCACTCAGCGAAGCTGGTGTTGGTTACACGGCACGCGCACGTGACGGCGCGGACCGGCTACGGCGTATTTTGAGCGCCATGAGCGAAGCCAATCGAGTCGAAGAACTGATGGCCAATGTCGAACCCGAACCGTTCGATTTCCGTCAGGTCCTCGAATCGACTGTCACTGCTTATCGTGATGTTTACAAAGAGCGCTCGTTCGAACTTGACTGCGACCTGGCCAGCGTGAACACGACGGGATCACCCGAGTTGCTTATCCAGATGCTCGACAAACTAATCGATAATGCCGTTGACTTCAGTAACAAGGGCGACACGATTTCAATTCGATTGCTTGCAAAAGAAGACGAGCTCGAAGTATCGGTCGCTAACCCGGGGCCGCCGCTGCCGGAGCGAATGCGAACCCAGATGTTTGATCCGATGGTTTCCATGCGTTCGGGGGACAATGCACGTCATCTTGGTTTAGGCTTGTATCGAGGCTGATAACGTCGACGGAGGCGTCTTATTCCGGGTCCTGTTACCAATAAAGACGCAAAGATAAAGAGGAAAAAACATGGCAACACGACACTGCTCTGCACTCCGTATTCCCTTGCTCTTACTGGTCTTTTTTGTATCCGTGCCCGCAACCGCAGACCTGCGGCCCGTCAAGATCTGGCACTGCACGATCGCAGCTCCGGATCCAGGGACCGAAACCGAAAGTCCGCCTGACAGGGCAATCACACTGTATGAATACAGGTCGCCCGAGAATTGCCTGGATAATGCGCTACCGCCAGGTGGCACACTTGTATGCCGCGGCGATTATACGAAAGACGGAACTACGGAGACGCTGTGGCGCGCAAGGAATAACCGCGATTACTGCCGGCCCCGTGCCGAAGCTCTCGTACAAAATCTTGATACTGCTGGGTTTTTCTGCAGGACCGTCGATGTCGAGGGGTGTGAAGGGCCAGCAGACGTCCGAGGCGAGGCGGCGCCCGTAGTCGATGCTCAGCCCGCTCCGGAAGCTGAGCTTGTAGGTGAAGCTGAGCCCGCACTCGAAGCCCAAGCGCTGCCCGCTGCGGAGCCTGCTCCAAGCGCAAGCCCGATCGAGACCAAGCCCACCAGCGTCATTCGAAGTGCGACGCCGATCGACAAGACGGCCAGTCGCGAAAAGCAGTTGCTTACTTTTTTCAATGGGTTGTTTGATACGGCGTTGGCGAAGGCTATGACACAGGCAGCAATTCCTGACAATTTTTATGTGCTTGACGACAGCACGCTTTCGGCCGGTTACGGTGAGACTTTTCGATTTACAAAAGGCACACACGCATGGGAAACCCGCAGGGATAAAGGAGTACTCGTTATCAATGCCGATTTTCAACACGGAACGTCCTTCAATGATGTTTTTTTCGGCTTTGCGTTTGATAGGAGTGGTTCGCCCGATGACCCGGATCGACATCAATTTCGCTACCTGGGTGTCGTAAGTCCGGAGACTTCGAGCGAAGTAATCTACGCGAGTGAGGACAAGGTCATCATCTCCTCCAAGTGGTATACCGAGTCCAACAACTGTTACTCATCGCGAACCACGGACGAATATCAATGGTCGGACTCAGTTTATGGCACGCTGCAAATGCGCACGATCAGCGCCGACAATAATCCGGATTGCGCGGAGAGATAAAATGTTCGGCGGAGAAAGTTTTTCATGATGTCTGCTCTCGAGCATGAGCGGACGTTTATTCGACGAGAAAAACCATAAACTGACTGGCGGCTAACGGCCAGAAGCCGTCATTCCCAACACGGAAACACTGCGATCACAGAGTCAACTATCTAAGTGTAGCCTTTTGAGAATAGTGGTGGCGTCCAGGTCAGAAGCCCCAGCAACAACCTGGTGCGTTTTCTTTGCCTCATACATTGCGGCATCAGCTTTCCGAAGAAGCGTATCTGGATCTTCGCCGTGTTTAGGGAAGACGGCGACCCCTATACTAACGCCAATAGCACAGTCGTAGCCCTTGATTTCCATGGGCGCTGCTACGTGCCTCGCAATCTTTTCGGCCGCTACGAGAGCACCGTCGTGGCTATTGCGCCTTGGCTCAAGTAGTACGGCGAACTCGTCGCCGCCGATACGATATTTTTGATCGGCCTCCCTGAGTGCTTGACCCAGACGAGCACCGAATTCTCGCAACACCGCATCGCCTCCAGCATGGCCCAGCCGGTCGTTGACCTCCTTGAACCCGTCGAGATCCATTGCAAGCAAAGCGACCTCTTCTTTTTTGCGTCTTGCGATGGCTATCAGATGCTCCAGCTGCGTCAGAAACAGGTTTCGGTTACCCAGCCCTGTTAGCGTGTCGTACAGCGCCAGGTGCTCCAGCTGCTTGGTTCGTTTAACGAGCTCAAGTTCTGCCACTTTTTGGGCGGTCATGTCCTGGACTACACAGCACACGCCAATGACGGTGCCGTCCTCACTTTTGTCCGGATAATAGCTGTTCCTGAAGTGCCTTGGCTCTCCTGGATGAGCCAGTGTCTCGGCTTTGATCTCCACATCGATGATGGCCTCCCCCGTTTCGACCACCTTGCGAAGTCGTGGCGCGACTGTAGCCGCAAGGATTGGAACCACCTCCTCGAGGGTTTTTCCCAGGCAAGCCTCTACCTGAACGCCATTGATGCGTGCTAGCCACTTGTTGAGGTAGCGGTA
>CAMYIS010000191.1 GCA_947258485.1 uncultured Woeseiaceae bacterium
TGAAATACAGACCTTTATCCAGTCCGAAGTCGAACTCGATGCCGAAGAAAAGAGCATGCTCTTCGGCGTGCTCGAGGTATCCGAGACCCAGGTGCGCGACGTCATGGTGCCGCGCTCGCAAATGGTTGTCATCGACATTGAACAGGAGTTCGACGAGATTCTCGCGCTGATCGTCGAATCCGGCCATTCCCGTTTCCCGGTTATCGGCGCGGATCGAGACGAAGTCGTCGGCATACTGCTGGCCAAAGATCTGCTGCGCTACTTCGGTTCCGATGCAGCGAAGGAAATTACGATACAAAAGGTGCTGAGACCCGCCGCCGTCATACCGGAGTCGAAGCGGCTGAATGCGCTGTTGAAAGAATTCCGAGCCAGTCACAATCACATGGCTATCGTCGTTGATGAATACGGTGGCGTTGCGGGGTTGCTGACGATTGAGGATGTGCTCGAGGAAATTGTCGGGGAAATTGACGATGAGCACGATCAGGAAGAGGCTGTGTTCATTCGTCCGGACGGCGATCGAAATGGCAAGCCGAGCTATGCTGTCCGCGCATTGACTCGTATTGAAGACTTCAATGAGTATTTTGCCTGCGTACTTGGAGACGAGGAGTACGACACAATTGGTGGTCTCGTCATGCATGAGCTGGGTCGGCTGCCTCGTCGCGGTGAGAAAGTCTATTTCGGCGGTTTTGAGTTTGCCGTAATCAAAGCCGACAAGCGGCGCATTGACTCGCTGCAGGTGCAGCGACGGGGCGAGTAGGGTACGTGGCAAGAGAGTTACACCCGATCCTCCTGTTACCCGCTGACCGGCCGGCGCTCAGCCGGCTTATTACGTTTGTTCTCGGCAGTGCCATGTCGCTCGGTTTCGCGCCGTTTGGCTGGTCGATACTCGCGCCGTTGCTCATGCTGCCGCTGCTGTATGTCTGCATGACCGTATCCCCGCGCGACGCGGGTGGACATGCGTTCTGGTTTGGGCTGGGCATGTTTCTGACCGGTACTTACTGGATCTATATCTCGGTTCACGTTTTCGGCAATGCCGCGCCCTGGGTCGCACTGCTGCTCATGGTCGGGCTGGCGGTCATCATGGCTTCATTCCTCTGGATCGCGGGGTGGCTGATCGGCCGTTTGTCCCAGGGAGAGCCCTGGCTGATGCTGCTCGTTGCGCCTGCAGCCTGGGTTCTCATCGAATGGCTGCGCGGCTGGGTCTTCACGGGATTCCCGTGGCTGGCGCTCGGCTATGGGCAAATCGACACGCTGTATGCGGGCTGGGCACCGGTGCTCGGTGTCTACGGCGTATCGTTCATGCTGATGGTTAGCATATCGGCCTTGCTTGTTGTAATCATGTCGGCTGGGGCACCACGAATTGTCGGAATCGTTGCGGTCGTATTGCCATGGCTGGTGGGTGGCATGCTGTTGCTGCCGGACTGGACCGAGCCGGCCGGCAAACCAATGCGAACGACCATCGTTCAAGCGGGAGTTTCACAGGACAAGAAGTGGGAACGCAATCAGCTGTTGCCAATCATGGAGTTCTATCGCAGTTCGACCTTGGGTGCCGCGGACAGCGAGATCGTTGTTTGGCCCGAAGTAGCAATTCCCGCACTGGACGACCAGGTCGGTGACTACATCAGACGGGTCGAGGGCGATCTTCGCCGCCGCAAGCAGAGCCTCGTTTTTGGCATCCTTGAGCGCAGTTTCGAGCGCAGCGCCGAAGGGCATATCTACAACAGCGTCATTCTTCTCGGCGGCGCAGAGCGGCAGGTCTATCGCAAGCGCCACCTCGTGCCATTCGGTGAATATTTTCCGGTGCCGGCCCGTGTTCGTGAGTGGATGAAGATGCAGAACCTGCCGTATTCCGATCTTGCGGCGGGCGTTGACATACAACCGCTGCTGGCGGCGGCGAACGGCGCCAAGCTCGCCGTGGCGATCTGTTATGAGGATGCTTACGGCGCGGAACAGCTTTACGCGCTGCCGGACGCCAATATCCTGATCAATGTGAGTAACGATGCCTGGTTTGGTGATTCAATTGCACCGCATCAGCACCTCGAGATCGCACGCATGCGTGCGCTCGAAGTCGGCCGCTATGCGATCCGTTCTACGAATACGGGAATCAGTGCGTTTATCGGCGCGGATGGCGCGCTGCTCGAGGTCGGCCAACAGTTCAAGCCCCAGATAATGACGGCTGACGTTGAGCCCAGGCGTGGAATGACGCCTTACGCGCGAGGCGGGAACCAGCCCATCATCGGGCTTTGTCTCGCAATCATCGCGCTGTTCTGGATTCGCAATCGCGCCAGCCTGTAGTACGCTTGCGGGTTTTCCCGGCCATGAAATCAAA
>CAMYIS010000192.1 GCA_947258485.1 uncultured Woeseiaceae bacterium
GCCAAGCGCAGAACGGATGGCGGCAGCTCTTGCGGAGATGGCGCTCGACCGCTCTCCCGGTACCCTTGTCGCCTCCTCGAGCCGCATTGCCGCGGCACGTAGACGACCCTCACTCTCATTGGCGTCGGCCCAGTCCACCCAGACCTCGCGCATTCTCTCCCGGGTCTCGCCGTACCCCGGACTGAGCGTCTCGACACGTTGAAGATTGGCCAGCGCCGCACTCCACAGGCCACCCTCGCGGGCACGCTCCGCTGCCATGAGAAGGGCTTGCACCCGACGATCGACCAGCTGCGACCTGCGGGACTCGACCAGGCTCTCCTGCCCACTCTCGACATCAAACGAGGCTGACCGTTGTAGCAAGCGTCTCGCAGCATCCATCTCGGCGACGGCCTCATCCAGCCTCAGCTCGGCCTCCAGAGCGGTGGCTGAAGACAGCTTCTCCGTGATCGCCTGGTCGATTATGCGCGAGAGATCGGCACGGGCCTTCTGATTCCTGGGTTGCGACCCCAGAATCACCAGGTACGCTTCTGCCGCTCGAAAGTACTGTCCCTGCTGCTCCAGCTGTGCTCCTTTTCTGAAGGCATCGCTGACGACGTCACTCCCGGACTGGCTTGCACAACCACCACTACCTAGCGCCAGGATAAAGAGTACGAGGATCGTCATCATGTGCTTTGTCATTGTCCAGATTTCCTATCGGTCGTAGAACCATCACCGGGTTGCGTTTCGTCAACGGAGCCATCGGGCGGGAAGTCCAGCGTTCCCTCGAGTTCGTCGATCCTGGCGGCCGCCGGATTCGGGAACGGTAACGACCCGGTGCCACGCCAACCCGCCACTTGCTCCTTCGCCGCGTCACTGAGCTTCTCGTCAAGCCCACTGTCGCGACCGAGGTACAGGGTCTGGGAGGGAAAGGCGAAGCTGGTGCCGGATTCGGCAACGATCTTGTTCACGCGAAGGAAGACATCCTCGCGGATGGCAAGGAACTCATTCCAGTCCGGGGTCAGCGCATAAGCACGAATTTGAACATCAAGGGAGTGGGCCCCATACCCAACGAAGCGCACCCTCACCGTGGACCTGTCAATCTTCGGGTGCGCGAACAACATCTCGCGCAGTCTCGCAAGGACGTGGCGCAATTGGTCCGGCTCGGTCTCGTAGCGAAGCCCGATCTCCGTAAGAATCAGCCGCATGTCGCACCGGGTCCAATTGATCAGCTTCATGTCGACGAAGCTCGCATTGGGAACCGAGATCATGGAGCGATCCAGCCCGCGGATCTTAGTGCTGCGGATACCGATCTCTTCTACAGTGCCTTTCAGGTCCCCAAAGCTGCAGAAATCGCCGACCCGCACCGGTTTGTCCACAAACAGGATCAGCCCACCCATCAGGTTCTCCAACGTCGGGCGAATAGCCAGCGCGATGGCCAGGCCACCGAAGCCAAGTCCGGCCACCACACCGAGTACAGGAATGCCCAGGGAATGCGCGCCCTGCGCGAGCACCAGTACGAAAGCGAGAATACCGACCAGTCGCGCGCACAGTCGCAGCAGGTTTGCGTTGAGACTCTGTTCCGCAATCTTCGGCGACAGGATGATCCACTCGAATACCGCCAGAACTGCGAGCCACGTCAACCATGCCAGGGCCACGTAAGTGACGACCGACAACGCCGACTCGGTGAGCCTGGCAAAAGCGCCGCTTGTGTTCACTTCCACATCCAGGAACAGATACAGCGCCCAGGCGAGCGCTATAGCCGAGATCGGGAGCAGCATCCTGCGAATTGTTGTTGCGAAAGGCGTATCCGAGGTTCCACGCCCTATCCATCGGTTCAGTAACACGAAGAGCGTCACGATGACACCCAGGGCGACCGCGCTCAGGATGATCTTCCAGATCGGGGTGCCCAGGGCGGTCTGCTTGACGAAGTCAGGAAGCGCCCTGACGAGCGCCGCGGGAATCAAAGAGCCAGTCAGCTGCGGAGCCGCTTCCGTCCAGCTTTCGAACAAAGTTGGCCGTTGCACCGGCAAGTGACTTATGCGGCTATAGAACGCCTGCGCGTCGGCGACTGTGGCCGCGCTGAAGAGGTACTCCCCTGCCCGGGGTCCTTCCTCCATACGCACAATAGTGATTGGTGTTCCGGGAAGCCGCCATCTCTCAGGAGAATCGTCGTCGAACGGTTCCCAGTCCGGAACTTCATCCATGGGCGGAAGCGCAACGCGCGACAAGATGTCCTGTAGCGCATAAGTGGCCCTGAACCCGACCTCATTGCGCACGGCCACCGGCGCTTGGGAAAGATCGAGATGCGCCAGGAGGCGACGCCCGTTCGCGGAGACCCGGGA
>CAMYIS010000193.1 GCA_947258485.1 uncultured Woeseiaceae bacterium
TTCCGTGTACGCGGCTTCATTGGTTTCCTCGTCGGTCGTGTCATCGAGCTCGGCCCGCGTGATTTGCAGCATGTCACGAATAATGTCTGCGAGCGGCTCTGCCGCGAGCCGGTCTCGGAGGGTATCGCCGTGCTTGGCCGAAACCAGGCCGTGCAAGAATCCCTCGCACCAGTGCGCCATGGCAACGGTTCGTTCGCCAGCATCGTTGTCGTCGTCGGGTAATAAAGGCGCGAATTCAGACAAGCGTTCTGACAGCTGCCAGAATGTCGACTGATAGAGCGTGTCGAGCATTTTCCGACATTCCGACAGAAGGGCGTTGGATTCGTCAGTTCCTTCGAGTACCTGGGTCAGCCATTCGGGTCCGGCAGCAACACCGGCGACGGCCAGCCGGCCGGTCAATAGTCCGTGAGTTTGCGCAGCATCCCAGGTTGCGCCGCATCGTTTGAGCGCATCATCGAGCCGGTCATGATCGACTTTTTCATCCATTCGGCTGCCAACCTTTTCAATTCTTCCAGACCCTTATGATCCCACGGACCGTTTCTCAGGGCCATGCCCCCATCGTGAGATGCAGAGAGATGATTGATTCTCCCGTGTCGCCTGACTATATTCTCACTATGACTGACAGCATCAGCTCGACCTTTGAACACGAACTCAAACGACTCGAAAAGCGCGTCGATGCGCTGGTTCGTGTTTGCGACCGGTTGCAGGACGAGAATCGCTCGCTTAAGCAGCGTCAAGACGTCTTGACCTCCGAGCGCGCAAACCTCCTGCAAAAGAACGAGCAGGTTCGCGCACGAGTCGAAGCGATGATTGGCAGGCTCAAAGCGATGGAGCAGAGTTCTTGATATCATCGCAATACAGGCATATGGAGCACGCGGCATGACAGATCAGTTCGCCCAGGTAAGCGTCCGTATTCTCGACAAGGAATACCAGGTTGCATGTCCGCTCGAAGAACGCACAGACTTGCTCGACTCCGCTGAAATACTGAATGAAAAAATGCGCGAGATCCGCGACAGTGGCAGGATCGTGGGACTCGACCGCATCGCCGTAATGGCGGCTCTCAATATGGCTAATGACCTGATGCATGCTCAAGCACGCGATCAGTTACTTGAAGGTGGCATTAGTCAACGACTTAAACTCATTTCCGATCGCGTCGACCATGTTCTGAGCGATTCGCAACAACTCGATCTCTGAGCATTGGCCCGCGATGAAGTTAATAATTGAATTGGCGTCTCCTGCAGTGTTCGATACCGACCT
The DNA here is from genome assembly GCA_947258485.1 of uncultured Woeseiaceae bacterium. Classification (GTDB taxonomy): domain Bacteria; phylum Pseudomonadota; class Gammaproteobacteria; order Steroidobacterales; family Woeseiaceae; genus UBA1847. Next base: position 1,258 of record CAMYIS010000193.1, read on the forward strand.
GGATACCTTTCGACCCTAAATTTTTACCTAGGGGTCGTGTACTGTCGGCATCATATGTGCAGAACCGTTTCGGCGGTGAGCCTGTTGAAGTCACGGCTGACCCCACCTGTTGCTCCGGTTCGAGAGCGAAGGTTTGTAACGGCACAGGCGGGAGGCGCCTCCTTATGAAAGATCCCCGCGCAACGGCGTTGCGCGCACGGCGCGAAATGCACCCCGATGCGCGCAGAAGTGCGTCTGCAACAATCTGCCAGCGCGTGATCCGTTCCCGCGAATTTTCATCGAGTCGTTTCGTTGGGTGCTTTTTGCCAATGGATGACGAGGTCGATACGCGCGACGTCATCGAACGGGCCTGGCGCGCAAATAAGCGCATTTTTGTCCCTGTTTTGCGCGCCGGGCACAAAATGTCGTTTCGGGAAATTCGTCCTGAATCGACGCTCGAACAAAATTGGTACGGAATTTGGGAGCCGGCGAGCGGCGATTTTATTCCCCCACGAAATTTAGACATCGTCGTTACGCCGACCGTTGCGTACGACGTCGAAAACAACCGTATCGGTATGGGCAGCGGTTATTACGATCGCTGCTTTTCATTCTTGCGACACCGAAAGCACTGGTTCCGCCCGAAACTTGTCGGCGTCGCCTTCGAGTGCCAAAAAGTCGAGAAGATAACGCCAAATGCTTGGGATATACGGCTTTATCGCGTTATCAGCGACGCTCCGCTGCCGCCTGACGCAGCAGGCTGAATCGTTTTACGCGTGCCGAAATGTCGCAACACGGCGACATTTTCGTGCCGGGAGACTTATCCAGGTTTAATCCTTCAATCGCTTGGAATCGATGCGTGCAGTGTTCGGCTTCGGCGTTCCCGGCCACTGTTTTTTCGGACGCACTGCAGACACAATTTCAACCTGAACTGATTTTTGGCGACTCGACTCTCTGCTCGTGCTATGGAGACCCTTTCTTAACAGGCTGATAACAACGTAACTTTCTGGATTTTTTGCGATTGTTGTATATACTCAACGCCGGGTACCCGACACGGAGAAAATAGATGGCTACCAAAAAGAA
>CAMYIS010000194.1 GCA_947258485.1 uncultured Woeseiaceae bacterium
TGAAAAGCTGCTTGGCGTGCAGGTGCCGGAACGCGCGCAGTACATTCGTGTCATGTTCGACGAGATCACGCGCATCCTGAATCACCTCATGTGGCTCGGTGCACACGGCCTCGATATCGGTGCGATGACTATGTTCCTGTATTGCTTCCGTGAGCGAGAAGACCTCATGGACTGTTACGAAGCGGTTTCAGGCACGCGCATGCACGCCACTTACTATCGGCCGGGCGGCGTGTATCGTGACCTGCCGGAGGCGATGCCGAAGTACCAGGAATCGAAGTTTCGCAGCCAGAAAGAACTCGATCGGATGAACGCGAATCGCGAAGGCTCCATGCTCGATTTCATCGAATCATTCACGGATCGCTTCCCGGGTTGTGTTGATGAATACGAAACGCTGCTGACCGACAATCGGATCTGGAAGCAACGCACCGTCAATATTGCCGTCGTGACTCCGGATCGTGCAATCCAGCTCGGTTTTTCCGGACCGATGTTGCGTGGCTCGGGCGTCGAGTGGGACCTGCGCAAGAAACAGCCCTATGAGGTCTACGACAAACTCGATTTTGATATTCCGGTCGGCGTCAACGGAGACTGCTACGATCGCTACCTCGTTCGCGTTGAGGAGATGCGTCAGTCGAATCGCATTATTCGCCAGTGCGTGGAGTGGTTGCGCAACAACCCCGGGCCTGTAATCGCCGACGATCACAAGATTACGCCACCGACTCGTGTTGAGATGAAAGACGACATGGAGTCGCTGATTCATCACTTCAAGTTGTTTACGGAAGGCTACTGCATACCGGAAGGTGAAGCGTATGCGGCCGTTGAGCATCCGAAGGGCGAGTTCGGTATCTACCTGATTTCCGACGGCGCCAACAAGCCGTATCGAGTGAAAATTCGGGCCGCGGGTTTTGCGCACCTGTCGGCCATGTCAGAAATGGTGGATGAAATCGAGCACTGGAAAGCGCGGTTCCCGGAAGGCCGTCAGCGCTCGGCGGTCATCAGCGCATTGCATGCCCTGCAACATGAAAACCATGGCTATCTTACAGCCGAGCAGATGAACGCTGTCGCCGAGTATCTCGATCTTCCGACGATTCAGGTTTACGAGGTCGCGACCTTCTACTCCATGTTTCAGACAAAGAAAGTCGGGCGTAACGAGGTGGCGATTTGCACTAATGTCTCCTGCATGCTGCGAGGCGCGGATGACCTTGTGGAGCACGTAGAGCAGAAGCTTGGCGCCAGGCTCGGTGAGAGCACGGAAGACGGTCGCGTTTTTCTCAAGAAAGAGGAAGAGTGCATCGCCGCGTGTTGCGGAGCGCCTGCGATGATGGTCAATCATAAATATTACGAGCACCTGACCAAAGAGCAGGTTGACGAGATCCTGGACGGGCTGGACTAATGGCCTACGAACAAAATCTCGTTTGCTTCAACACGTTCGGTTCTGAGGAGTCGTGGACACTCGCAACCTATGAGAAGCACGGTGGTTACGAGGCGTGGCGCAAAGTGCTCGCCGGAGATCTCAAGCCCGAGCAAATCATCGATGAGGTCAAAGCATCCGGCCTGCGCGGTCGCGGTGGCGCCGGTTTCCCGACGGGGCTGAAGTGGAGCTTCATGCCGCGCGACGCCGAGGTGCAGAAGTACCTCGTGTGCAATTCGGACGAAAGCGAGCCCGGCACCTGCCATGATCGTGAGGTCTTGCGATACAACCCGCATGCGCTGGTCGAAGGCATGGCGATTGCGGCCTACGCCATGGGAGCGACAGTCGCTTACAACTACATCCGTGGTGAGTTCCTGGATGAGCCCGTGCCCCGTTTCGAAGCGGCCGTAAAAGAGGCCTACGACGCCGGGCTGCTCGGTCACGATATCCAGGGCTCGGGAATCGACTTCGACCTGCATACTTTTGTCGGCGCCGGTGCGTATATCTGTGGCGAGGAGACGGCGCTGCTGGAATCGCTGGAAGGCAAGCAGGGACGCCCGCGTTTCAAACCGCCGTTCCCCGCGGGTTTCGGTCTGTATGGCAAGCCCACCACGATCAACAACACACAGAGCCTGGCTTGTGTGCCGGCGATCATTCGCAACGGTGCAGCGTGGTTTGCGGGTCTTGGCCCCGAAGGATCGGGCGGTACGGCGTTGTTCTCGGTGTCCGGCCATGTCGAGAAGCCGGGCAACTACGAGCTGCCCATGGGCATCCCGTTCAAAGACCTGTTGAATGACATCTGCGGCGGTATGTTGGGTGGGCGCAAACTGAAAGCCGTGATTCCCGGCGGTTCATCCTGCAAGGTTCTGCCGGCTGAGATCATCATGGACTGCACGATGGACTATAACTCGCTGCAGCAGGCCGGGTCGTCTTTCGGTACCGGTGCCGTCATGGTCATGGACGAGACGACTTGCATGGTCAAAGTGCTGCGGCGTATTTCGCGCTTCTACATGGCCGAGTCCTGCGGACAATGCACGCCGTGCCGCGAAGGTACGGGTTGGCTGTATCGCATGCTGAGCCGCATCATCGACGGCAAAGGCGAAGAAGCGGATCTGCAAAAACTCGTTGACGTCGCGAACAAAATCGAAGGACATACGTTCGAATACATGGTTCGCCACAACGGGCAGAGTATCGTTGACAGCGAAACCGAGGTTGCCGCGTAAGCGCCATGAGCGACGATATTGTAAACATCGAAGTTAACGGCAAGCCCGTCGAGGCGCGCAAAGGTCAGATGATTATCGAGGTGACGGACGCGCAGGGAGCGTATGTCCCGCGTTTCTGTTATCACGAGAAGTTGAGCGTCGCGGCCAACTGCCGCATGTGCCTCATTGAAGTTGAGAAAGCGCCGAAGCCGATACCAGCTTGCGCTACGCCGGTCGGCGAGGGCATGAAGATCTTCACAAAGTCGCCGAAAGCCATCGCCGCGCAAAAGGCAACGATGGAATTCCTGTTGATCAACCATCCGCTGGATTGCCCGATTTGCGACCAGGGCGGAGAGTGTGAGCTGCAGGATCTCGCGATGGGCTACGGTCGCGATGTGTCTCGGTACAACGATCAGAAACGCGTTGTCAAAGACAAGGATATCGGTCCGCTCGTGTCAACGGACATGACGCGTTGCATTCACTGCACGCGCTGCGTTCGATTCGGTGAGGAAATTACGGGCAAGCCGCAGCTTGGCACGACCGGTCGGGGCGAGACGATGGAAATCAGCACCTACGTCGAGCAAAGCGTCGATCACGAAATGTCTGGCAATATTATCGATCTCTGCCCGGTTGGCGCCTTGAATAACAAACCGTACCGCTACAGCGCGCGCGCCTGGGAGATGGTGCAGAGGCCGACCGTATCTCCGCATGACTGCGTTGGTTCCAACCTGTATATGCACGTGCTGCGCGGCACCGTGAAACGCGTGGTACCGCGCGTCAACGAGGCGATAAATGAGACCTGGCTTGCGGATCGTGACAGGTTTAGCTACGAAGCGATTTACAGCGACGAGCGACTCACGCGACCGCGCATCAAAGAGCACGGCGAGTGGCGTGAAATTAGCTGGGACGATGCGCTATCGGCCGCGGCTGATGCGCTCAAGAACGCCGATGCAGAAAAGGTTGGGCTGATTGCGACGCCTGCGATTACGATCGAGGAAGCGCACCTGTTGTCGCAGATTGCCGATCATCTCGGCACGGCCAATATCGATCATCGCGTATCTCGCCGGGATGTGTCCGATCAGGACGATGACCCGATCTATCCGTCGCTGGGCTGCCGTATCGCCGAGATTGAAACGCATGACGCTATCCTTGTCGCGGGTTCCAACGTTCGTGCGGAAGCACCGATTATTGCGCATCGACTGCGCAAGGCCGCGCTCGCGGGTGCCAAAGTCAGTTTTGCGAACAGTGCAGAGTATGAATATTATTTTGACGTCGCCAATTACGTGTCCGGTGCGGGGCTCGTCGAGCTGCTGGCGGGCATCGCGGTCGCAGCCGCCGGTCGCAAGCCGCTACCAGACCTGGTGAGCGCCGTCTGTGATGGCGTCAAGGCAAGCGCAGCGCAGAAGAACATCGCGGCTTCCCTAAAGAAAGCTGACAGGGCCCTGGTACTGCTCGGCAATATTGCCGGACGGCATTCGTCATATACGGCTGTGCGCGCGCTCGCCTCGTGCATTGCTGATCTCACCGGCGCCACGTTTGGCGGCTTGTCCGAAGGCCCGAACTCGGCTGGCGCTCATCTCGCGGGCGTGCTGCCGAATCGAACGCAGGGTGGCGAAAATCGGGAATCATCCGGACTGGGTGTGGCGTCGATGTTGTCCGACACGATGGACGCGGTCGTACTCGTCAATGTTGAGCCAGATGCGGACATACATGCGACCGTGGACGCCGTCAAAAAGCTATCGAGACAGAAATTCGTGGTGGCCCTGACGCCATTCGTTTCCGAGGGCCTGCTCGAGTGTGCCGATCTGTTGTTGCCAACAGGCACCTTCGCCGAGACGTCCGGCACCTACGTCAATATCGACGGTACCTGGCAGAGTTTTTCCGGTGTTGCGACGCCCGTGGGCGAGGCTCGCCCCACGTGGAAGGTACTGCGGGTCATCGGCAACCTCATTGAAGCGCCCGGCTTCGATTACGTCACGAGCGAAGACGTGCGCGAAGAATTTGTGGACCAGCTCGGCGAAGTCTCGACCAGCAACGCTTACGAAGGCACCGCCGAGATCGCCAAACCGAACGGTGAAGATGCACTGGCGGACGAG
>CAMYIS010000195.1 GCA_947258485.1 uncultured Woeseiaceae bacterium
TTCCGGACCTGCCGAGGTGGCGGAATTGGTAGACGCGCTAGCTTCAGGTGCTAGTGGGGCATAGCCCCGTGGAGGTTCAAGTCCTCTTCTCGGCACCAGTTTTATACCCAGTGGTGTTCAGCTTCGCATAAGCAGAGATGCCATTGGGTTTTTCCGTTATGGACACCTCTCCGATGATTTCTCGGAGCAATCCGCGAGTCGTCTCGACTTCCCCAGGCGTTGCCCTCTTTGAAAGGTTTTCGAGGTCCGATACAACCTCGGCCCGCTTTTCGGCAGCACCCAGTACCATTTTTCGCGGGTTTCACAGTCGCCGCTTTCGGCGCCTGGCTAATACGATTCCAACGAGCCCCAAACTAACGAGCCCCACACTAAGAATCACGAGCGTACGGGATAGGATTGCTTTTGGCACGTAGATGAATGTAGGACCCTCTTCCCTGGTCGGGAATGTTATACCCGGGCCAAAAGTCGTTGTAACGTCGTCAATCGTACTATTCAGGAAGTAGCGGTCAGAGTCCAGGGTACTAAGATTGAAACTGAGGTAATTGTCGCCACTGGAGACTGCTTTTAGAAGTAGTGCACTAATGTCCACCGTAAGCGTAGTCAACTCGCCCTCAATGCTCGAAAAAGAATGAAATAGGCTTCCCTTATTCCACTCATCTACGCTTACAGTTCCGTCACCTGAAAATACGTAAACATCGAGGGTTCCTGCAGGAAGATCAGGATCAAGATTTAATATGCCGATACTTAACGTCGACCCAGAAACATCTCCCCACAATGAACCGATATCAAAGTGAACAACCGTTCTGTCTTTCGTAGCGCTTTTGATTGCACTAAAGTCTAGCGGTATTACGATCCCGTCGTCTAATTGACGAAGCCCTCGCATATCACTCGCTTTGATGGTCGCGGCACTTGCAGCAGCCGTCCCCAAGACCATGAGAAGCGCAATTAATATTGGCATCAGATCCCCAATCTTATTCGCCCGGGTTACAGAAGTCTCATTTTGTCTTCCTGAATAAAGGGCAAAAGCCAAGCCAGAATATCTCTCGCTTACACCTAATGAAAGCGACGAATTGTTTTGTCAGAAGAAATATTGGATAACGCAAACCGGAGAAGGTAAGCAGTATAATAGAGCTTCGGATTGCGGTAAGAAAGCTCACGCAGCAAAGCACCGTTGGCAAACCGAGGCAAGACCTTAAAGCATCCCCTTTTGTTTTGTAGCGCCGTGACAAGCGCCCTTATGGCGATATTCGAGAAACGATTTTTTGGGGGTGTCGCCCCTCTGGATGGGGCCCCATTTCAGCATGAAACGCTGAATTATTGAGCTGGCTCGGTTCTGGGTCCGCTGTCACCCTCACAACATGGAGGAACTACTCAGAGCTGCTACGCCGCCCGATGAGGAGTTGGCTAACCTGATGATCGAACTGTCTTTTCTTACGGGGTAGATAGACGGTATCAGGGCTGATCTGGCGTATTTCTGGTTACTCGGCCAGTCAGCTCAACCTGGTCGGTTTCAGGTATAGCTCGGGCACCGCGTTCTCGGCACCAGACAATCGAAGGCCCCTTTGCAGGGGCCTTTTTTCGTTGGAGAACAAGGCACCGGCCAGGCCGAAGCGGCAAACCGCGCAGCTAGCTGTCGTCGTCGATGATGAAAACGGTTGCGGCCGCTCTTTCCGTCAAAATCATTTCCCCAAGCGAATTGCCCAGGACGATCCGAAACGCTTCGCTTCCCTCCGACGTGGCATCGGCCACAATGGGTACGAAGATCGTCTTGCTAGCCTCACCGATCGCAAATCGAATCTCATGGCGCTCAAACTCCGCGAAATCAACTGCGGACTCTGCGGTGCCGGCGTAGGTCGTCAATTCGACGCTTGCGGGGATCGAGAGATCACCTTGCCGATAAATTTCGACAGCGAGCGCCTGGCCATTTTCCAGGATGGTGTAAAAATCCGAACCCAGCTGGAACCCCGGCGTGGCAATTGTGGAAGTCGCCATAATTGCCTCCTCGGGCAATTCCGGCGATGAATCGCTGATTGCAGGATCATCCCCTGCGCCTTGAACGGCCACCAGCTCATTAGTCCCACCAACGTCAACAGCCTCAGGCACCGGAAGCGACGGTGCAGGTTCATCCGAGCCCGGATCCGGCTCCTCCGCCGCTGGTGCTACTACAGGATCAACCACCAGAGCGCTTGAAACATTCTCGGCGCCAGGCGACATTGCCGACGGCGAGACTACGTCCGGTATTGCTGTCTCGTCTTTGGGATAGCCGAGCGTCGACTGTACGAATTGTATGAACTATCGCGAACACCAGGCCAACCCCGCCCAGGAATCCGACCACGGCCGCGATGAGAGTCCAGGATCGAGCCCTCTTTTTTGCAACCGGAATGCGCGCGGGTTTCGCCGGCGGCGGTGCCCTGAATGCCGTAAGAAGGTCGTGTACTCCGGTCGCGCCGTGCGAACTCGAAAGCTGTAGTCCGGCCGCTAGCTTTCGCCACTGCAGGTCCGTCAAGCCGTCGATCCGGACGGGCTTTAGTCTAAGCTCTCGGGCCTCGATCGCCGACTTGCGCTGGTAGGGATGACGGCCCGCAAGCAACTCATAAATAACGCACGACAGTGAATAGACGTCGTCGCTAAACACCGGGTCACCGCCCTCTAACCTGTTACAGCTGGCATAAGCCGGCGTGGTCGCCCGCAGCGCCATGACGGTTGCTTTCGACGACGCGTCGCCGATTTGAGCATCCGGCTTTGTGAGGTGCGCAAGCCCGAAGTCGAGGATCTTCGGTTCGTCCGTGGCCGTCAGGAAAACGTTGCCCGGCTTGAAATCGGCATGCACAAATCCGTTCGTGTGCGCATACGCGAGCCCGAGGCACATCCCTTCGATAATTTTGAAAGATCGTGCTTTCGAGACGACCGACGGTTGGATTTGCGAAAACAGCGTCCTGAGAAGCTGTCCTTCGAGGAATTCCATCGTCAAGAAACACATCTCACCGTCGCGATGGAAGTCATAAACTCGAACGATGTTCGGGTGAGACAGGCCCTGGGTCAATAACGCCTCATGCTGAAGGGCTTCAAATTGCCGCGGGTCGTCAAATGAATGCCCGCCCAAAACTTTGAGCGCGATCTCATCAGTTACGGCATTGCTTCGCTGGCGCAGGCGGTCACGCGCCCGGTAAACAACACCGCTGCCCCCCCTGCCCAGTGGTTCCTCGAGCACGAAACGGTTTTTCAGAATATGTCCCGGAACAAGCATCTCGGGAGAACTCACCTTGGCAATCTTGGCGGGGCTCTGAGTTGCCTTTATTTTCTTGCTGACCAGGACAGGC
>CAMYIS010000196.1 GCA_947258485.1 uncultured Woeseiaceae bacterium
GGGCTTGACGATCAGCATGATAAAGCTGGATCCCTACATCAATGTCGATCCGGGGACGATGAGCCCGTTTCAGCACGGCGAGGTTTTCGTCACGCACGACGGCACAGAGACCGACCTCGACCTCGGGCATTACGAGCGTTTCGTACGCACCGCTCACGGCGGGCGTAACAGCAATTTCACGACGGGCCGTATTTACGAAAGCGTGATCGGCAAGGAGCGCCGCGGTGACTACCTCGGCGCGACCGTGCAGGTGATTCCTCACATCACCGACGAAATCAAGCAGAGTATCGAGCTCGGCGCAGGCGACGCCGACATATGCCTGGTCGAGATCGGCGGTACGGTTGGTGATATCGAATCCCTGCCGTTCCTCGAGGCTATTCGCCAGATGGGCGTAGAACTCGGGCACGAGCGTGTCGTGTACGTGCACCTGACGCTCGTGCCGTTCATTTCGACGTCGTCCGAAATCAAGACCAAACCGACGCAGCACTCGGTCAAGGAATTACGCTCGATCGGTATACAGCCCGACATCCTGGTCTGTCGGTCGGAGCAGCCGCTGCCGGACGAGCAACGCCGCAAAATCGCGCTCTTCACCAACGTGCGGGAAAAAGCTGTCATATCGGCCTACGATGCCGATGACCTGTACAAGATTCCGCTGATGATGCACGAGCAACGGCTCGATGACATTGTCGCCCGGCAGCTCGGCCTTGACTTGCCCGAAGCCGACCTGAGCGAGTGGGAAGCCATCGTCGAGGCCAAGCAGCATCCGCAGGCCGAGGTCGATATCGCCATGGTCGGCAAGTACATGGATCTCAAGGACTCGTACATCTCCCTGGTCGAGGCGCTGCAGCACGGCGGCATTCATACGCGCACGCGCGTCAATATTCACTTCATCGAATCTCGCGACATCGAAGAAGATGGTGTGGATTGTCTGCAGAATATGGACGGCATCGTCGTACCCGGTGGGTTCGGCGATCGCGGCATCGAAGGCAAGATCGAAACCGTGCGGTTTGCGCGCGAAAGCGGTATTCCGTATCTCGGCATCTGCCTGGGCATGCAGGTGGCCGTCATCGAAGCAGCCCGCAACCTCGCAGGGCTGCAAGGTGCCATGAGTACGGAATTCGAACCGGGCACGCCGCATCCGGTCGTGGGCCTGATCACGGAGTGGCAGGACCAGACGGGTGACACCGAGCAACGTGATGAAGATTCCGAACTCGGCGGTACGATGCGCCTGGGCGCGCAGCAGGTCTCGCTGGCCGAAGGCTCGCTGGCGGCACGTAGCTACGGCAGCACAAGCATCGAGGAGCGCCACCGTCATCGCTACGAGGTGAACAACAACTACCGTCAGCAGCTTGCCGACCGGCCACCCCTTATTCAAGAGTTTCATCAGCGCCGTGCGCCGCCACAGGGAAGGTGAGCTTCCGGAGGCTGCCGAAGCATGAAGTTGTGCGGATTTGACGCAGGCAACGATCGGCCGATCTTCCTGATTGCTGGCACCTGCGTCGTCGAAAGTGAACAAATGGCGCTGGACACGGCGGGCACACTCAAAGAGATGTGCGCCGCTCTCAATATCCCGCTGATTTACAAATCCTCGTTCGACAAAGCAAACCGCAGTTCTCGTGACGGTTTTCGCGGACCCGGCATGGAAGAAGGCCTGCGCATCCTGGGCGAGGTCAAGACACAGCTCGGGCTCCCGATCCTGACCGATGTGCATGAAGACACGCCGATGGATGAGGTGGCGGATGTCGTCGACGTACTGCAGACGCCCGCATTTCTGTGCCGGCAGACGAATTTCATCCTGCGGACGGCCGCCGCCGGAAAACCCGTCAACATCAAGAAGGGCCAGTTCCTGTCGCCGTGGGAAATGCAGAATGTTGTCGACAAAGCGAAGTCGACGGGCAATGACAAGATCATGGTGTGTGAACGTGGCTTCTCGTTCGGCTACAACAACCTCGTGTCGGACATGCGCAGCCTCGCGGTATTACGCGGTACCGGGTGCCCCGTTGTATTCGATGCGACGCACTCGGTGCAGCTCCCGGGTGGCAAGGGCACGGCCTCGGGCGGCCAGCGCGAGTTCATCCCGGTGCTCGCACGCGCAGCCACGGCTGCCGGTGTTGCCGGGCTCTTCATGGAAACGCACCCGGACCCGTCGAAAGCCCTTAGTGACGGGCCGAATGCCTGGCCGCTCGGCCAAATGAGAGAGCTGCTCGAAACGCTGGTATCGATCGATCAATGCGTAAAGAAAAACAACTTCCTCGAAGCAGGCTATGGCCTCGGGGTTCCTGACTCGGAGTAACAATGATCAAGATCAAAGATATTCGTGGTCGAGAGATTCTCGATTCACGCGGTAACCCTACTGTGGAAGCTGACGTCACCCTGACCGACGGTGTTAGCGCCCGTGCGGGCGTGCCATCGGGCGCATCGACCGGCACTCGAGAGGCCGTGGAGTTACGCGATGGCGACAAAGCGCGCTACCTCGGGAAAGGCGTGCAGAAGGCCGTAGCCAACGTAAACGGCGAACTCCGCAAAGCGCTGCTGGGCGTCGATTTTGACGATCAGCGAGCCCTCGATCAGCGCATGATCGAACTCGATGGCACGGACAACAAAGGGCGTCTGGGTGCGAACGCGATACTGGCTGTTTCACTGGCTGCGGCAAAAGCCGAAGCCGCATCCAGGGGCATTTCGCTTTTCCGTCACCTGGGGACGGGCACGACGATGCCTGTGCCGATGATGAATATCATCAACGGCGGCGCGCACGCCGACAATAGTGTCGATATCCAGGAGTTCATGATTCTGCCAGTCGGCGCGCCGAACTTTGCCGAAGCGTTGCGTTACGGCGCCGAGGTATTCCACAGTCTGAAAAGCGTCCTGCGCGGGCAGGGGCTGAATACGGCCGTGGGCGACGAAGGTGGTTTCGCGCCGGATCTGCCCTCTAACAAAGCGGCTCTGGACACGATCATGACCGCGATCGAGAAAGCCGGATTCAAAGCAGGGGATGACATCCTGCTCGGTCTCGATGCCGCGAGTTCCGAGTTTTACAAAGACGGCGTTTACGATCTGGCGTCCGAAGGACGCACCTTCGACGCGGTCGGATTCACGGCATACCTGTCCGAATTGGCGGATAGCTACCCGATCATCACGATCGAAGACGGCATGGATGAGAGCGACTGGGAGGGCTGGCGTGTCATGACCGATGCCCTTGCAGACCGCGTCCAGATTGTCGGTGACGATCTTTTCGTTACCAACACGACCATCCTCAAGCGTGGCATCGACGAAAAAATAGCAAATTCAATATTGATAAAACCTAACCAAATCGGTACCTTAAGCGAAACTCTTGATGCAATTACTATGGCGGAAGAGGCTGGCTACACGGCCGTGATCTCGCACCGTTCGGGTGAAACCTCG
>CAMYIS010000197.1 GCA_947258485.1 uncultured Woeseiaceae bacterium
TTTCGCGATGTGCTGTTCTATGTCGATGTGCTGTGCGCGCAGATCTACGCGCAGTACATTTGCGAGCAGGGTGGCAGCTACCTGCGCGTCGACTTCTCGGCACCCGAAGACCCGATGCAACACACGCGTCGCCTGTTGGGCCTCGATGGCGTACAGCCGGGCAACGGCCGAACCCGCCTGAAATCCATCGACGGTGTCGCGTTTGTCATCGACGACCAGCAGTCGCTGAACTAGGAAACGACCCATGCCAATTCATGAAAAATCGTTGATTCGCGAGGAAGACCTCGAGACACACGAGAATATGGTTATCGATGGGGTGGACGTGTCCGGCCACTGGAGTACGTTCATCAAGACCCGCGTGGTCAGCGACTACAACGAGACGCTGGAGGAAGAGATCGCCACGCTACCCGGTGGGGAGTACGTTCACCGCTGCTGGCAATGCGGCTCATGCACCAATTCCTGCACCGTCAACGAGGTCAACCCGGACTTCAATCCGCGCTACTGGATCTACCTGATTCGCATGGGCATGGAGTCGGAGCTGCTGCGCGACAAGGACATCATCTGGCAGTGCGTGTCCTGCAACAAATGCACCTACGCGTGTCCGCGCGACGTATTTCCCGAGGGCGTCATGAAAGCAACGGCACATTGGCTGGAGAGGAAAGGTCATACGCCGAAGTCGCCGTCGACGCATTTCGACGAGGTATTTACGGAACAGGTCGTCAAGACCGGCAAAATCGAAGAAAGCCGAACGATGCGGCGCTTCTTTGCACGCACGAAACAAAAGCTGTTGCAGGACTGGATGATCGAGATGGTCAAACGCATGATCAGCGGCTTGCCCGTCGGCATGTTAACCCGTATGGGGCTTGCGACACTGGTGGCGCCGCGTACCAGCGACTGGTCCAAAGCGTCGGCCGCGATGCAGGAATACATTGACGAACAGCATGAGAAACAGGAGCAGGCACTGAGTCTGGCCGAGCTGGTTGAAACCGCCAAAAACGATGTCGCTGCCTGACAAGGATTCCGGATTTATGACGACGAAAGACAAATACAAGAAGGTCGCTTACTACCCGGGCTGTGCGCTCGAAGGCAGCGGCCATTCCTACAATCGTTCAACCAAAGCCGTGGGCAAGGCGCTCGGGCTCGACCTGGTCGAGGTTAAGAACTGGAATTGCTGCGGGGCAATGGAAGTCAAGAACGTCGACCCGAAACTGCAGACCTACCTGTCTTCGCGGGTGATGTCGGTCGCCGCCAATGAAATGGACATGGACGTCGTCATGGCGCCCTGCAACGGCTGTTACCACAACCTCAAGAAAGCGGAGTACGACCTCAAGAACGACAGCGAGTCGGTGGCCGTGGTCGACCGCCTGTCGAAGAAAGCGGGACACAAGACCTACGAGTCCGGCCAGGTCGAGACGATTCACGCGCTCGACTGGATCAGGGACACGATCGGCGAAGAGGGCCTCGCGGCTCGCGTCAAGAATTCGCTGAGTGGATTGAAGATCGCCAACTACTACGGCTGCATGTACACCCGGCCACGGCACATATTCCCGGAAAAGGACAAGGGGCCCGGCAGCGAGTCGACCTCCAAGCCGCATTTCATGGACGACCTGCTGGCGGCGGCTGGCGCCGAGAACGTGGACTTCCCGTTGAAGACGGCCTGCTGCGGTGGCGCGCATACACTGTCTGACAGCGATATTTCGACGAAGCTGGTTCTGAATATCCTGAAAACCGCGAAGCTCGCCGGCGCGGACGTTATCGCGACCGAATGCCCCACCTGTCATTCGGGTCTCGAGATGCACCAGATCCGTGCCGAGAAGACGCTCGGCGAAAAAGTCGATATCAAGATCCTGTATTTCACGCAGCTGCTCGGCATGGCACTGGGGCTCAAAGCGAAGAAAGTGGGCGTGCACGAGAATATTTCCGACTCGATCAAGTTCCTCAAGGCCAAGGGCCTGGGATGAGGTCGCTCGCCGAGCTAGAGACCGTGTTCGACGCGCCACCGGCGACCCACGATGCAGATGCCGCGGCGTCTCTGCTGCTACGGGCGAGCGAGGAGATACTGGAGCACTGGATAACGGCCCGGGGCGATGTGCCAACCGACGATAAGCGAGAGGGCTTTCGCCTGCTCGCGCTGCACCGGCAGGGTGCGAAAGGCGACCCCAGCTTCAACGCCTGCCGCGAGACCTGTCGTGAGATCGTCTACCACTACAACCTCGTGA
>CAMYIS010000198.1 GCA_947258485.1 uncultured Woeseiaceae bacterium
ATGATCCAGGCGCTTCCGACGCTCCAGGTGCGTGGCAGCTGCATCGCCCAGAAGATGGTCAGCAGTGCCAGCCAGTCGGGGCGAAATGGTGCGATCACGTCCGGCAAAGGCATGATCGATAGCATGAGTCCGACAACCAGCGTTCCGATCACGGGCAGGCGGCGGGATGCACTGTCCCTACTCATCATCCTGCTCCTCGACGACCGGGGCCGCCGACCAGATGAGCATGACTTCGCGAACCTGGTCGAGGGCTGCTGACGGTTTCGCCGTGACGTTCGCAAAAGGATCTTGCGGGATGCGCGTCACTGAGTCGACCACTGCAACAGGGTAGCCGGCCGGAAAAGCACCGCCCAAACCTGACGTGACCAGCAGGTCGCCGGCACGAATATCGGCATTATTTGGCAGGAAGGGCAGGTCGAGGCGGTCGATCTCGCCCGTGCCAACGGCAATGGTGCGCAGACCGTTGCGGTTGACCTCGACGGGCAGGGCATGATCGGTATCGCTGATCAGCACCGCTTGCGAGGTCACCAGGCCCGTTTTGATTACCTGGCCGACTACGCCGTCGGCGCTGACGATGGCCTGACCGTCATAAACTCCATCACGGCTGCCAATGTCGATAATGAGGTTGTGTTCATAAGGGTTGGCATCGACCGCCATGATCTCCGCGACCCGCACCTCGTCGCGAACCCTGGAGCGTGCATCCAGGAGCGCGCGCAATCGTGCGTTTTCCGCTTCGAGGGCCGTGAGACGCTGCAGCCTGGCGTTGGTGAGTAATCTCTCGGCATTGAGGCGGCTGACTTCGAGCTGCAGGTCACTGCGCGACGTTGTCGATTCTGCAAGCCAGGCCCACAATCGCACAGGCGCATCGACAGCGAGCTGGATCGGGAAAACGGCCACGCCGATGCCTTTTCGCAGGGCATCAAGGTGATTCTCGCGATGATCGAGATACATCAGCACCATGCTGATCAATACCAGCACCAGCATCCGGATACCGAGCGCCGGAATGCGCGCTGGATTGCTGTTTTTTCCCCGGGAAGCGACCATCGCGTAAGTGGACCCCGTCGTCAGTCTAGCCGGCCGTGAATCACTCCAGGCCGAACACAGTCGGACCGTGTTCGTCGATGAGCTCGATAACACGGCCGCCGCCGCGGGCGACGCAGGTCAGCGGATCGTCGGCGATGACAACGGGCAGTCCGGTTTCCTCCATCAAGAGCTTGTCGAGGTCGCGCAGCATGGCACCGCCACCTGTGAGCACGATGCCGCGTTCGGCGACGTCCGCGCCCAGTTCGGGCGGCGTCTGCTCCAGCGCCTCCTTTACCGCACCGACGATACCCTGCAGCGGTTCCTGCAGGGCTTCGAGGATTTCATTGCTGTTGAGCGTAAAGCTGCGCGGCACGCCTTCAGAAAGATTGCGGCCCTTGACCGAGATCTCGAGGACCTCCTGGCCCGGGAATGCAGAGCCAATGTCGTGCTTGATGCGCTCCGCCGTTGCTTCGCCGATCAGTATTCCGTAGTTGCGTCGGACGTAGTTGGTGATGGCTTCGTCGAAACGATCGCCGCCGATTCGGACCGACGCCGCATAAACGATGCCATTCAGCGAGATGACCGCGACTTCCGAGGTGCCGCCCCCGATATCGAGCACCATCGAGCCGCGCGCCTCATGGACAGGCATGCCCGCGCCTATGGCGGCAGCCATCGGCTCATCTATAAGGTGTACCTTGCGGGCACCTGCGCCCTCGGCCGACTCGCGGATTGCGCGGCGCTCGACCTGGGTTGAGCCGTAGGGCACGCAGATCAGGACCCTGGGGCTGGGCCGGAAATAGCGTGACTGATGCGCTTTTCGGATAAAGTGCTGCAGCATCTTCTCCGTGACCGTGAAATCGGCGATAACACCGTCCTTCAGGGGCCGGATGGCTGTGATATTGCCCGGCGTGCGGCCCAGCATGTTCTTCGCTTCCATGCCGACAGCCTCAACAACGCGGCCGCCACGTCCCGAATCCTCCCGAATCGCCACCACGGACGGTTCATCGAGCACGATGCCGTGTCCCCGCGAGTAGATCAGGGTGTTGGCGGTGCCAAGGTCAATGGACAGGTCATTGGAAAAATAACCCAGGATATTCTTGAACATGTCGGGGCGGGGTCTCGAAGCAAGATTAACGGCGTAATCTAACAATGCGCAGGACATTGCACAAGGCGCCGTGTATTATTGCGTCCCCG
>CAMYIS010000199.1 GCA_947258485.1 uncultured Woeseiaceae bacterium
TCACCACACCAAAATCGGACTGGAGCATTTTCCCACGCTGGCTAGAAGGCTCCATCACTGCCGTGATCTCTCGGAGAACGAACCGTTCGATTTCATCACTTGGTTCGAGTACGCGCCATCTGATGAGGTGAAGTTCAACAATCTGCTTGCTGCATTGCGTGCTATACCGGAGTGGCAGTATGTTGAACGAGAAGTGGACATCCGGCTCGAGCGTGATCAGGTCTAACCCTTCGTTGCAGCGGACGGCTTTCGACCGCCGCTGAACTCGATCATCACGAATGACCGGAGTTGCTGCGTTTGCGACCTTCGCTGGAACTCGGGGAATGTCGCTTGCTGGCCGGAAGCAGCCCCTGGGCTGGTAGACTAACGACTGGCTGTTACTAACCGAGATCGGTCGTTCGTAAGAATGAACAATTATCGAAATCTGATACGGACTAGCTATTGGGTGGCGGCAATTGCCGATTTCATCATAGCCCTTCTAGTTTTGATTCCAGAAAGAATGGGAGTTACTGGATTTGTCTATCCCATGGGCTTGATGGCCGCAGTAGCGATTTCCTGGGGCGTTATGTTGATTATCGCTGATCGTCAGCCGATAGAGCGAAGATGGGTGCTACTTCCGACTATGCTGGTTGTCTTCTTGATTGGCGCGGCAGGTATCTATGCGGCAATTGTCCGGGTCATACCTGTTAGCCGCATAATCGGTTCTTCTACAGCTGTAGTCTTAGTTCTCAGCCTCCTGACGTATACCTGGTTCAAGACACGCAGAATCTAGTGGCGTAATTCCACAACGGATCGACTGTCCACTTCTGGCCGGAAGCAGCCCCGGGGCTGGTAAACTAACGACAGGCTGCTGCTGAACCATGGCGGACATCGCAAGAACGGGATTGAAGTAAGAACAAAATGTCGGAGACATTGGTGGACAATACGGAACTCTGTGAAGCGCTATTTGTTGCTTTTGAAAAGGGTGATGAAGAGCGCATTCGCGCCCTTTGTACTTCGGACATGCAAGCGCGCCAGAACAACAACCCGCCGATGGATCTTGATTCGCTGCTGGAATTCTCTCGGGCGGTACTTCGAGTCGTTAAAGATTTCCGATATGAAGATCCCAAACGGTCCAATACGGCCACGGGATTTGTCGAAGAGCACAGCGTACGCGGCGTGCTGCCGGATGGCAGCAATCTGAATTTGGCTGTCTGTGTTATTGCAGACGTTAAAGATGGCAAAGTCTGCCACATGCGTGAGTACCTGGACGCATCTGCCGCGTCTGGACTAATAAAAGCCCTATCGTAACGGGAACATCCTCAACCGAGATGGCCAAGATTTCGGCACAAAACATACTCGCATGAGCGCCTACGACGTCTACTCTTACGGCGTAGTTTCATCCAGCACGTTGTATTGCATTTAGGGTGCGTTTCCAACTTCGGAAGGTTACGGAGAAATCGAAAATTTGTACTACATGACAGGGGGCAAGGCCACAAATTCGTCAATTGTGCTGTCGTGTCTCAGTATATAAGTTTATGCAGCGAAACGACGCGTAGGACCGAGGTGCCTGTCGATGTCCGTTTATTGATACAGACGAAAGTACCTGCTTGAATTGATTCCATGTTATTTTCGTGGGACAAGTGGACGCTTGGTGTCCACAATCGGAGGATAATAGTGAAAAATTCAATAAAGAAACTTGTTTCCGTTCTGATGATGGGCGCCCTGTGCGCTATGTTTTCTACAGGTGCACTTGCCGAGGAGTGGCCGTTTGTCCAGGGTGACTATTGGGAAGTAACGGGAATAGACATACATGACGGCGGCGGATGGAAGTATTCGAACTGGCTAGCTGACGAATGGCGAAAGGACCTTGAGTTCGCGAAATCCAAGGGCTGGATTAAGGACTATATGGTAATCGCCAACGTTCATAATCGAAGCGATGAGCCGGATCTGTATTTGGTCACTGTCCGCGAAGATATTCCGTCGGGCGAAGAAGGTGAAAAGCGTACGAAGGAATATATGGACTGGCAGAGTAAAAGTATTGAGAAGATGGCTGGAGAGAGCGGCAACCGCGCCGAGTACCGCACAGTGATGGGCACGTCCCTGCTCCAGGTTATGAAATTTCGCGATAAATGATTGATCCGGTAACAACCCGATAATGAGGACGGTCGGGTGCGCTATTGCCCGGCCGTCTTTCCTCTCTCGGTCATAACGTCTGACTGGAAATAATTTTGCCACTTCGAAGCGTCCGCATTTGGCCGTTCTGGGGACAGCTAACGGCCAAGACCGGATGTTTGATAATTAGGGTTTGCTACGATTCATTTAGTTGGATGACGACTTAGATCAGGTGTAACTGGCCCGCGACCAGCTTTCTCCTGATCAGACAAGTAATCTATCGTTCTCTCAAGTCGTCAACGCCGGGAGATAAGGTGGCAGACTCGAAGAATAATATGGAGTTCGTAGTCAAGCCAGTGCCCTCCGCCGGTGGTCCGAGCGAGTTCAGGCAGTCCATGGCGCCGCACCCACTGGTGCATCAGGAACTGCCGTATGACCCGCAGTTCGGCATCTACAACCGGCGGCTGCGGTCGCTCCATTACGACAACGTGCGCACGGAAGACCTCTACTGGTGTTTGCGTCGACGGGTCGGCCTTGCCCATACGGGCGAACTGGCAACCGAGATCCGCGGGCCCGATGCCGAGGCCATGCTCAACCGCGTATTCACTCGTGATGTATCGGACATGCGTGTGGGGCGTTGCAGCTATCAGCTCGCTTGCTTTGCCGACGGTGGAATGATCATGGATGGCGTCCTTCTTCGACTCTCGTCCGACCGGTTTTGGTATGCCCAGGGTGATGGCGAGTTCCCCATTTGGCTACGCGCCCATTCAGAGGGATTCGATGTTGAGGTATTCGACCCTGATGTCTGGATTAGCCAGGTCCAGGGTCCGCGTTCAATGGACGTACTCGCACAAGCCTCCGACGAGGGAATGCCGGAGCACTTCCGCTACTTTGACCTGGCTCAGATACGCATCGGCGGCCAACCGGTGGTGATCAGCCGTACCGGCTTCACCAACGAACTGGGCTGGGAGTTTTACTTCAGATCCGATGCCGACACCGACGTCATCGGAGAAAGGATCTGGAGGGCAGGCGAACCCCATGGAATGCACACGATACCGGCCGCAGCGACGAACGCCCGGCGCATTGAAGCCGGGCTGCTTTTTTCAGGTACTGATTTTGATGACAGCGTGACGCCGTTCGCCGCGGGGCTCGGCGCATTTGTGGACCTGCGAAAGACCGACTTTATCGGTATGGCCGCGCTCACACGAGCGGCCAAGAGCCGGCGTACCTGGGGGCTGCAATGTGCAGGTGGCATTGCCCGTCACGGAGATACCGTTTCCCTCAAAGGTAAGTCGGCTGGTCGCGTCTGCAGCAGCGCTTGGTCTCCCTTCCTTCAGTGCGGTGTCGCCATCGTGCGCCTGGACGACCCGAAGCTTACGCCGGGAACAGCGCTGCAGGTCGAATGCGTCGACGGCACCACACGCGCAGGAGAAGTCTGCGAACTTCCGATGTATGACCGTGCCGGCGAAATCCCACGCGGCAAGTGCACAGAGATTCCTACGATCCCGGGCAAGGGATGACGTCGGGCGCTGATCTCAGCGCCGCTTCGGGTCAGCAGCCCTTTTTCTCCGTTCTAGCGTAACGCCGGCATTGGGTCAGTAGAAGACATTGTCGAAACGGCTGCAAGTGAAAATCTTTCTTAACACTTTTTTTGTTTCTTAAGCCAAAGAAATTGCATGACGTAACCCGCCAGGAAAATAACAAGAAATGCCAGATAGAATTTCTTCAACATGGGATCGTGGGGGTTAGTTAGTATCGGATCCCCTACTGGCAGTCGAAGTAGCCCATCAGTTATCGCGGGAATCATGTGGAACAGCAAGGTTCCCGAAAAACAAAAAGCTTGAAAGTACTCTGCTACCTCTGCAAATACCTTTATTTTGGCGACGACAAAACCGCCAACCAACGCCAATAGGGTAAGAACAGCAAGACCGTGGGCAGGCCCAAATCCATCATGTTTGTATATCATCAGGGCGGTCACCGCCGCGATCAGCGTACAAATCAAATAGAGTTGACCCGTTTTTTGCTCTGGAGTAATCACTTTGTAAACCGCCAAAGTGTAAAAACCCGCAATCAGGGCAATAATGGCAATAATGGTGTGGATCCAGCCAAGTAAGGTAATTTCGGGCATAGGCCTGGTCTTCTTAATGTCATATATGACTGCAGTATAGGCGACCTCTGTAATCTGACCCAATTTGCGATCAATTCCAGGAATGGCAAGCCCAAATCCCATTCGCCCGAACTGCTAGAATCACTAGTAACAGGGGAGCGAGCCGTCAGGCTCCATTGAGAAAGCCGCACCCTTATGAGTGCGGCTTTTTCTTTCCAGAGCGAAATGACAATCGAATGTCTGCTTTTCCCAAAAAGGGACGTTCAAATGGGGCTGACCCTTTGCGGTCATTTGACCACGGATGCCGCTTCGCCTGTGAGCAGCTAATACAATGAAGATTCTTGAACTTGATCATTACAACTTGTGTGCGCCCCGCGAGCTCCTTGAAAGAATGCGCGTCTTTTACACAAATACGGTGGGATTGACCGTCGGATATCGCCCGCGTTTCAAGAAGTTTGGTTACTGGCTCTACGCGGGTGACCATGCTGTCTTACATTTGTCTGAGTCTTCGCAAGATAAATTAATGCTGTCTGGTCAGATTTCATTCAATCATGCCGCGTTCAACTGCTCAGGCCTTCAAGAATTTCAACAGCGGCTTTCAAAACTAGGTGTTGAATACACTACAGCTCGTGTACCTGAGCTGAAGCGAGTTCAGTTATTCCTGAGTGACCCTGCCGGCAATGGCGTTGAGCTAAACTTCCCTGACGAATAGTGCGAAGGAAATAGGCTTCACAAATGGGTGATGGCGTGTGCGGCACGCTCCAACGACAGGAATTGGCCGATTGCAGCCCGTCGCGATTGAACCTGATGAGCGGCTGGTAAGCGCTCGGAAGCAGTCGCCCAGGTGTTAAGCTTCGGGCAGGCAACTGCTGACCCAAAGCCGACACTGAGCAACCTGGCTGAAGATACTTGAAGGTTTATAGACTCTCTCGAGGCCGAACCGAGGCCACTCTCAACTTTGACGCCTATCAGATCTATGTTTCGGAGCTTGAGGGGCTAAAAGGCGATCTTCAAAGACGAACGCGGTACTTTCTACGAAGGTACTGCGTCCAGGGGAAACTGCATGGGAGTTCAGCTCAACTCGGTAAAAATCTATGAGTCGACGCTCAATGAACTAGCGACTTCCTTGCAAAGCCTATTTAATCAAACATGAGCGGCAGCTGATGGCCGTACTGAGACATTCGCTTGTTTCGCATTAAAATTTCCGTTGTTGACCCATTGCAGCAAACCGCAATTAGCCTCTAATCAGCCGTATTTTTAGCACGCAATACTGTCGCTCACCGATGAAGAAAAACACAAAAGTAATCTTGCTTGTCTGCTTTATCGCGTCGAGTCAGATAGCCGCACTTACTCTTTGGATGTATCTGCCGGGTGACACTCTGTCCCGAAGTATAGGAATCGTGGTTGGAGCGTTGGCTTTGTGGCTGATTACAACTGCGATCACCTTCGCGATGTTCTGGACGTTCTTTAAATTGGTGGTCGCGGTGGGCCAGTATATTTGGGATCGATTTTATAGAACTCCGACTCTCTGAGATTTTAGTATTGGGCGGCCGCTTGTGGCCGTTGGCCGCCAGTCAACTGGCGCTAGGTACAATTTTCTCTACTGAACCAAAGCAGATGTTCAGCGTCGCCTAACAAAGGATTGGAGGTGCCGAGGCATATAGCGGCCCGACAGGATCGGTAACGCCTTCTTCGAGCAGGGTGTGAAACTTGGCGGTAGAGCCTATGCGGGCAACAAATCTGTAACCATGTGCGCACTTACATATGGTTGGCTCGATTAACCTGGATGGCACCAACAAAACTCTTCCATAACAATTCGTGCTCTTCGTACAACTTGCTGCCCTTTTCCAGCACCGGTTCGAATATCCAGCCTTTCAATTGGTGTTCCCGGTATATATTCCGGACTTGTCGGGAAACGACCCACAGGGGAAAATTGTTACTGGCCCAGGGTTCAGCGGTGCGGTTGAAATCTTTCAGATCTTTCCTATTCAAGGTTTCATAACAAAGGCAGCCATACAGCATGTATTTTTCCTTATCCTGTTCGTCTAACTCCCGGGCTCGCGTCAGGCTGATACCCGCTTTTTCGAACTCATCCTTAAATCGCTCCTCAAACGGAATGCTCTCCGATGGAAAGACTACGCGGGTAGCAGCTGGCATGAAGTGGTCACTGTACAAGAGATGATAATCCTGGAAGGGCAATTGAGCTTTTCTGTTAAAGACCTCTCTTACCAAAAAACCTTTCAATTGTGATTGCTTGAATATACTCACAATTTCGGTGGGCAAAATGAAGTCCGGAGTCCATTGCAATACCCCTGCGATTACATTGGGTTTCAACTTTCGGTCCTTGACACAAACCCGTTCCAATAATTTTACTTTTACACCTTGGATGGTTTCGATTTCCGAAGCAGCGTCCAGCCATTTTTGGGTCTGGTTGTAATCAGCATCAGTTTCTGCAAAGACGGGCCCTCTGCATACCGGTTGGAGAAAGTCACATTGGTCCAGCTCCTCCTCCGTAAATTCCATCCACGGATTGAACCAGGTTCCCTCTTTTTGATTGCGGGTGAGTTCAAGATACTGGGTAAACCGCTCGCTCGCTGCGTCCAGGACCTCTCTACTAGCGGAATGAGGCGGGGAAATTCTAACGATAATTTTCATTTGAATCGAGTTTGAAACTAAATTTTCAGGAAACGCCGCGTAGTCTGAAACTTTAATGCCCAGTTTGAAACTATATTACGACGAACCACCAGTAGTGAGACCTGGCGAAAGCGCTACTCAACGGTTACCGACTTCGCGAGATTCCTGGGTTGATCAACGTCGGTACCTAACAGCACTGCCACATGATAAGCGAGCAGTTGCAGCGGAACCGTATAGACGATCGGGGCAATCATCCGGTCCGCGTGCGGCATTGCGATTACCTTCATGCCCGGCTCGCTTTGGATACCGGTTTCCTGGTCCGCAAAGACATACAGCTGACCACCGCGCGCGCGCACTACCTGCATGTTGGACTTGAGCTTATCCAGCAACTCGTTATTTGGCGCAACAACGACAACGGGCATTTCGTCATCAATCAATGCCAGGGGCCCGTGCTTGAGCTCGCCCGCGGCGTACGCTTCCGCATGAATGTAAGAGATTTCCTTAAGCTTAAGCGCGCCCTCCATTGCGATCGGCCACATTGGTCCCCGCCCGAGAAAAAGCGTGTGCTGCTTGTCGGCAAAATCCTTAGCGAGTTCCTGCAGCTCGTCGCTCATTCGCAGCGCCAGGTCCGAAGCAGCGGCCGCATGTGTAAGGTTCGCGACAAACTCTTTCTCTCGTTCCCTGGATAACCCGCGATGCTTCGCCATCATAAGCGTTACGATGAGCACCGACAGCAGTTGGGTCGTGAATGCTTTTGTACTCGCAACGCCTATCTCCGGACCCGCCTGCGTCATCATCACAAGATCGGATTCTCGTACCATCGAGCTGTGCGCACTGTTGCAGATAGTCAGCGTGCCAAGGTATCCGAGATCCTTTGCAATGCGCAGGGCCTCTAATGTGTCCGCGGTCTCACCGGACTGCGATAGCGTAACGAACAGCGTTTTTGGCGGAACTACGACATGACGGTAACGGTACTCGCTGGCAATTTCGACCTGGCACGGCACTCCGGCCAGCGATTCTATCCAGTACTTGGCAACGCAGCCCGCATGATAGCTGGTGCCACAGGCAACGATGTGAATGTGCTCTACCTGGTCCAGCAGTTCTTCCGCCCTCGGCCCGAGTGACTCAGGCAGGACCCGCTGGTTCGACACCCGGCCGTAGAGCGTATCCGCCAACGCACTCGGTTGGTCGAATATCTCTTTCAGCATGAAGTGGCTGTACGGTGCTTTTTCGGCCGACGCGCTGTCCCACTCTGTCTCATGAACCTCACGCGTGACTTCCTTGCCGTCCGTGGCAAGGATTCGCACGCCATCGCGGCGAATGTCCGCCAGGTCGCCCTGCTCCAGATAGATAAAGCGCTTGGTAACCGGCAGCAACGCCGGTACTCCGCTGGCGACGAAATTTTCACCGTCCCCGAGTCCGATAACGAGCGGGCTTGCGACGCGGCTGACTACAATTCGATCCGGGTCTTCCACATCAACAACGAGCAGCGCGTACGCGCCCTCAAATCGCGCGACTGCTTTGCCGACAGCCCCGACGAGGTCAAGCCCCTGCTTCAGATAGTCATGAACCAGGTGCGCCGCAACTTCCGTGTCGGTCTCCGATTCGAAGACATAGCCTTTCTCAAGTAACTCGTCCTTGATCGGCTGGAAGTTCTCGATGATGCCATTATGAATTACCGCGACGCGTCCACCCGACACGTGCGGATGAGCATTTTCCTCGGTCACGCCGCCGTGGGTGGCCCAGCGCGTATGCGCGACACCGATGCGGCCCGCCAGTGAATTTTTTTCAAGCTTCTCGTCAAGCTCTGCCACTTTACCGACGGTTCGGCACAACCCGATGTTGTTGTTGTCGTCAACAACTGCCACCCCCGCGGAATCGTAGCCCCGATACTCCAGGCGACGCAGTCCCTCAACAAGGACTGGCACTATGTCTCTTTCGGCAATCGCGCCAACAATTCCACACATTGACTAGCTTTCCTTCTTAACCGGCCGCTTCCAGCCCTTTATCGTTGTTTGTTTCGCACGCGTAAGCGTTAACTCGTTGGCAGGCGCAGACTTCGAGATCGTCGAACCCGCGCCGATGTTCGCGCCCTCACCAATCTCAACGGGCGCGACGAGATTGACGTTCGACCCGATGAATGCGCGATCGCCGATCTTGGTCTTGTGCTTTGCAGCACCGTCGTAATTGCAGGTGATCGTGCCGGCACCGACGTTGACGCCCGTCCCGACCTCGCTATCGCCAAGGTAGCTCAGGTGGTTCACCTTGCTGCCGTCGCCAACAGTACTCTTTTTGATTTCGACAAAATTTCCGATTTTCACGTTGTTGGCGAGCTCGGCACCCGGGCGCATGCGCGCGAACGGGCCGATCTCGCAATTATTACCCGTCGTTGCACCTTCGATATGGCAGTTCGAGTGCACGATCGTGCCGGCGCCGAGCCGGGTATCCCGAATCAGGTTATTCGATTCTATTTTGGTGCCATCACCGAGTTCGACATTTCCCTCGAACACAGCATTGATATCGATGAACACGTCTTTGCCGCACGTCAGCGTGCCGCGAATGTCGACGCGCGCCGGATCTGCAAAGCCAACACCGGCTTGCATGAGTTCATCGACGAGGCGCGCCTGCAACGCACGCTCCGCTTCAGCCAACTGTTTTTTGTCGTTTATCCCCATAACCTCCACCGGGCTGCTCGCCTTGATGCCGTGCACTTCGACCTTATCATTGACGGCCATGGCAATGACGTCGGTCAGATAATACTCACCCTGCGCATTGTCGTTGCTCAAATCTTTGAGCCAGCCCTTCAGTTTATTCGCCGAACACAGCATGACGCCTGTATTGATTTCACAAACCGCTTTTTCGTCTACGCCCGCGTCCTTTTCCTCGACAATGGAGCTGACGCTGCCGCGCTCACGGATAACGCGCCCGTAGCCTGCTGGATCGTCCATATCAACGGTCAGTACCGCCACATCATCCACCGGCGTTTCATCGAGCAATATCGACAGCGTCTCCGGCATTAGCAACGGCACGTCGCCGAAAAGGACAAGTACACGGTTTTGATTCGGGGTTTCTGGCATGGCTTTCTGCATGGCATGCCCGGTACCGAGTTGCTCGGCCTGAAGAGCCCAGCGCAGCGGCTCGCCTGCAAACACACTGCGAACTGCGTCAGCGCCGTGTCCGTAAACCACGCATATATCGTCGGCCCCAAGGGCCCTGGAACAGTCCAGCACATGCGACAGCAGGGGCCTGCCAGCCAGCGGCTGCAGCACTTTTGGCAGGTCCGAACGCATGCGCGTGCCCTGTCCTGCCGCTAGAATAATGATGCTCAGGCCCAAGTGACCTTCTCCGGATTTCCTAGCCTGCGAATGATACAGGAAGTCCGGTAATGCGAACTTGATTCAGGTCTCGTTAATCGTTGGGATATATGCTCTGTACCATGCGCAATCTCGTTTTTTTGCCCCTCCTGCTGCTTGCCGCCTGCAACAGCGAGATTTACACCCGCGACGGCGTCACGGACGGCGACTCGTTCTACCTTGCGCCGCGTGCTTTTGAGTCCGATGACCCGGTTCTGCAAAGCTGGGTATCCTACAGCCTGATGAAAAGCGCCTGTCAGCTCGATGTCGGCGGTCCGATTCCGGCACGGGTAAGCAATTACGGCTGCGAATACACGGCCCGCCGGCACCTCGTCGATACCTGGGAAGAGCAGCGGCTGGAACACGCTGACGCCGCCGACACCTACCTGGACGACCTCATCGCCATACAGGAAGCCGGGTATCTCGATGAGTACACGGTGCGTTACTTTGGCCGCGACGAATGGCAGGTGCCCATCGAGGTGCAGGTCGACGACTTCCGTCGCTGGCAACGCGCGAACCTGCCCCGGCACGAGCCGCAGACCCGTATTATCGGTTCGTGGGGCTACCACCAGCGGTAGCCGGTCTCTTGAGACGAGCCGCCCGAAACCGGGCGGTCAAAGCGGGGATCTAACGTTTGCCTTTGAGCTTTTGCGCGGCGCGGTAGCGTGCCTGCGCTTCTTCGAGTTCGGCTTGCGCGCGAGCGAGGTCCGTTTCTTCAGAAGCGCCTTTCAGCGCCTCCTCAGCTTCTTTTTGAGCCGCAAGTGCGGCAGCTGCATCAAGCTGATCACCGCGCAGCGCTGTATCCGCCAGGATGGTGACCCGTGTCGGCTGCACCTCGAGCATGCCGCCCGTGACATAGAAGCTCTTTTCCTTGCCTTCCTCGTCCTGAACACGGACCTCTCCGGGCTTCAGCGCCGTCAACATCGGTGCATGGCGTGGCGCGATGCCAACCTCGCCCATTTTCGCAGGGGCAAACACCATGACGGCCTCGCCTTTATGGATTTCACCTTCTGCAGATACGATGTCGACCCGAATTGTGCTCATAGTTTTCCTGCTTGGGGTCGAACCGAGGTTTTCGAAAACCTCGGTTCGACCCCGGTTTGTTATGAGAATTTCTTGGCGTTCTCGACCGCTTCTTCGATCGTGCCAACCATGTAAAACGCCTGCTCGGGAATGTGATCGTAATCGCCGTTCACAATGCCGTTGAAACCGCGAATCGTTTCAGCCAGCGACACGTACTTTCCGGGCGAGTTCGTGAAGACCTCGGCGACGAAGAACGGCTGTGACAGGAAGCGCTGAATCTTGCGCGCGCGGTTGACGATTTCCTTGTCTTCTTCAGACAGCTCGTCCATACCCAGGATCGCGATGATGTCCTGCAGCTCCTTGTAGCGCTGCAACACTGCCTGTACGCCACGCGCACAGTCGTAGTGTTCCTGACCGATGATGAGCGGGTCGAGAATACGTGACGTCGAGTCGAGCGGATCGACCGCCGGGTAAATGCCGAGCTCGGCGATGTTACGCGACAATACGAGCGTTGCGTCCAGGTGAGCGAAGGTCGTAGCGGGTGACGGGTCGGTCAAGTCATCGGCAGGTACGTAAACGGCCTGGAACGACGTAATGGAACCCGTCTTCGTCGACGCAATACGCTCCTGCAGGATGCCCATTTCCTCGGCCAGCGTCGGCTGGTAGCCCACGGCTGAAGGCATGCGGCCCAGGAGAGCCGATACTTCGGTTCCAGCCAGCGTGTAACGATAGATGTTGTCGATGAACATGAGGACGTCTCGGCCCTCGTCACGGAAGGCTTCGGCCATCGTCAATCCGGTCAGCGCGACGCGCAGGCGGTTGCCGGGCGGCTCGTTCATCTGCCCATAGACCAGCGATACCTTGTCGATAACGCCCGATTCGGTCATCTCGTGGTAGAAGTCATTACCCTCGCGAGTACGCTCACCAACACCGGCGAATACCGAGTAGCCCGAATGCTCGTGAGCAATGTTCCGAATCAGCTCCATCAGCGTTACGGTCTTGCCGACACCGGCGCCACCGAACAGCCCGACCTTACCGCCCTTGGAGATCGGCATGATCAGGTCGATGACCTTGATGCCGGTCTCGAGGAGCTCCGTCGTCGCCGCCTGGTCTTCGTATGAAGGTGGCGCACGATGAATGGGCATATGCAGTTCGGCACCAACGTCGCCCTTGTTGTCGATCGGCTTGCCGAGCACGTCCATGATGCGGCCCAGCGTCTTCTCGCCGACCGGCACCGATATCGGCCCGCCCGTGTTCGTGACGTCCATGCCGCGCTTCAGACCCTCCGAGGAGCCCATTGCAATCGTGCGAACCACGCCATCGCCCAGCTGCTGCTGAACTTCCAGCGTGATTTCTGCATCGTCAATAAGCAATGCATCGTATATCTTGGGAATCTGGCCAGCGGGGAACTCAACGTCCACGACAGCGCCAATAACCTGCACAGTAGTTCCGGTGCTCATCTCTTTTCCTTAACTTAGTTCAGTGGCAATCCACTGCTAATCTCAATAATTAAATTCTTCAGCTTGAAACAGCAGCCGCGCCGCCGACAATTTCTGAAATTTCCTGGGTGATGGCTGCCTGTCGAGCCTTGTTGTATTGCAGCTGCAGCCCATCGATAATTTCGCCCGCGTTATCAGTGGCCGACTTCATGGCGACCATTTTCGCGGCCATCTCGCACGCGAAGTTCTCTACCGCGCCGCGGTAGACCTGTGACTCGATGTAACGCATCAGTACATCGTCCAGCAGCTCGTCCGCCCCGGGCTCGTAAATGTAGTCCCAGTACTCCTGCAGTTCGCCTTCAGCCAACTGTACCCCTGTCGCCGGCAACAACTGCCTGACCTGCGGCTTCTGGGTCATCGAATTAACGAACAGGTTATGAACCAGGAACAGGCGGTCGATCTTTCCCTTGCTGTACGAATCGAGCATGATCGTGATTGAGCCGATCAGGTCATTAACGTTCGGCTTGTCGCCGAGATGCGATGCGCTGCCCACGACGTTGCCGCCCATGCGGCGGAAAAACCGCACTGCTTTCGCGCCCACGAGCGCAAGGTCAACTTTTACGTCCTCGCCGCGCCACTTCGCAATTTCAGCGATTACTGTCTTGAAGAGGTTGGCGTTCAGTCCGCCACAAAGACCGCGGTCTGTCGAGATCACGATGAAACCAACACGGTGCACTTCACGCTCGGTAAGGAACGGGTGCTTGTAGTCAGGGTTGGCATGCGTCAGATGACCGACCACGCGCCGAATACGCTCAGCGTATGGCCGCGACGCCTCCATCTGCAGCTGCGCCTTGCGAATCTTGCTGGCAGCAACCTTTTCCATCGCGCTCGTGATCTTCTGCATGTTCTTTACAGAAGCGATCTTGGAGCGTATTTCCTTTTCACCAGCCATATTTAGCCTGTTTGTTGTCGCGGCCTAATGGCCGCTCGTACAGTTAGGAGCGGCCCTGAAGCCGCGATTCGTCAATATGCGCCTTTCTTCGCAAACGCGTCGCAAATTCCCTTCAGGGTCGCCGCGATGTCGTCGTTGTAATCGCCCGTCGCGTTGATCGCATCGAGATCGCTTTGGTAGCCCGAACGAGCGAACTCATGCAGGGCCGTTTCGTAGTCAACGACTTTTTCCGCGGGAACATCGTCGATGAAACCTTCGTTCACTGCGAACAGCGACAGCGCCATTTCGGCAACCGACAATGGCGAGTACTGCTTCTGCTTCATGAGTTCGGTAACACGCTCACCGCGCTCAAGCTGCGCGCGCGTGGCAGCATCGAGGTCCGAGGCGAACTGTGCGAATGCCGCCAGCTCGCGGTATTGAGCCAACGCAAGGCGTACACCGCCACCAAGCTTCTTGATGATCTTGGTTTGCGCCGCACCACCTACTCGGGAAACCGACAGGCCAGCATTAATGGCCGGGCGTATACCCGCATTGAAAAGGTCCGTCTCGAGGAAGATCTGGCCATCGGTGATAGAGATCACGTTCGTCGGCACGAACGCCGAAACGTCACCGGCCTGAGTTTCAATGATCGGCAACGCCGTCATCGAGCCCGTTTTGCCTTTGATCTTGCCGCCTGAAACGTTTTCGACGTGTTCCGCGTTGACGCGGGAAGCACGCTCAAGCAAGCGTGAGTGCAGGTAGAAGACGTCACCCGGATAGGCTTCGCGACCCGGCGGACGGCGCAGCAACAATGACACCTGGCGGTAGGCCCACGCCTGCTTCGTCAGATCGTCAAAGATGATCAGCGCGTCCTGGCCATTGTCGAGGAAGTACTCGCCCATCGATGCGCCGGAGTACGGTGCGATGTACTGCATCGCGGGACTCTCGGCAGCCGCGGCGGCAACGACGATCGTATGGTCCATCGCGCCCTCTTCCTCGAGCTTCCTTACAACGCCGGCGATTGACGATGCCTTTTGACCAATCGCCACGTAGATACACTTGATGCCCGTACCGCGCTGGTTGATGATCGTGTCGACCGCAACAGCGGTCTTGCCCGTCTGGCGGTCACCGATGATCAGCTCGCGTTGACCGCGGCCAATCGGCACCATCGAGTCAATCGACTTCAGCCCGGTCTGCACGGGCTGACTGACTGACTGGCGTTCGATAACGCCGGGCGCGACCTTTTCGATCGGTGCGGACAGGTCCGTGTTGATCGGGCCCTTGCCGTCAATTGGCATACCCAGCGCGTCAACCACGCGTCCGAGCAGCGCATTGCCGATAGGCACTTCGAGAATACGACCGGTCGTCTTGACGGTATCGCCTTCTGTAATGTGCTTGTAGTCACCCAGCACAACTGCGCCAACCGAGTCTTGCTCGAGGTTCAGCGCCATGCCGAAGGTGTTCTGCGGAAACTCGAGCATTTCACCGTAGCGTGCGTCGGCCAGGCCGTGGATACGAACGATACCGTCAGTAACCGCGATCACGGTACCAACGTCCCGCGCTTCCGCGGATGCCTCGAAGTTCTCGATGCGCTCTTTAATC
>CAMYIS010000200.1 GCA_947258485.1 uncultured Woeseiaceae bacterium
CAGCCGGATGACCCAGTCCTTGTCCTTGCGAATCTCCTCGCGAATCAATGCCTCGAGGAACTTGCCCGCCCTGATACTTTCGATCGACGTGTTCAGCTTGCCGACTTCGGCGGTGAATGAATCCAGTGCCTGACCGTAATGCACGGCCGCGCGGCCGTGTATATTCAATTTGCCGTACGCGTATGGCAACGCCAGCATGGCCTCCTGGGTCGCACGATCTGTCACCTCGCGCTCGGCAAGAATGCTCCAGGGAACGACGGCTCTCTCGAGGTTTTCGATGGACAGGTTTGCCCAGCCGGCGCTAAGCAAAGCCTGGTTCGAGAACGGCCCGTCGAGACGCACGCGGTTGAGGTAAGGGATTGCTTGGTCGTACTCGCCGGTTTCGAGCAACGCTGTGCCGAGAACAAGATTGGATTTGTCGCGGATAGCGAGTTCCGCGGGATCACTGGTCGCTATCTGTCCGGCGCGCTCTAATTGCTGCAGCGCGGCTTGTCGCTGTCCGTCCTGCAGATACGCGATGCCAAGATTGTACGCCGCGAAGCCACCGTAGCCGTCAGAGTCCTGCAGGCGTTTGAATACGTTTACGGAGTCGGCCGGCTGGCCCTGCGCCAGGTAGATGTTGCCACGCAGGAATTCGATGTCATCGCGGATGGATTCGGGCACCTTTCCGTCGATACGCCCGAGCGCACGCATCGCGTCTTCCATCTGGCCCTTCTGGAAATGAATCCGGGCGAGTCTGTACGCCGCATCGTTACGCACGCGATCATCGACGGCACCCTCGAGCACAGCCCTGATGGCACGGCCCGCGCGATGGTGCATCCTGTACCTGAGTTCGAAGTCACCCAGTGAGAAATGGGCGTCGTTTATATGGAAATAAAGCGAGTCAAGGTCGGGCTCGTCGAGTCCGTCATGCTGCTTGACCTCGGTATCCAGCCGCTCCAATGCGGCGAAGAAATCGCCCTGGTGCGCGTAGTAGAGCGCCTCGCCGAAGTACAGATCCTTCAGTTCGTCGCTTCGGCTTGGACTCGTTGCCAGGCAGGCAAACAGCAGGAGCCCGATCAGTGGGAGCGGTGCCCGAAACATGATCTACCAGTCTCCGATCTGGATTCCGCTGTTTCCGGACTGCGGCCGGGATAGAGTGACTCCGAGCGCTTTCGGCTTGACGCCCTTGGCAATGACAAAACTGTCGGAGGCGTTGAAATCAGTGCCATTTTTCAGTTTGCCGATCATCGTAATACCAAGCTGATGGTCGCCGCTGGGAATGTTGCCGGTGTAGAGGCGTTGTACGCCGCCTTTTTGTAGCGCCTCGAGTTCGTTGAAGCTATAAATATGATGTGTCGCCAGCTCGCCGTTGATTTCGATCTTTACCGCGTCGAGTCGAAACTGCTCGTTTTCGGCCATGGAAACAAAGACTGCGATCTGAGTGCCCGATGGATAAAGCAATCGTTCTTCAAGATTGCTGAGCTCCGACGCGATATTGAGCACGTCGGATTTTATTTCCTGAACCTGCCCGTCCAGGCTTCGCATATTGTCGCCGGACAGGTCCTGGGCAGAGCCCGAGCTGATCGGACCGCAGACCAGCACTGCCAGCGCCAAAAAAGTGCGAATGAGTCTAGACATCTCCAATATCCTTATTGGTTTACATAATCCATATGCCGCTGCCAGGGAAATGCGGATCAGCGGCAATATCGCAGTCAGCCGACAGTGTTGAGCAATTCATTTGCTTAATCTGTGAACTGCGCCTCAAATCGATGTCGTACGCAGCCCTCAACTCTGCCAATCAGTATGTTGCTTGAGGACGTGATTGGATCGACCGACGGTGTCGATAATTATCGCCTGAGCGAATCAGGCAGTCATGATGTGACGATGTTGCGTCGTAACAGCGGCGACTCATAATCCTCGATTGAGGGTCAGAGTACGTTTATCATCACCGCATCAATGCCGTGATGAAGGACGTAAATTGAGCGATACGAATTACCCGCATCTCCTGGCGCCGCTGGATCTCGGCTTCACTACGCTGAAAAATCGCGTGCTCATGGGTTCCATGCACACCGGGCTCGAAGACGGCAACAAGCACGAGCGCCTGGCCGTTTATTTCGCCGAGCGCGCACGCGGCGAAGTCGGCCTGATCGTTACGGGCGGCTACGCGCCGAACCGTGCTGGTTGGGTGAAGCCCAAACATCGCCGGATTACGGATGCGGTGCACGCCGAGGACGGCAAGATCGCGATGCAAATACTGCACGCCGGGCGCTACGCCTACCATCCCTTGGCCGTGGCCCCCTCGCGCATCCGCTCGCCCATCACGCCATTCACGCCGCGGGAGCTCTCGTCTTCGGGCGTGGAGAAACAGATAAAAGCGTTCGTTCGCTGCGCCCAACTCGCTCGCGAGGCCGGCTACGACGGCGTCGAGATCATGGGCTCGGAAGGCTACTTCATCAACGAGTTCCTGGTCACACACACGAACCAGCGCACGGACCAGTGGGGCGGAGATTATTCTCAGCGCATGCGCCTGCCCGTGGAGATCGTTTCACGAACCCGGGAAGCGGTCGGCAGTGATTTCATCATCATCTATCGGCTGTCCATGATCGACCTCATTCCCGACGGCAACACCTGGGAAGAAACGGTGGCGCTGGCGAAGGCAATCGAGGCCGCCGGCGCGACGATCATCAACACGGGGATCGGCTGGCACGAAGCACGAGTCCCCACAATCGCCACCTCGGTGCCGCGCGGCGCATTCACGTGGGTGACGAAAAAAATGAAGCGCGAAGTGGGCATTCCGCTGATCACATCCAATCGCATTAATATGCCGGC
>CAMYIS010000201.1 GCA_947258485.1 uncultured Woeseiaceae bacterium
AACATCTTGCCGTCTTCAAACAGGTCATCGTCGACCGTGTGTGCGGGCACTGTTACGTGTTGTTCCTTGCCGATCGTGTCCGTGAAACGAAAATCGACAAATTTGACCTCTGCCTCTTTGATGAGGGCGAGTACCTCTGCGGGCGTCATGGATCTTTCCTCCGGGTTGTTGGTGCGCGAAAAAACGTGGCCGCCCAATGCGGCCCATTAGACGCTGTTATTTGCATTAAGCGTGCCAAGAATGTGCTTGTTGTAATACCTTGTTTTTTATCCGTTTTTTGCGGGTTGGGCTGGCAAATATGCACCACTTTAGTGCGCGCCGCGCTATTGTCGCACCATTCTAGTGCAAAACACGCCTCCCTGCACCTGGATGGCGCGCCCGGCATCGGGAATATTTCGGCGCGGACGGCAATGGGCCTCCTACGCGGCGCCCGCAGCCGTTATACTTCGCGCCTTTGAGCGGCCGTGACGCCTGAAATGAGCGCCAACACATCAACGAAGAGCCTGAGCTTTCAGGACCTGATCCTTCTGCTGCAGCAGTACTGGGCGGAACGCGGCTGTGTCATCCTGCAGCCCTATGACATGGAAATGGGTGCCGGCACGTTTCACCCGGCGACGTTTCTGCGCGCCGTCGGCCCCGAGCCCTGGTCGGCGGCCTACGTCCAGCCCAGCCGGCGGCCAACGGATGGCCGCTACGGTGATAATCCTTTCCGGCTGCAGCATTACTATCAGTACCAGGTCGTTATAAAGCCCTCGCCCCTCGATTTTCAGGACCTGTATCTTGGCTCGCTGCGAGCCATCGGCATCGACCCCCTCGTACACGACATTCGATTCGTCGAAGACAACTGGGAGTCACCAACGCTCGGTGCCTGGGGTCTCGGCTGGGAGGTCTGGCTGAACGGCATGGAAATTTCCCAGTTCACCTACTTCCAGCAGGTCGGTGGCCTCGAGTGCCGTCCGGTGACGGGCGAGATTACCTATGGTCTCGAGCGCCTGGCCATGTACCTGCAAAACGTCGAGAGCATTTTCGACCTGGTGTGGACCGACGGACCCCTGGGTCGCATTTCTTATGGTGATGTTTATCATCAGAATGAAGTCGAACAATCCCGCTACAATTTCGAAGAGGCCGACGTTGAGACACTGTTCGATACGTTCGAGCATGCAGAACGCGAAAGCCAGCGACTGATAGAGCTGGGCCTCGCTTTACCCGCCTATGAACAAATGCTCACCGCATCGCACACGTTCAACCTGCTCGATGCCAGGCAGGCCATCTCCGTGACGGAGCGACAGCGTTTTATCCTGCGCGTCAGGACAATGTCGCGCGCCATTTGTGACGCTTATTACGCCAGCCGCGAAGCTCTTGGATTTCCGATGACGACCTCGGCCGCTAAAGAGGCATCGGCAAAATGAGCAAGGCCGATGATTTTCTCGTCGAGATAGGCACCGAAGAGCTGCCGCCCAAAGCGCTGCGCTCATTGATGGAAGCGTTCGGCACCGGGCTGACTGCCGCCATCGACGAAGCACCGCTGGAGCATGGCGCCGTGCAGGTCTATGCGAGCCCGCGCCGCCTCGCCGTGCGGGTTGACGACCTTGCCCGCCAACAGCAAGACCGCGAGGTCGAACACAGGGGCCCGCCAATCAATGTTGCGTTCGATAAAGACGGCAAGCCGACAGCCGCCGCCGAAGCGTTTGCAAAAAAATGCGGCGTTGGCGTCTCGGACCTTGGAACATCCAAGACAAAAAAGGGCGAATGGCTGGCTTTTGATGCTGTGCAGAAAGGCAGCACGGCTGCCGACCTGATGCCGGCTTTGATTGAGAACACGCTGGCCTCGCTGCCCATTCCGCGACGCATGCGCTGGGGCGCCGGCGACGCCGAGTTCGTCCGCCCGGTTCACTGGGTCTTGATGCTGCATGGCAAAAACGTCATTGAAGCTCCGATCATGAATACGGCATCCGGCAATGTAACGCGCGGTCATCGCTTTCATTCATCGGGGCCGATTGTCATTTCGACGCCGAAGACCTATCTCAGTACGCTCGCAAAAAAGGGTCACGTCATCGCCGACTTCGAGCGCCGGCGGGAGATGATCCGGGACGGCGTCAACGCCGCGGCAGCCGATGCCGGTGGGCACGTTGTCGACGGCGAATCTCTTTACGACGAGGTCGCCGCGCTTGTCGAATGGCCTGTTCCCATACTCGGACGATTTGATGAACAGTATCTCGCGCTCCCTCGCGAAGTGGTCATTTCGACACTGACAAGCCATCAGCGGTACTTCCCGGTTGCCGATGACAAGGGCGCGCTTTTACCGCGCTTCATCACCGTTGCCAATCTCGAAAGCAAGGACCCCGACCAGGTGCGCGATGGCAACGAACGGGTTATACGACCGCGCCTGGCCGACGCCGCGTTTTTCTGGGACAGCGACCGTCGCCAGACCTTGAGCAGCCGAAACGCCGGCTTGCACGACGTCATTTACCAGCGCGGGCTCGGCAGCCTTCATGACAAGAGCCGCCGCACTGGCGCATTGGCTGGCTGGCTCGCCGCGACGCTTGAGCACGACAAAGGCCATGCCGAGCGCGCGGCCGAGCTTGCGAAATGCGACCTGTTAAGCGGCATGGTCGGCGAGTTTCCCGAGTTACAGGGCACGATGGGCCGCTACTATGCCCTCGCCGACGGCGAACCGGAGATCGTTGCCGAAGCGATCGGCGAACACTATCGCCCGCGGTTTGCCGGCGATGACTTGCCTGCCACGGCGATCGGGCAGGTGCTCGCCGTGGCCGACAAGCTCGACACGCTGGCCGGCGTTTTTTCGATCGGCAAAACACCGAGCGGGAATCGAGACCCTTTCGGGCTGCGTCGCGCAGCACTCGGCGTCGTCAGGATCCTGATCGAATGCGGCCTCGATATCGACCTTAAAGCGGTCATAGCCAAGGCCGTGGAGCAGCAGCCCAGGGGCAAGGTCGACAATGACGCGCTTGCGGCGGACTTGTATGCTTTCATCAGCGATCGCTTGCGACGCTACTTCCTCGATCGCGACGCCGGGCTCGCCGTGGAAACTTTCGACGCCGTCATGGCACGAGAACCGGAGTCCTTGCTCGACTTCGACCGGCGCCTTGCTGCCGTGCAGACCTTTGCCCGGCTCGAACAGGCCGAAAGCCTCTCCGCCGCGAACAAACGTATCGCGAACATCCTGAGAAAAGCCGGCGATCCGCAGGGCCTTAAGATCAAGAAGAAGCTGCTGCAAGACGAGGCGGAAAAGGCGCTGTTCAACGCCCTCGAGAACGCGAGGGAAAAGGTCGCGCCCATGATAACGGTCCGCAGTTACGCCGAAGCCCTGAACACGCTGGCGGACCTGAAAGACCCGGTCGATCACTTCTTCGACGAGGTCATGGTCATGGCTGACGATGAGGCGCTCAAAAACAACCGTTTGGCACTTTTAGGCGACATTCGAGCGCTTTTTCTCGACGTTGCCGACATTTCTCGGCTATCGCTGGGTTAACGATGGGGCGGCGCCTGGGCAGGAGGGGCCTTGTCATTCTCGACCGGGATGGCGTGATCAACCGCGATTCCCGCGATTTCGTAAAATCGGCTGCCGAATGGATCCCGCTCGAGGGCAGCATTGGGGCGATCGCGGACCTCTGTCGAGCCGGCTATACCGTGGCCGTCGCCAGCAATCAGTCCGGTCTTGCGCGGGGGCGCTTTGATCGCAACGCGCTTCGCGCGATGCATCGCAAACTGCGCAAGCTCGTTTCCGCCAAGGGTGGCCACATCGACCGCATCGTCGTCTGCCCGCACGGCCCCGGCGACGGCTGCGACTGCCGAAAACCTGCCCCCGGCCTCCTGCAGCGCCTCGCCCGCCACTATGGCAGCGATCTCGCCGGCGTACCGGTAATCGGGGACTCGCTTCGCGATCTTCAGGCAGCAGCTCGCGCGGGCGCGCGCCCTGTTCTCGTGCGCACCGGAAACGGCCGGGCAACGGAAGGGGCGCTCGACGGCGAGCTGGCCGCGACCGAAGTATTCGATGATCTCGCTGCGGCCGCCGCGGCGTTGTTGCAGGAGTGACACCGTGATTCGTTGGCTTCGTTCTCTGCTGGGTCTGATTTTTGGGGTAGTTGGATCATCCAGTATCGCCATCGTATTGCTGCTGTTGTTCTGGGCACCGGCCAGCTGGCGTCGCTTCGTGCTGGTACACGGTTGCCGCATCCTGGTTTGGGCGGGCGATTTTCTTTGCGGCATGAAGGTTATTGTCGAGGGCGCCGAGAACATTCCGGCATCGCCCAGCGTCATCATGATCAAGCACACGACGATCCTGGAGACCTATGGGCACGTGCCGATCTTTCCGCCGACGGCCTGGGTCGTGAAGCGGGAACTGTTGTGGGTACCCATCGTTGGCTGGGCCATCGGCCTTGTTCTCAACCCGATCGCCATCAATCGTGGTAAGGGCCGGTCCGCGGTTAAACAGGTCATCGAAAAAGGCAAAGAGCGGCTCGCCGCAGGCATTTGGGTCACTGTTTTTCCAGAGGGTACGCGCGTGACCAGGGGTGAGACGCGCACCTACGGCATCAGCGGCGCGGCCCTGGCGCAAGAAGCCGGCGTGCAAATCGTTCCGGTTGCACACAATGCCGATGACGTCTGGCGGCGCCGGGAGTTTTCGCTACACCCGGGGACGGTCCGGTTTTGTATTGGGCCGCCCATTGACGCATCGGCGCAGTCACCCAAGGAAACGAACCTGATCGTGCAAGCGTGGATCGAAGGCAAGATGCACGAAATCAGCGCCGCATACCAAGACAAGAACACCGCAAGCGGCGCCGATAATTAGTTGCTCGCGGCTTTCCTCTAGTCGCGTTCCGCGCCTGGCGCTTCAGCGAGCATCTTTAATTCCTCGGCGCCGGCTTCATCGATCGCAAAAATCTTCTTGATACGGCATCCGCGTATCGTATCGAAACGTGATCGCAGCACGTTTGTGTCAAAACGTATGTCGGGCGTCACGTCGTCGTTGTTGAACTTGGGGGGGCATCGCTGAAATTGAACCAGGTAAACGTCTTTACGGGTTCTCAAAATAACGTAGCGTTCCGTAAGGTCGGAAATGCCGTACTGGTCCCGTGTTCTGATGCGGTCCATCTCCTCGGGCTCGGACACGGCAACAAAATCTTCTATTGCGTCATCCACTGTCGGGCCCGTATGTGCAGCGCAGCCCGCCAGTGCCGTAAACATCAGGGCCAGCATTAATCGTTTCATGTTTTTCCCTCCTGACTGCTTGGACCCGCAGCAGCGTGATTTCGTTCTTCTGCGTACAGCCGTTCGACAAATTCGGCGACGCGATCGTAACCGGACTGCCAGACCTCGATGTCTTTCTGCATGCCAGCCGGCGCCCTGTCGCGCTCGAGCCGAACCGCATCTGCTTTACCGCCGCCGTACCCGGCTGGCTGTAACCACAAACCGGTCATGGCGGCGAATGTGATGTCCGTGTAGTTGAGCGCGTCGCCGCCAAGTAAGGACTTGCGCCCGTCTTGCAACCAGCCATTGGCTTCGTCGAGCAGCTCCTCGATTCGGGCAACGGCTCGCGCATAGTTTTCGTCCGTAATTCGAAACGACTTCCGGATCAGAAACCTCAGTACCGGGAACAAGAGCTTTAAAGTCGATCGTTGCCAAAACGGTGTTGCCGGATTGTTGGCGCCCCATACGTGCAGCGTAAGCTGGCGATCGTTCAAAAGATGATAGTACACCCAGACCTGGAGGTTGACGCCGTAGCGATCGAGTCGCGTTTCGAATTCGGCGCGCTCTCTGGTCGGCTCGAGAAAGGCGGCCACCTCCGGATCTTCAAACGCGTAACGCCCCCAGAGATAGCGCAGGATTTCGGCCGAGTTGCCGATGCTTGACCGGACGCTGCCGGTGCGCACCTTGAGCTGCGGCACGGTTCGTCCACGAAAGAACGCGCCCAGCGTTCCCCCCGAGGTTTGCTCGACGTATTCAAGTCCGAGGCGATCCATGCTCCAGCGCACTTTCTCGACAAAGTGGCTCGCCGAAATCGTCGCAAGAACGAGGTCCGGCGTTTTTTCAGGAGCAACGAGGCCGCTTAAGACGACGATCCAGCGCCACAGCAAAAGTAACAAGACAACGAGTATGGCGGCGGGAACAGACATTCCGAACCAGGCAACGATGATCGGCGCAAGGGCCAGGAATACCGCGTGAACGAACAGGCGGTTTTCGATCATATGTCGAGGTTTTCTACCGTCAGCGCGTTCTTCTCTATGAACTCGCGGCGCGGTTCCACCTGGTCGCCCATCAGCGTCGTAAATATTTCGTCGGCCTTGACGGCGTCTTCGATCTTTACCTGCATTAAGCGGCGTGTCTCCGGGTTAACCGTTGTGTCCCAGAGCTGGTCGGGATTCATTTCGCCGAGGCCTTTATAGCGCTGGATGGACTGGCCGCGTCGCGCCTCACTCATCAGCCACTCCACGGCTTCGGCGAACGATTCAACCGGCGCCTCGCGATCGCCACGCCGGACGGTCGCGCCTTCCGACAACAGGTCGCTCAGTTTTTCTGCCAACGCCATGATGTGACGATATTCATTGGTGCCGAAGAACTCGCGCGGCAGGTAACGCGTGGCACCCATGCCGTGCTGCACTTTGGTAATACCGATGCGAACGCCCTCGCCGTCTTCATCGCCACGATCAAGCGTGGCCGAGTAGCTGCCGCCATTACCGTTTTCTGCGCGATCACCGCTGTGCTTCGGCAGCGCGACGCTCAGCTTGTCCGCCCAGGCTGAAAGCGCATCGAGATCGTCCGCCAACTCGCTCGTAACGTTTGGAAGCCGGCTTAGCGCGCGCAACACAACCTCATCGTAACGTTTGGACAGGCGCGCAATGATGTTCTCTGCGGCAATGTATTCCTGCGCGAGGGACTCGAGGCCGACCCCGGACAGCGGCGGCGCTTCGCTGTTGACATGCAGCGCCGCGTTGTCCATTGCGGCATTGAGCAGGTGCGCGTTCAGTTCTGCATCGTCCTTGACGTAGACCTCCTGTTTACCGCGCTTGATTTTGTACAGCGGCGGTTGCGCGATGTAGATATGACCGCGCTCGATGAGCTCGTGCATCTGTCGATAGAAAAACGTCAGCAACAGCGTGCGGATGTGCGAGCCGTCGACGTCTGCGTCGGTCATGATAATGACGCGGTGGTAGCGCAACTTGTCGGGGTCAAAGTCGTCGCGACCGATGCCGCAGCCGAGCGCGGTTATCAGCGTCCCTACCTCCGCGGAAGAAAGCATTTTGTCGAAGCGTGCTTTTTCGACGTTGAGTATTTTTCCTTTTAACGGGAGGATCGCCTGGGTGCGCCTGTCGCGGCCCTGTTTCGCAGAGCCACCGGCCGAGTCGCCCTCCACCAGGAACAGTTCTGAAAGCGCGGGGTCTTTCTCCTGGCAGTCAGCAAGCTTGCCGGGCAGGCCGGCTATATCGAGCGCGCCCTTGCGACGAGTCATCTCGCGCGCTTTTCGAGCCGCCTCCCTGGCCCGGGAGGCGTCAACAATCTTCGATACGATGGCTTTGGCATCCTGCGGATGTTCGAGCAGGAATTCTTCGAGCCGGCCGGCCATGGCCTGTTCAACGACGCCTTTAATTTCAGATGAAACTAATTTGTCCTTGGTCTGCGAGGAGAACTTGGGGTCCGGCACCTTCACCGACAGGACCGCTGTCAGGCCTTCGCGGGCGTCGTCGCCGCTTGGCGTGTATTTATCCTTCCGGGTGCTGGGCTGCTTCTCGATATAGCTGTTCAGCGTTCGCGTAAGCGCGCTCCGAAAGCCCGCCAGGTGGGTGCCGCCATCGCGCTGCGGGATGTTGTTCGTATAGCAGAACATGTTTTCCTGGTAGCCGTCATTCCACTGCAGGGCCGCTTCGACTGCGACGCCGTCTTTGATTGCCGTGAAATGAAATACCGTGCCGTGCACGGGCGTCTTGTTACGATTAAGGTGTTCGACGAATGCGTGGATGCCGCCCTGGTACTCGAAGACCTCTTCCTTTTCATCCCGCTCGTCAACCAGGTGAATTCGCACGCCCGAGTTCAGGAATGAAAGCTCGCGCAGCCGTCGCGCGAGAATGTCGTAATGAAACTCGATGTTGGTGAACGTGCCCGAGCTCGGCTTGAAACGAAGCGTCGTGCCGGTCCGGTCGGAGTCTCCGATAATGGCCAGCGGTGCGGAAGGCTCGCCGTGCACGTACTCCTGCTGGTAGGTCTTGCCTTCGCGATGAATGGTCAGAATCAGCTGCTCGGAGAGCGCGTTCACGACCGAAACACCAACGCCGTGCAGGCCACCGCTCACCTTGTAGGAGTTATCGTCGAACTTGCCGCCCGCATGCAGCACGGTCATGATGACCTCGGCCGCGGATCGCCCCTCCTCGGGGTGCAG
>CAMYIS010000202.1 GCA_947258485.1 uncultured Woeseiaceae bacterium
CGAGGCGCTTGCCGTAAAGAAGGGCGAGCAGCAGCTTCTCAACTTCCTCGATGCATGGGTGACAGTGAGGCAAACCGACAGCTGGCTCGAAACGTCACGAGACTACTGGTTTGGAACACTGGATTGGGCACCGACGCTCGGTGATTGATGCACACGCTTCGTGACACATTATCAGGACTCATCGCGGCGATCGTTGCGATACCACTGCTGACATTTGCACAAGAAGCAGAGGACGAGCCGAAAGCCGACGACAAGTCGATAGAGGAAGTCGTTGTTTACGGTACTCGACGCGGCGATCCTGTCGATATAGATGCCCTGTACCTGGAACAGTTTCGCAAGCGAGTCATGGACGATTATTTTGAACAGCAGCGTCTCATGGAGAGGGCACGGTGGCGCAGCTCCCTCGACGTCAAGTTGAAGAGCCCGTCACGGATCCGCTGGGGCTACGACCCGGGAGCAGAACTGCGCATGCGGCGGGAGACCGACCTGATGGACCTGCCGTTCGAAACCACGCGACCTGCATCGATCTTTCGCATCGGGTTCTGATTAACCGGTATTCGCTGGATCCATAAAGACACAAACCGGCGAAGCAACTACGGGCCAGGTTGAAGGGTAAGCTGTACATTGCGCCATGCACCTTGTGTCGCCGTCCGCGATTGTCGCGATTACATCTCGGCGATCATGCGTCCGAATTCTTCTACTTTATTCCAGTCAGTAAACTCGACAATCGCGTTCGGGTCCGTCGGGCCCTTGGTCATCCACATGATGAAGCGGATCATCTGTTTGTCGACGAACCCGAGACTCGGATAATCGATTTTGCCGGCGAACACACCGAGCTGCTGCGGCTGCCAGTCAATTTTCTTTAAGAACTTTTGCAGGTAGGGATTGGTTTCGGGCTGATTCTTTTCCGCTTTTCGTGCGACGACGTTCACCGAGAAAAAAGCGTTCGGGTACCCTTCCAGAATCGATTGATTC
The DNA here is from genome assembly GCA_947258485.1 of uncultured Woeseiaceae bacterium. Taxonomy (GTDB): domain Bacteria; phylum Pseudomonadota; class Gammaproteobacteria; order Steroidobacterales; family Woeseiaceae; genus UBA1847. The sequence goes on from CAMYIS010000202.1 coordinate 976, forward strand.
TCCTTTATGAACTCACTGACCAGGGGCTGATGTTTGCCGTAACGAATACTCGCTCCAATCACTACCTTGTCAAACGTTCCCGATACCAGCTCGGGTCCATCCTTAAGGTCCTGCAATTGCACTCGGTAGCCCTGTGCTTCAACTGTCTGCTTTATGCGCTTGCAGATTTCCACCGTATGACCGTCCGTGGTGGAGTATAGGATGAGTACTTTCGCCATTGGTTGCCGCTCCTCGGGCATAGGTGGAATCCATAAGTGCTTCAGCGCGTAAAATACCTTACAAAGGTAGGTTAGGAGAACCTCCATGGCCAGGCACGTCGACATCGAGCGGTTGAGCGCCCAGCTGAAGTCGATCAGCGAAGGTATGAAAAGACTCGAGTCGGACTACTCCGACGACCTGGCCGCCGTTCATCCCGAATTTCGCGACAGTGCCGTGAACCTCGTGCACTACGTCGCGCTGCGCCAATCGGACATTCGTGAACTTCAGGAAGATCTTGCAACCCTCGGGCTTTCCTCGCTGGGGCGCGCTGAACGCAATGTATTGGGGTCGGTCAACGCCGTCTGGACGGCCCTGCAGAAACTCGCTGGCAACACCGGCCACGATCTGGACCTGGAAGGCGTATCTCTGCAACTCAGGAATCCCCGGGCGGACGCGCACAAGAAGGCGATCCTCGGCGACCACCCGGCGGATCGGGACACCTACATCATGGTCACGCTGCCGGCGGAGGCCGCGGAGAACCTGCAGCTCGTATCAGAAATGATTGCCGCCGGAATGGACGTCGCGAGAATCAACTGTGCACATGACGATGCGGCGACCTGGCGGGCCATGATTGAGAACGTAAAAGGCGCCAACGCCGAAGCCGAAAAAAACTGCCGCATTATAATGGACCTCGCGGGCCCCAAACTTCGCACCGGCCAACTGCGCCCCGGGCCCCGAGTAATTCACCTTCGTCCACGACGGGACCCGCTGGGGCGTGTCATTGCACCCAGGCGCATTCGATTCATGCCCGACGATGTCCTGCAACGTGGCACCAAGGCCGCGTTGATACCCGTACCACGCGAGTGCGTTGAGAGCGCCGAGGAAGGCAACGAGTTCCGTTTCAAGGACACGCGCGGAAAGAAACGTCGCCTGATAGTCGTCGACAAGGACGCCAAAGGTCTTGTGCTCGAAATCTGGAAAGGCGCTTATATTGCGACAGGAACGAAACTTCGCCTCGTTCGGCACGACATTGGCGAGGAGCTCGTGTATCGCGTCGGCGAGTTGCCTGCGATCGAGCAACCCATTCTTTTGAAGGTCGGAGACACTCTGATCCTCCACAAGGACAACATCCCGGGCGCGCCCGCAAGAGAAGATGCCGAGGGCAATACTGTCACGCCCGCGCATATCGCGTGCCAGCAGCCGGAAGTCTTCGAGTTCGTTTCCGTTGGGCACCCGATTTCCCTCAACGACGGCAAGATTACAGGCATCGTGCGATCGGTATCTGACGATCAGCTCGAAGTGGAGATTACCAAGGCCAAAGCGATCGGGAGTCGCCTGCGCGGAAATCGCGGCATCAACTTCCCGGGCAGCGATATACGGCTGCCGGGCCTGACCGCCCTTGACCGGGAACACTTGAAATTTGTTGTTGAACACGCCGACGCTGTCGGCCTTTCATTTGTTCGAGAGCCGGCCGATATCACGCTGTTGCAGGAAGCGCTACAGCAATTCCCCGACAAACAGGTCGGCGTGGTCATAAAAATAGAGACAAAGCGAGGTTTCAAGAATCTGCCACGACTATTGCTGACTACCATGCGCAGCTACCCGGCTGCCGTCATGATCGCGCGTGGCGACCTCGCGGTCGAATGCGGTTGGGAGCGCCTTGCCGAACTGCAGGAAGAAATCCTGTGGTTTTGTGAGGCGGCACAAATGCCCGTCATGTGGGCGACGCAGGTCCTGGAACAGGAAGCCAAGAAGGGCCAGGCCTCCCGCGCTGAAATCAGCGACGCCGCGATGTCACAGCGCGCCGACTGTGTGATGCTTAACAAGGGGCCGCACATCCTTGCGGCCATCCGCATGCTCGACAACATACTGCGTCGAATGCAGAAACATCACTTCAAGAAAACACCGCGTATGCGCGAGCTCAGTTTCTCCGAGGACAGTAGCTGACTAAACGCGCACCTCGCCAAACTCCTTCTCACGCAGCTTGGAGTGCGCGGCCGCCAGCCTGGCGATTGGCACCCGTGGCCCCGAGCACGAAACGTAGTCAAGCCCGACGTGGTGACAGAAGCGAATCGACTCGGGGTGGCCGCCTTGCTCACCGCAAATCCCGATCTTGAGATCTTCGCGCTGCTGCCTGCCACGGTACACAGCCATATCGATGAGTTGGCCAACGCCCTGCACATCCAGCACCTCGAACGGGTTGTCCTGGAGGATTCCGGATTCGTTGTACATCGGCAGGAACTTGTTTTCCGCGTCTTCCCGTGAAAACGAGAAAACAGCCTGAGTGAGATCGTTGGTACCGAACGAGAAAAACTCGACATGTGCTGCGAGCTGTGATGCTCGCGTACAGGCCCGCACGGTTTCAATCATCGTTCCGAATTTGAACCTGATCTCCTTGCCAAATCCTTTCTCGAGTCGTTCTGTCAGTGCGTCAACCGTAAGCCTCACCTTCGAAAGCTCCTGTGACGTGATGACCTGCGGCACCATGATCTCGGGACGTACCGAAATGCCGTTGTTCGCACATTCCACGGTCGCCTCCAGAATCGCCTGTATCTGCATCGAATATATTTCCGGATACGCAATACCGAGGCGCACGCCGCGGTGGCCCAACATCGGATTGACTTCCTGAAGCTCGCGCACTTTTTTAAGCATGCGTTCTTTTTTACTCAGGGCGTCGTTGACGAGCTCCTCACTGAGATGGGTGAATGCCTCGGGCAGATCGGGCGGATGCGCCATGGTTGCCAAAGCCGTGTGCCGACCTCGTACGACGTTGCGATAAAGGCGCAAAGATTCGATTTGCTCAAGCAGCTGCTGCTCGGTCGGCAGGAACTCATGCATTGGCGGGTCAAGCAACCTGACGGTAACCGGGTTCGGCGACATGACCGAGAACAGCTCAACGAAGTCCGCGCGCTGAATCGGCATCAGCCGATCCAATGCGGCCTTTCTGTCTTCCTCGTTATTGGCGAGGATCATGTCAATAACGATGGGCAGGCGATCGCTGGCATTGAACATTCGCTCGGTGCGGCATAAACCGATGCCCATTGCGCCGTATTCAAGGGCTTTTTTCGCCGCATCCGGCGTATCGGCGTTTGCCATCACCTTCAATCTGGCCGCCTCATCCGCCCAGCGAAGCAACAGCTCCAGGTCATCCGAGAAATGCGGCGGTACCGTCGGAATAGCGCCAAGGTAGACCATGCCCGTCGCGCCATCCAGCGTGATGACGTCCCCTTCATGGAGGATGTAGTCACCGACGTGAGCCTGTCGCAAAGAGACGTCGACGACTATCCCTTCGGCTCCCGCAACGCAGGGCTTGCCCATTCCGCGGGCAACGACTGCCGCGTGCGAGGTTTTTCCCCCCCTGCTGGTGAGAATGCCTTCGGCTGCGAAAAAACCATGAATATCCTCGGGACGCGTTTCTTCACGCACCAGGATTACCTGGTCACCTACCTTGCCGAGTTTCTCGGCAAGATCGGCATCGAATACGCATTTTCCCGACGCCGCGCCGGGGGAGGCCGGCAATCCCGTAGCAATCGGTCTGGCGATACTCTCCGGATCAAGGCTCGGATGCAGCAGCTGCTCCAGCAGTTCGGGGTCAATTCTCAACAGTGCCTGATCTTTTGATATCAACTTTTCGTCGAACATGTCGACAGACGTCTTAACCATCGCAGCCGCGTTCATTTTTCCATTGCGCGTCTGCAGACAATAGAGTATTCCTTTCTCGATCGTGAACTCGTAGTCCTGCACCTCCTGGTAATGCGACTCGAGCTTGTTGCGCAGCTCAACGAGTTGGCCGAACTGCTTCGGCATCTCCGTTTCCATTTCCTGAAGTGGTTTTGGCGTCCGAATACCGGCAACGACATCTTCGCCCTGCGCATTCGTCAGGTACTCACCGAACATTTCGTTTTCACCGGTGCCGGGATTACGCGTGAAACCAACACCGGTCGCGCAGTCGTTACCCATGTTGCCGAAGACCATCGTGCAGATATTCACGGCCGTGCCGTTCGCCATGTCGGGCGTGATATGAAATTCGCGCCGATAGTCAACCGCACGCCTGCAAGCTGCAGCTGCATCATCACGTCCTGCGGAAAGTCACTTCCACTCTCGCGACGGACCACGCTGAGGAACTTTTCACTGATTTCCTTGAGGTGACCTGCATCCAGCCCGACATCTGCTTTCACGCCCGCCCGTTGCTTGACCTCCTCGAAATATTCATCGAAATGTTCGTCCCCAATGCCCAGTGCGACTTTGCCGAAGAGCTGGATGAATCGACGATAAGCGTCATACGCGAACCGCTCGTCGCCGGTCTGTTGAATCACGCCTGCCAGCGTATCGTCATTCAGCCCGAGGTTGAGAATCGTGTCCATCATGCCCGGCATCGACATGGCCGAGCCAGAGCGTACGGATACCAGCAGGGGATCATCGCCTTTTCCGAACGATTTGCCGGTGGTCGCCTCGAGTTGGCTGATCTCTTCCCTTACAGCCTCCATGAGTCCCTCGGGCAGCTTGTTTTCCTTCAGGTAGTCGAGGCACGCCTCAGTGGTGATAACAAAGCCGGGTGGAACGTTGATTCCAATCTGGGTCATCTCGCACAGATTGGCGCCCTTGCCGCCGAGCAGTTTCTTGTCGTGGCCGTCGCCGTCGGCGAATGAGTAGACGCGCTTGTTCTTCATATTTGGGTTACCGGTGGGTGAATCAGGAGAGTTTCGGGGTCGAATAGTCGCTTATTGGCCCGCCGCATGCCATTACGGCAAACCACTAAAGCACGATTCGGGATTCTGCCATAATGGTGCATGGAAGATCTCGGCGCCCTGACCCTGATACCGACACTGATTGTCTTCACCCTGGCAATCCTCACACATCGGCCAATCGAGTCGCTCATTACAGGCTCCCTGGTCGGCCTTGTCATGATTCACGGTTCGGGATTCGTTGGCGGGTTTGCCGAGGCGTCGATCCGGGTGATGACCGATGATGATGTCGCCTGGGTGATTCTTGTTTGCGGTTTTATGGGCAGCCTGATCGGCATTCTCATTCGTACGGGTGCGACCTCCTCTTTTACTGCGCTCATGTCCAGCTATGTCCGGTCTGAGAAGACCGCGCTCATGGCAACCTGGGGCCTGGGCATCCTGATGTTCGTCGATGACTACCTGAATTCGCTGGCCGTTGGTTCAGCCATGCGCAACCTGACCGACAAGTACAAGATATCGCGCGAGAAGCTCGCGTACGTCGTGGATTCAACTGCTGCACCAATCAGCGTCATCATCCCGTTTTCCACCTGGGGCGTATTTTTCGCCGGACTGATTGTCGCCAACGGCATCGCACCTGAAGGTGAGGGATTTGCAACCTACATCAGCGCCATTCCTTACATGTTGTACGCCTGGGTTGCTGTGCTGATGGTACCCCTCGTAATTTCGGGCATCGTCCCGTCGATTGGCCCCATGAAAACCGCCGAAACCCGTGCGCGAACGACGGGCCATACGGTTCCGGCGAGCGCCGCTCATATCGAGGCGGCCAACCAGTCGATCAAGCCTAATCCCGACGTAAAGCCCCGCGTCTCCATGTTCGTCGTACCGATGACCGTGCTTGTGCTGGCAACCCTGTACTTCGACAAGGACTTCCTGGTCGGTATCTACATCGCGCTCGGCGGCACGGCAATCTACATACTCGTTACACGCATGCTGAGCATGAACGACACTTTTGACACGATCGTCGACGGATTCAAGATGATGATCGAACCCCTCGGCGTGCTCGTGGCGGCGTTCATTCTCAAAGATGTCAACGACGTACTCGGCCTGGCGCCGTATGTCGTTACTGCAATGCAACCCTTGCTGACGCCAGAGTCCTTGCCAGCCGTGGTTTTCGCTTCGATGGCGCTCGTTTCGTTCATGACGGGATCGAACTGGGGCGTTTTCGTGATCGTACTTCCGATCGTAACGGCGCTCGCCAATAGCCTGGGTGCGGACATAGTCCTGGTAATCGGCGCAACGCTGTCTGCCAGCACGTTTGGCAGCCATGCCTGTTTTTATTCGGACGCCACCGTGCTGACGGCGCAGGCATCAGGTTGCACGCCGTTTCAACACGCCATTACACAGATACCCTACGCTCTGATTGCCGCCGCAATCTCGGTCGCAGGGTATCTGCTTATCGCTTACCTATAACTGTACAAGCGGGCCCGTTATCTCTACTGAACTCCCCTGCCCGGCGTCCAGGGCACGCGCGCCGCATCCAGCGCTTCCTTGAGTGCCATGTATTCGCCATCGACCAGCTCCGATAATTGTCGCGTGACATCGTCGTACAGCGCGCGTCCAATCCGCAGCGACTCTCGCTGCTCCGGCGTCGGACCGTAGGCGCTCGAACTCGGGTCGAAACGTGCGTGCCAGATTCGATCGCTCAGCGAAACTTCATCCCAGTCCTTGAATATATCGCGCGTTTCGTTGCCGCGCAGACGATCCCGTTGAATCGTCATACGTTGCTGAATCGAATTGGCAATCTCGTACAGCGAAGCACCAGCCGTCGAGCGTCCGAGCACCTCCTTAACGGCAACCAGTTCCGCAACGACCTCGTCGATCGCATTGACCGTGCCGTCCGATGCACGAATGAGCTCATCGACCTGAGATTCGAATACCACGCGTTGCTCCTGTGTGCCACCTGGCAACGTCGGCTCCCGAATAGAGACGACTTCGAATGTCTGGCGTTGCCCGAGATCGCTTAGGACACCGTCCACCCGTTTGTGCATCGATACCGAATAGGTCCCAGGCACAACGAGCACGCCGGCCCCTTCTTCATCTTCATCCTCGAGCTCTTCGACGGGTACCCAGGCATCCAGCGCCGGGTAGCGCAAGTCCCACGCAGCTGCCGTCGCTATTGGTCACAGTGAACACGATCGCCGGCGCGTCCTCACGCTGTTCCTTGAGGATCGTGTCCCAGGACGCGAACGTGACGTTCTGGTTTTCTTTTTCAAGCTCCTTTTCGGTCTCACGACGCGCTTCCTGGCCGGTCTGGATTGCCTTCGGCAGGTAATAGGTAAAGGTTGCGCCGAAATCGGGATTCGGTGCGACGTAGTAGCTATCGCCCTGGCTGCCCGCACACCCGGGCTCGCCGCAGCCCAGCGGCCGCCGCGGAACATACCAGCGTGCTTTCCGTACCGGGAACAGCACGGTGTCGTTCTTGAGCATGTCGGTGCTCATTTCGCGCAGCGGCGTGTAATCGTCGAGGATGTAAAAACTACGCCCGAAGGTCGCGCCGACGAGGTCGTTCTCGCGCGTCTGGATGACAAGGTCGCGGAACGGGATATTCGGTGAGCCGCCCTTGAGCTTGGTCCACTCGCGGCCGCCGTTAACCGTGAAGAACACGCCAAACTCGGTGCCGAGGAACATGAGCCCGGGCTTTTCGTGATCCTGGACAATACGCCACAGGACATGACGTTCGGGCAGGTTGCCGGCAATACTCTTCCAGCTGCGGCCGCGATTTTCGCTCTTCAATACGTACGGTGAGAAGTCACCGCTCTTGTGATCGTCAACAACAACGTAGACGACGTCCGGATTGTGCAGATCCGCCTTGATGTCATTGACAAAGAACCGGCTCGGTACGCCTGGAAGCTTGTCGATGCGACGCCAGTTCCTGCCACCGTCTTCTGTCACGTGGATGAGGCCGTCATCGGTACCGGCATACACCAGTCCTTCGACCATTGGCGACTGGGACAATGATGTGATCGTATTGAACGATGACATCGCGTACAGATCCCACGACGAATCGAAACTCCACGTGCGGCCCATCAGGGGTTGGCGCGTGCGTTTTTCGTTACGCGTCAGATCGCCGCTGATCGCGGTCCAGGTGTCGCCGTAATCCTCGCTTTTCCACACGCGCTGCGTACCAAAAAACAAGGTCGACGATTTTTGCGGGCTAATCAGGATAGGCGAATCCCAATTATAGCGCTCCGGCGGCTCGCCCTCGGCCGGCTGCGGCCGTATGTAAACATTTTCACCGGTCTTGCGATCAAAACGTGCGAGGTTTCCCTGCTGCCATTGCGCATACACGATGTCCGGGTTGTTGGGATCGACCGCAGACTGATGGCCATCGCCAAATAAGGTGACGAACCAGTCCGAGCTCCGGATACCAACATTGTTATCGGTGCGCGACGGTCCACCGTGACTGTTGTTATCCTGCGTGCCACCGTAGACATTGTAGAAGGGTTCGTCGTAGTCGACGGCGACCTTGTAATATTGAGTAATGGGCAGGTTATTGACGAAGCGCCACGTTTCGCCCAGGTCGTACGACTCGTAAACCCCACCGTCGTTGCCCACCAGCAAATAGTTTTCGTCCGTCGGGTCAAACGCCATCGCATGGTGATCTACATGCTTGGTGTCGTGGTCAAGCATCGTGAAGTTTTCGCCACCATCTTCGGTAACGTGCAGACGCACATCCATCTGGTAAACACGGTCAAACTGGTGCGGGCTTGCGAACAGCTCCGGCATACACGACATCCGGGTTCTGCGGTGAAATCGCGAGGCCGGTCTTGCCGCGGTTTTCTTCGGGTAGACCTTCGGTCAGTTCGCGCCAGGTCTCACCCCCGTCGTCTGACTTGTGGATCCCGGTTCCGGGGCCACCGTCCAACAATACCGCGACGTTTCGAATTCGCTGCCAGGACACGGCATACATGACGTCGGGGTTGCGCGGATCCATGTGAACTTCGGAAACGCCCGTGTACCGGTCGTCGATCTCCGTGTTGCCAAGCCCGTCGCCGAGAACCTTGCGCCAGGTTTTTCCGCCATCGATGGACTTGAACAGACCGCGTTCGCCCCCGCCGGACCATAGCGGGCCCTGCGCAGCGACGAAAATCGTATTGGAGTCGCGCGGATCGATACGAATCATGCCGATGCGTTCGGAAAGCTCGAGGCCCATGTTCTCCCAGTTCTGGCCTCCGTCACGGCTGCGATAGATGCCCGAACCATAGCCGGCGTGACGCCCGCTGATATTCTCGCCGGTACCGACCCACACCGTGTTCGGGTTGTTGGGGTCGATCGTGATGCAACCTATCGAATAGGACTCTTCGTCGTCGAATAGCGGCTCCCAGGTCGTGCCGCGATTGCGCGTCTTCCAAACGCCGCCACTGCCGACGCCGACGTACCAGGTGCTCTGATTGGCGGGATCGATCGCAATATCAGCGATACGACCGGACATGAACGCAGGACCGATACTGCGGAACTCGAGTCCTTTAAACGTCGACTCATTAAAACCCGGTTCCGGAGTTTCCTCGTCGGCTGCGAACGCCAAGGAAAGTTGGAGCGCCAAGACAATGGCGCAGAGCGCAAATCGCTTCATGCTATTCCCCCTGTTTTTGTCAATTAATAGCTGGCGGCAGGCTGATCATGGTGGTCGCTCTGGAACGGCTTGTCCAGCCTTTCGAGCACCGTAGCATCCCATTCATAGATGTCATCGTAAAAGTGCATGACGCCCAGGTCATCAACTTCCGCGGTCCAATAGACGACATGAATCGGCAGAGGCTCGGGAAGAACAACGGTCCGCGTCGCTTTGGACTTGACCTGGGAATCGACCTGCTCTCTGCTCCATTTCTCGCTGCCGAGAAGAACCTCGGCAAGGCCGAGCGGCTCATCGACCCGAATGCAGCCGTGGCTCAATGCGCGCGCGGCCTTGTCGAATAACGATTTCGCGGGCGTGTCGTGCATGCAGACGGAGTATTCGTTCGGAAACATGAACTTGACCTGACCCAATTGGTTCACGGGACCGGGCTGCTGCACCAGCGTGAAGGGAAACGTCCTTTGTTCGATAGCACTCCAGTCGACGCTCGACGGGTCGACGGGGTTGCCGGCCCGATCGAAAAGATCGTAATTTCCGCGACGAAAAAAAGATAGATCCTGCTTGATCTTCGGCAGCAACTCCTCGCTCGCAATGCTATGTGGCACCGTCCAGGTCGGATTGAACACCACGTTTTTCAAAACAGAGTGGAATACCGGTGTTTTGTTTTCCGGGTCACCGACTATGACGTTTGTCGTCCATATGATTTCGCCATCACGGATGACATGCGCCCTGTATGCCGGGATGTTCACCAGGATCAGGTCATTAATCTCGGCGTCAAGATGCCAGCGAACCCGTTCGAGGTTGACGCGAATCTGGTCGATGCGTTGCTGGACCGTTACATTGAGCGCTCGAAGCGTCGCTCGTCCAACCAGGGCATCTGCCTCCAATCCGTGGCGGGCCTGAAAACGGCGGACGGCGTTTTGAAGGGTTTCATTGTATTCCGACGTCGCTACGGGCATGTCGGCATCGGAAATGTCCCCGGAAACAAGCAGGCGCCTCGTTAACGTCGCAAGACGCGGGTCTTCGGCGTCTGGGCGTATCGTTGGGCCATCCGGCACCTCGGGCCATCCGCCAGCATCGGCCAGCGCGCGGTGCCGCTGCAGCTGCGCCTCCAGCCTTTGGTCTTGGGAGCCAAGAGCGCCGATAGCTGTCACGGCGCCGGCTGCAGCCTTATCTTCCGCATCCGGGACGGCGCAAAGGGGTGCCTGCCACGGCAGCAAAATGAGGCTCGCGGCGACCGTGATTAGCTGTTTAAACACGTGGAGAAGTACCTTGAAATTTCGGAAATAGGCCCCATAATTTTACTTCTATTATTATTTCGAGTCGCTGCCGCACAGCGGCCTCACCGGGTTAGCCATGAAATTACTGCGAAACACGTGCTCTGTTGCCTTACTCCTGATCCTCGCGTCTTTCGCGACCGTCAGCCAGGGAACGCTGGTCAAAGATGAGCGACAGCTGTCTTTCTACCATACCCATACCGGCAAGCGGCTGAGCGTAGTTTATGCCCGGGAAGGCCACTATGTCCCGTCGGCGCTCAAACAAATCAACAATTTTCTGTTCGACTTCCGTACCGGCGATGCAGCCGAAATGGATCCGGAGCTCCTGGACCTGATTTACGACGTGCGTGAAGCGCTGGGCAGCGACAGCACCTACCAGGTTGTCTCTGCGTACCGGTCGCCGAAGACCAATGAAATGCTGCGCGGCAAAAGCGCGAAAAGTGGCGTTGCAAAAAAGAGCCAGCACCTCCTGGGCAAAGCCATCGACGTACGCCTCGACGGCGTCAGTACGGCGAGACTGCGCGATCAGGCGATCGCCATGAAACGCGGTGGAGTTGGTTACTACGAAGCGTCCGACTTCGTACACATGGATACGGGGCGCGTACGCCGCTGGTAAATTTCCGCCCGTAGTCGTTTCGGGTCCGTGTTACTTTGGGACCGGGAGACCGGGGCCCATGTCTATCCGATGAAAGCCACCAAATATATCTTGGTCGCAGCGAGCGTCGTCGCGGTTCTCGCGGTGGCTGTCTGGTTCCTGCGCGACAGCCTTATTCAACGCATATCAAATCCCCTTCTTCGCGAGTACGGGTTCACGGTGACGTACGTGTCACTGGATGCGCTCGCAGCTCAGGACGCCAGCATCAGCTACCTCGAGCTCCTGCACGATAATGGCACTACTATCGCTATACGGGACTTGAAGCTGCCGATTGGCAGGTCGCGTACCGGATCGAAGATCTACCGGGCGAGAAAGGTGTCGGTCGTTACGCCCGAAGATACGGATGCAGAACCGCTCGAACTCGCTCAGCTGATAGACCGGCTGCTGTTGCTGCCGGACAACCTGGGTAATATCGAAGTCGTCGTCGAGGAGTTCATCCTGGCGCCCTACCCGGCAATCAGTAAGCTGTATTGGGTACTGAAAAAAGGGGGGCAGAAACTGGAGGCCACTGTCGCCTCAATTGCGACATCAACAGCCATCACACAGACTGACGCAACGAACCACGCCGTCGTCTTCTCGCTTATGACCGGTCTTGTTCCGGCGCCGGAACATTCTGTTTCCGCGAATTTGCAACAAGGTGAGAACAGTATCTCGCTGACGGGCAGCGCGTCGCTCGATTTACCCGCCTGGCAGCCGCTTGCCAAATTGTCAGGTGTTGTTCCCCTCCACGTCGATTTTCAATCCGGAACTTCCGATTTACGTTTCACCGTCGACATTCCCAACGACGCGACTCAGTCGCCAACGGTCAATGCCGATCTCGTGCCGTCATCGCCGCTGCGGCTTACATATTCCAGCAGCACGGATGACATCGCGGCAATCGCCGTCGAGACCGGCAGCCCGGTCACCGTAACGGCTACCTTCCCCGAAATAACATGGTCCCTGCAGCAGCCGCAGTCGTCGCTGCTTGTCAGCTATGGTGAATGGCAGAAAATACCGCTCAGTGTCAGCAGCCTCGCCTGCCGTCAAGAGCCCGCGTGCTCGATGAACATTCGCGTAACGATGACCAACGCCAACTTGCCTGTCGGCAAGGTGAGTCGAGTCGAGTTCGCTTCAGCAATTGACGTAATCTTGCCGGATGATGGCGTTCATGTGGACGCCAAGCCGGGCACGACGCTCAAGTTGACAGGATGGTCGACTGCCGAAAGAAAAGTGGGCCGCGTCGACGCTCAGTTCGCTTCTTCGGCACGACTGGATCTCGTGGAAGCCGGATGGCGGTTCGCAGCCGACTCTCTGGATGCAAAAATCGACGCCATGTCTGTCGCCGATAACTTAACTGTCACGATGCCGCTATTTTTCGAGAACGTCCTCGCCAGCGAGCTGGATACGATCTTCGCGGCCAAATCAGGCGTCTACGCGCCTTCGAGCCGGGCCGCCTGGAACGAGCAAAACATCGGTCTACCGGGATTCAAGGGCACCGCGTCGCTGCAGGGATCCGACGTCACTGTCGATCTAAAAACCGTCGGCCTGCACCGTAACGGGACCATCAAGGCCCGGCACAATCTCGAAAACAGCGCCGGACGATTAAGTGTCGTTGAGGCCGCTGTCTCGCTGGGCGCACAGAAGCTGTCGAAACGCGTCTCGCCGTGGCGTAAGGATTGGGATTTAATCGCCGGATTGGTCGCGATCGATCTCGACGCCAACTGGAAACAGAAGTCGAGCTTCATATTGAGTGCTGATGCGGCCGTCGCCATTGCAGGTATTGCCGGCTATTACACGGACACCGCGTTTACGGGCCTGTCAACACAACTGAAAGTCGCGTATCGCGAACCGCTTGGCTTTACGGCGGAACCATCGACCATCACAGTTGCTTTGGTCGATTTGGGCTTCCCGGTCGAGAATCTCAGCGCCAGTTACACGCTCGATCCGGGTGCACTCAGTGCCGACATTGAGAATCTACGGATGACGGCGTTTGGCGGTACCGTCAGCGCCGATCCATTCAGCTTCCGTACAGCGTCAAGCACCAATACTCTGAAACTGTACGCTGAATCGATCGACCTGACAGAACTCTTGTCGCTACAGGAATTCGAGGCGATCGAAGTCAGGGGACGCATCGGCGCATCGCTGCCGGTGACCGTTGAAGATGGCACCGTCACGATCGTCGGTGGAGCATTGACCGGGGAAGCACCGGGCGGCGTAATTCGCTACCGGCCGGCCAAGCCCCCGGACAGGAAAGACATGTCGGGTATAGCGGTTGCGACCCGGGCGCTGAGTAATTTTGAGTTCAAGACTCTAACCTCAGACGTCAATCTCACGAGGGAAGGTGACCTGAATTTGAAACTGCAGCTGACCGGCAGGAACCCGGACCTGGATGAAAAAAGGCCGGTCGTTTTGAATCTCGGGGTGGAAAACAACATCCCCCAGATGCTGAGAAGTCTGCAGGCGGCTCGCGCCGTGGAGGATATCCTGGCAAAACGGCTAAAGAAGTAGCCCCGCCGCTATCTGGCGGATGAAACTTGAGGTAAGCTCGTTTGCGGTATTTAGAGAAACCCGGTGTGATTATGAAATCGACATTTCTGTACATCGCCTTACTTTCCTTCCTCGTCGGCTGTAACCCGACCGTCAAGGTCGAGGCCCCGGACAAGCCGATAGAGATAAATCTCAACGTCAAGATCCAGCACGAAATCCGCATACAGGTCGACAAGAACCTCGAAGGACTGTTTGCGGAAGACAGCGGCTTATTTTGAGGACTATGACCATGAAAAAGATCTTTGCAGCCATCGGCCTGTTGTTCTTAATGCAGAGCGCATGGGCTATCGACATTGGTGACGCCAAGGACCAGGGCCTGGTCGGCGAAGCGAACTCTGGTTATCTCGCGGCGGTTCACACTCCGGCAAGTGCCGAGATCCGTGCATTGATTGCCGGCGTGAACGCAAAACGGAAAGACCATTTCGAGGAAACCGCTCAGAAGACCGGCATAACCACCGAACAGGTTGCCTACCGGTTCTATGAACTTGCCGTGCAACGAACGGCGCCCGGTCATTACTACCAAGACGTTAACGGCAACTGGCAGAAAAAATAAGCCAGCCTAGATCCAGCGCATCTTCTTGAATACCGCCAGCAAGCCGGCGGCCAAGGTGATCAGCACACCAATCACAAAGAAGTACCCATAGGTCGACTTCAGCTCCGGCATGTTCTCGAAATTCATGCCGTAAATGCCGGCGATAAAAGTCAGCGGCAGGAAAATTACCGAAGCAATCGTCAGGATCTTCATGATGTTGTTCAGTCTGTGCGAACTGATGGAGATATATCCATCGATCAGGTCCCGGGTCAGCTCCTGCAGCAGTGCGGACAAACTCGCCAATCGCTCCATCTGTTCATACGCGTCCTGAAACTCGTGCTTGCTGTGTGCGCCGAGTACGTCTGAATCGCTGCGTGGCAATTCCGACAGGACCGATTGCTGATAACTGAAAATCCGCCGGAGTTTCTTCAGTTGGCTATTGTAAGTCACCAACTCCGCCAGCAATTCATCGTTCGGATCCTCGAGCATCTGCTCTTCGAGGGTCTCGAGGCGACTTTCCAGTGCCAGGATAATCGGCGTGTATCGATCGATTATCGTACGAACGATTTTGTAGCACAGGTGTGCAGGCCCTTTGCCCGCAGAGATTTCATTGCGGTTGACGCGCTCGATTACTTTGTCGATGCTTGGCGAACGCAGTGCGTGGCGGGTCAACAGGAAGTTACGCCCGACAAAAAGCGAAACATGTACGACGGAGAACTCGATACTGTCGGTCTCGGCTGTGAACCCCTTCAATAACAGGAAAAAATAATTATCGAACCACTCGAGCTTGGGAGGATGTCGATCGCGTTGCGCGTCATCGATTGCCAGCGGATTGATTTGAAACTGCCGCATCATCAATTCTCTTTCGCGATCTTTGGGCGCCTGGTCGAAGTCGACCCAGACCATGTCCTGGCTGTCCGGGTTCCAGCCGCCAAGCAGCTCTTCGTCACCCGCCGCATAACGTTGTTCTGCAGCGTAATATCTCAGCACTCTGATCATGGCGTTTCCTCGAAAAGGTAGCCCAGACTACCGCTAGCCAGCCTTGATATTAATAAATTCTTCTAATGACAATAGCAATTTATTATTGTTAGTTTTATTAAACAGGCTTTGCTAAAGTCGTCGTGGAACTGTGTGTCGACGCAGGTAAACAGCCGATCAGAGGACGACATATTGAAGCGCACGATTCGCTCAAGAGTTTTTGCCCGTATTTCCGCACTGACGGCTGTCGTGTGACTCGCCGAGGAACCGGACGTGCTGAAGTTCGTGAGAGCCGGCTCATGATTGAGTCGGGCAGCATCCTCATGCGCAACAGCGAACGGACGCGTCGTGGCGATGAGCTATTGCCCATAATCAACAGGCTCGGTTCAACGTCAGAGCGGTAGATAGCTCACCTGGCTTTGGAGAATATAACTATGCAAGCTGCTCAGAACTTTTTGTTCGTGTCCCTTGACGGCCTGATCGGTGATATCGCCTGGCAGGTTCACAAAGAAGGCCGCGAAGTAAAGTACTACAGCGGCAACGAGTCAGAGCGTTCGATCGCCGACGGCTTCGTACCAAAAGTCGACGACTGGGAAAACCATGTCGACTGGGCCGATGTAATTATCTTTGACGATGTGCTTGGCCAGGGCGAGCATGCCAAGCGACTTCGTGACGCCGGCAAACACGTCGTCGGCGGAACACCCTACACGGATAAGCTGGAAGACGATCGCACATACGGGCAAAACGAACTGAAGCGACATGGCGTGTCTATTATTCCGTTTCAGGAGTTCTCAGACTTTGACTCTGCGATCGAGCATGTCAGAGCCAATCCTGCCGCCTATGTCATCAAACCGAGCGGCGAAGCGCAGAACATAAAACGGCTCCTGTTTGTCGGGCACGAAGACGACGGCAAGGATGTCATACACGTGCTTGAATCTTACAAAGCCGCGTATGCTGATACCGTAAAAGTTTTCCAGCTGCAGCGTCGCGTCAAGGGCGTTGAGGTCGCGGTCGGCGGATTTTTCAACGGATCGACCTTCATGACGCCGATCAACGTCAACTTCGAGCACAAGCTGCTGTTCCCCGGCGACATTGGTCCGGCAACCGGCGAAATGGGCACCTGCATGTACTGGAGCAAGCCCAATCGCATCTTTCGTGCGACCCTTGGAAAACTGGAAAAGCGCCTGGCGGAAGAAGGATATGTCGGTTACATAGACGTGAACTGTATTGTCAATGGCAACGGCATTTATCCGCTGGAGTTCGGGCATGGCCAGCGGCTCGCTAACCGAATTCAAGACAAAACGCGGATTTCAGATCGGATTGAGAATCGTCGTTCCGCCGTTTCCTTTTGACGATCCGAAAACCTTCGAAGCGAATTCCAAGTATCGGGTCATCATTTTTCGCAAACCCAACCTGGACGGCGTACACATCGAAGACGTCAAGCTGGTCAACAATGAGTGGCTCATTGCCGGCAGTTCCGGTGTCGTGCTTATTGTGACAGGCATGGGCGTCTCGGTGAAGCAGGCCCAGGCCCAAGCCTATCAACGGGTGAAAAACATATTAATACCGAACATGTATTACCGAAAAGATATCGGCGATCGCTGGTTCGAAGACCATGACAAGCTGCATACCTGGGGCTATTTGAGAGAAAATTGAGCACCGTTGTGCCTTTGGAATTTGAGAGGAGCACCCGATGAACTACAAAATCGTTATTATGATTGCGGCACTCGCACTGCTAGCTCCGTCGCTTGCGACAACTGAGGCCGATTCTCCGGTCATCACGATAGATGAAAATCTGTGGGTGGCGTTTTATGACGTCCCGTCGCGGCGCTTTCGAGACATCCGTGGCGCGTTCGTTCGGCGTGAGTTCGCCACGGCATCAAAAGACCTTGCAACGAGCGCCAGCTATCTGACGATTGAAGCAGACCGGGCATTGCCCGCCATCGCAGAGCGCCTGAATGAACTGTCAGGCAGAATGGCATGGATATCCGAGCATATCGACGACGCCACCGTAACGGCCACCGACCTGGACTCATTGTTCAGCCGCTCGCACTGGCTGCTGGCACAGCACTTTCTCGATATGGCCCGGCGCTCGCGTGACAGCGGGCAGCATCGAAACGCGGGTCTTTATCTCTGGGCAACGACGCATCATCTCGAGCGGGCGGTTCTTTGGAGTAATTCGAGGATCACTCTCGATGTCCAAATCACGCTTGAAAATCTTCGAGACCTCGCTGACCGGCTGCAGGATGAAAATCTTGCAACGACGGCATACCGTGACAAGCCTCTCGCAAAAGCCGACAAGCTGTTGCGCAAGTTAGGCAAGAAAATCGATCGCCCAATCGTGTTGCCGGCGAGCAAACCAAGCGCGTAGAAGCCGCGTCGCGCAAGGTACGCGTCATTTGCCAGTAGCGGCCCGGCCGCATCGAGACCTTCGGGCCAAACGCCTGTATAATTGCCGGCCCGCAGGAGAATTTGCATGTTACCGCACCAGGACGTCATTGCTGAGATATCGCGCCTGCCCGACGGGCCACAGATAGGCGCGCTCTTCGATTTCGATGGCACCGTCATATCCGGTTACTCGGCGTTCGCGTTCATCGAGGAACAAATCAAGCGCGGCCACCTGTCGCCTCGCGAGCTCATCGAGCTCGTTGGCGCCATGGCCAGCTTCGGCCTCGGCAAGATGGGTTTTTCCGCCATG
>CAMYIS010000203.1 GCA_947258485.1 uncultured Woeseiaceae bacterium
CTCCGCCACGGCCGAAGGCTCGCCCTCGGGCGTCTCAGCGATCGACAGGCAACGCTGCGTGCGCGTGAAGCGCAAAAACGTGCGATTGTCGCCCCAGAGGCCCAGCTGCAGGCAGTGTTCGCCGAAAATGCCGTCCAGCGCTTCCTCGACCACACGTGACTCCTGCTGCAATAACGCCTCGCCCAGCGGAGTTTTCAGCCAGTCTTGCTGCATTTGTGAACGAACTCCTTGCACAACCTGAATCTCTCAGTACGATAGCTCGATGCCTGACGTTCGCACAGCATCGACACCGCAATTATTGCAGAGATTTATCGCCATGGGCGCCACTGGCGTCACCTTTTTGTGCCTGGCGTGGCTGTTTGCCACGGGCCCGGCGATCGCCATGCCGACCTTCCTCGACCGCATGCCGGCCAAATTGGGTGCAGCTGGCCCCGAATCGAGCCCCCATTTGGCGGATACCGCTGCCAGCCTGGCCGCGACGCCGGCCGGGCCCGATGACGTCCTGGCCAGGCTGCGGCAGGGTTTTGCGCTTACCTACGACGATAACCCGCGCACGGCGGCCGAGCTCAAGTGGTTTGCCAGCCACCCCGACTACCTGGATCGCGTCTTTACCCGGGCACAACGCTACCTGCCCTACATCGTTGCCGAACTCGAGCGCCGCAACATGCCGCTCGAGCTCGCGCTGTTGCCGATCGTCGAAAGCGCTTACGACCCGTTTGCCTATTCGCACGGACGCGCCGCCGGCCTGTGGCAGATGATCCCCGGAACCGCGAAACGCTTCGGCATCAAACAGAACTGGTGGTACGACGGCCGTCGCGACGTCGTCGATTCGACCCGCGCGGCGCTCGACTACCTCGAGTACCTCGAAGGCCTTAACGACGGCGACTGGCTCAATGCCATAGCCTCTTATAACTCCGGTGAAGGCAACGTACTTCGCGCGGCGCGCAAGAATCGCAAAGCCAACAAGCCCGTCGACTTCTGGCACCTGAAGCTGCCCAGGGAAACGAGTATGTACGTGCCCAAACTGCTGGCACTGGTCGAGATCGTTTCTGAACCTGAAAAGTACCAGCTGACGCTGCCGGTCGTGGCCGATGAACAGCAGTTCACGGTTGCCGACATCGGCAGCCAGCTCGACCTTGCGCTCGCCGCCGAACTCGCCGGCGTCGATGTCGATACCGTGTACCAGTACAACCCGGGCTATAACCGCTGGTCGACCGACCCGTCGGGACCGCACAGGCTCGTTATGCCGATCGACGTTGCCGATCAGTTTGTCGCCGCCCTCGCCGAAGTGCCGGTAAACGACCGCGTGCGCTGGAAACGTCACAAAGTGAAAAACGGCGAAGCGATTTCGCAAATTGCGGAGCGATACAACACGACCGTATCGACGATTCGCTCGGCCAACAATTTAAGGGGTAATACGATCCGTGCCGGTCATCACCTGATGATCCCGGTCGCGACCAAACCCTTAAGCGCCTACAGCAAGAGTGCCGACGCGCGCCTCGCCAAAACGCAGAACAAGCCGCGCGCAGGCAGCAAGGTAGAACATATCGTGAAAAGCGGTGAGAGTTTCTGGACGATCTCGCGCCGCTACAAAGTCACGCACCGCCAGCTTGCCGCGTGGAACGGCATGGCGCCGGGCGATACGTTGTCGGTCGGCCGCAAACTCGTGGTCTGGACGAATGCCCAACTCGACGATCCGCGCATGTCGCCAACGGCAGCGCTCGGCAACACAACACGCAAGCTGCGCTACACGGTGCGCAACGGCGATTCGCTGTATCTCATCGCCAGTCGATTCCGCGTCTCGATCGCGCAGTTGACGCGCTGGAACAAGATCGACAAGAACAAGATCCTGCGGCCGGGGCAGAAGCTGACCATGTATGTCGATGTGACCGCACAAAGCAGCTGACTTGTTGTAGGAGCGGCCCGTGGCCGCGACGAATTATCGCGGCCACGGGCCGCTCCTACAGGGAATTCGATGTAGAATTCCCGCCCAAGAAGAATCACACGGGGAAACGCTATGGGCTTTATGGCCGGCAAGAAGGCACTGATCGTCGGTGTCGCAAGTGATCGTTCCATCGCATCCGGCATCGCCGAGGCGTTCGCACGCGAGGGTTG
>CAMYIS010000204.1 GCA_947258485.1 uncultured Woeseiaceae bacterium
CGGCTGCAAGGACTCGCCAACCTGGGACGTCAGCGAGAACGCTAAACCCCAGTCTTCCGGAATCTGGGCCTTGTCTCGTTTGTCGACATGCCACGCCGTAACGTGAATATTGTCGACGAAACGGCGTGCATAGGCCGGTGTCCAGCCGAACTCCAGGTGAGTAAAGTATTCGCCCCCGTCGAAGAGCCCGCTGTAGTCGAACGAGCCGGCAGCCGCGTTTGCATCGGCGATACCGGCAGACACATACAAGTCCTCCTCCGCCCCGACGCGAACCATCGCACCAAGGCCGGGGTCCGGCAGTGCAATGCTCGGGCTCCCGGAGAACGCGGCATTCTGATACGCCGTCAACGGATCGTTCAGGGCGAAATAGTCGACATAGTCACCCGTGTTGACGATACCTGCGGCAAACACGAGCTTGCCGTTGCGACGTTTCTCATTCCAGTACAGATTGGCCAGGTTCCAGCCATAATCGCCGAACTGGGCCGTTGGCAGCACCGAGCCGGAGGGTACGCCGATATCCTCCGCTGGATTCCCGGCATCAAAGCGATGCTGATGCTCAAGCAGGAACACGAGAGAGCCTGAGTCCGGCGTGTCCTGGCCGGTCATTGTCCAGGACCCGGCGAATTCGAAGATACCGCCCGCGCCCCGATCGCTGGTCAATTCCCCGCGATCCCACTGACTCACGGCGTTGTAGTGCAGGCCGAATGCCAGTCCTTTTTCCTCGTTGAGTTGTTCCTTCGTGGCGTACCACTTTTCGTTGAGCAAGTCGGCCCAGGTCTTCGCGGGAACGGTGGTGTCCTTAACACGGTCCGCACGCTTCAACGCGACGGGTGTGCTACTGGGCCCGCCAAAACCAGGAATGGTCTCATAACCTGACTTGGTTTCGACCTCGTCCGGGAGCGCCTCCTGGGCCCGCAAATCGATCGGCAGTGCCGCGGCGACAAGGACAAGGCTCGCAAGCGCGACGCGTGCAAATAGCGTCCTCACATTGCTGAAATGCCTCACACCGCTGCTCCCGTGGAAAACCAGGCGTCGAAGAGCAGACTAGCTCGTCGTTCGTATCGAGGCATGGCCCATGCAGGTGCATTTCGCGGTCCAAATTGGACCTCCAATTGGCTCCATCGGGTACATGCCCATCGGCGTAGCGTTTCTTATGCTTCGTGCAATCACGGCAATCAAAGCCAATACCAATCAATCAGGAGGGAGCTACGGCAGTGATGACACACAAGATCGTTGATTACCCCACGATGAGTGGACCGGCGATTTACCGTATCCGGGTAAGCGGCCGCCTGGACGCTGACCTGTCGGAGCGGCTCGAGGGAATGCGCATCGAGACCCTGGCACGCAGCGACGGCAAGGCTGAATCCGTACTCGAGGGGCGCCTTATCGACCAGGCTGCGTTGGCCGGTGTTCTCAACAAACTATACGAGCTGCACTTTCCGGTGATGGCCGTCGATTGTCTCGGCGGCTCTGACGGCGAATAGACGAAAAACCGAAGCAATATTGGGAATTAATGGAGAGATAAATCATGAGTAGATCGTACTTTAGAGTAGGCCTGTACACGGTGCTGGCGAGTGCCGCATCTCAGTTCATGCTTATGCCAGCTGTGGCGCAAGTCAGCGATGAGGTCCTGGATGGGATCTCGACTCCGGATCAGGTAGAAACTTCAATTGGTACGCTCGAGTTCTTCGATGGGATTCCCACCAGGGAAACCGCTGCGCTGCTCTACGACAACCTCGACTTTCTACGTGGCGTGGAGACTTTCCTGAACGGTATTCCGGCAGCCTCTGTGGAGGCTCTGCGGCTCGGCCAGGAGTCCCTCGGTGCCAAATCTTCGAACCAGGTAGTTATCTTCGACGAACTGATGGATAGCAAGCCGCTGTTTCTCACCGGCAACACCGATACCGTCTACGTCTCCGCCTTCCTCGATCTGCAAAAAGACGGCCCGACGGTGATTGAGATCCCGCCGAAAACCGGTCCCGGGACGGTCAATGACGCGTACTTCAGATTTGTGATCGACACGGGTGCGCCCGGACCTGACAAGGGCAAGGGCGGTAAATACCTGATCCTCCCGCCAGACTTCGAGGGCGATGTCCCGGAGGGCGACGAGCTACGCGAACTGGCTGATCCTGCGCGGATTCCTCGTTGACGGCAAACCTGACTTCTCCAGCAATCTGTTCAGGACCGGTCTGAAGATCTATCCCCTCGCGCAAGCGGATAACCCTCCGGCGATGGAGTTCATTAACGCCTCCAGGCGGTCCTTCAACACCATCCACGCCAACAACTTCGAATTCTTCGAGGAACTCCACACCGTGATCGAGCGCGAGCCGATCGAGATGCTCGATCCCGAGCTGCGTGGGCTCTTCGCATCGATCGGTATCCAGAAAGGAAAGCCTTTTGCGCCTGACGCACGGATGAAGAAGATCCTGACCGATGCTGTGGCTGTGGCCAATGGAACTGCGCGGGCGCTGTTATGGCACGAACGCAACGAGGCGGAGTTCCTTGCCGAGGGCTCACACTGGAAGAAGGGTTTCGTCGGCGACTCCTGGGAGTATCTCAGGGACGAGGGGATGGGCGGACGCCACCTGGATGCGCGGACCCACTTCTACTACTTTGCAACGGTTAACACGCCGGCCATGGCTATGAAGCTGATCGGCGCGGGCTCGCAGTACGCCTGGGGCTATCTGGATTCCAAAGGCAACGCCCTCGATGGCGGCAAGACCTACAGGCTGAACCTGCCCAAGGATCCTCCGGCTGAGGCGTTTATGTCCGTCGTGGTTTACGACCCGCAGACTCGCTCTGAGCTCCAGACCAGTCAGCCGTTTCCCAGCAAGAACAACGTACGCGACAAGGACACGCTGGTTTACAACGACGACGGTTCGTTCGATCTCTACTTCGGCCCGAAGGCGCCTGCCGGCAAGGAGGGAAACTGGATCCAGACCGTCCCCGGCAAGGGTTGGTTTAGCCTCTTGCGGCTCTACAGTCCGACGAAGGCGTGGTACGACAGGGAGTGGCTGCCCGGGGAGTTTGAATTGGTGAAGTAGTCGAGGGCTGAG
>CAMYIS010000205.1 GCA_947258485.1 uncultured Woeseiaceae bacterium
GAAAGCGCCCTCCGCGAAAAAGCGCCGCAGCATATTCGGAATGCGCTGTGCGACCAGGAACGCGTCCATCACGAGCGACGCCCCGAAATAGCGGGCGAACACAATGTCCCTGACCAGTCCCAGTATTCTGGAAATCAGGGTCATGCCGCTTACGACCGAGGTCTTCAGCGCTAACTTCAGTCCGGAAGTGCGTTTCTTGGTCGTCATGGGAGCGACGAGTTTAGCCTAAAAAATTCATGGAATCAGTCATTTACACATTATGTCGGGCCTGCCCGGCTATAGCCTCCGGCTGGCATTGACAATACCTCTCCGGCCACGAATAATACGCGGCTCTTTGAGAGCAGGACACGGAAAAACCAGTGGCAAACATCAAATCAGCCCGCAAGCGAGCGCGCCAGGCCGAGAAGACCCGCAAGCACAACATGGGAATGCGCTCGATGATGCGCACGCAGATCAAGAACGTCGTCAAGGCTTGCGATGCCGGCGACAAAGACGCTGCTGTGGCCGCCTATAAAGCTGCTGTACCCGTCATCGACAGCATGATCAACAAAGGCATTGTCACGAAGAACAAAGCCGCGCGCCACAAGAGCCGCCTGAACCAGCGAGTAAAAGCGCTCAGCGCCTAACTCGAGGCCGGGTCGAACTCCTCGACAGCTTCGGCTTCCTGATCAATCAATTCCAACTGCTGCATGACAGCCTGGGCCAGTTCCTCGGTCCCTGCGCCTGTTGCTGCGCTTACCTCGAACACCGGGCCCGTCCATTTCAGCGTTTCCAGCAGCATGTCACGCGCAACCGGCAGATCCTCATCACTTAACAGATCAATCTTGTTAATCACGAGCCAGCGCGGCTTTTCGGCAAGCTCTGCGGAGAACTTCACCAACTCACTGGCAATTGCCTTGACCTCATCGGCCGGCTCCACATCAGGATCGATCGGTGCGATATCGACAAGGTGCAGCAACAATCGCGTGCGCTGCAGGTGTTTGAGAAACTGAATGCCAAGCCCGGCGCCTTCCGAAGCACCCTCGATGAGGCCCGGAATATCCGCCATGACGAAACTCTGCAACTGGCCTACGCGAACGACGCCGAGGTTGGGATGCAAAGTCGTAAACGGATAATCTGCAATGCGTGGCCTGGCCTCGGACATGGCAGTAATCAAGGTCGACTTGCCCGCATTCGGCATACCGAGAAGACCAACGTCGGCCAGTACCTTGAGTTCCAGGCGCAGGTGCCGGGCTTCGCCCGGCGTGCCGTTCGTTATTTTCCTGGGCGCACGATTGACGCTGCTTTTGAAGCGGGTGTTGCCGAGGCCGCCTCGGCCACCATCAGCGACCTTCTGGCGTTGCCCGGGCTCGGTCAGGTCACAAATAAGCTCGCCCGTGTCAACGTCATGAACGACCGTGCCGAGAGGAACCATAACATCGAGGTCATCGCCGGATCGGCCCGTCTTGTTGCGCCCGGAGCCGCCCTGACCACCCTCCGCTTTGAATTTTCGGGCCACCCGAAAATCCGCGAGCGTATTCAGCGAGGAATCTGCGACCAGGTAGACGCTGCCACCGTGGCCACCGTCACCACCGTCCGGCCCGCCCCTTTCGACGTATTTCTCACGCCGGAAACTTAAAGCTCCGTGACCACCGTTGCCCGCGAGAACGCGAATCGTTGCTTCATCGACGAATTTCATCTAAGTGCCATTGTATGAATCAAAAACGAAAAACCCCGCATCAGCGGGGCTTCGTAATTCGTTTTTTGCCCTCTGCGCGATTGCTCGCCGGGGCAAGCTCCTGCTATGCGTCGAGGACGCTAACGAACTGGCGGTTCTGCGGGCCCTTCTTCTCGAACTTCACGTGCCCGTCTTTTTTGGCGAACAGCGTATGATCGCGGCCGATTCCGACGTTCACGCCGGGGTGGAAACGCGTGCCACGCTGACGCACGATGATGTTGCCCGCAACTACTTTCTCGCCGCCATAGATTTTGACGCCTAAACGTTTGCTTTCCGAATCGCGACCGTTCTTGGTGCTACCGCCTGCTTTCTTATGTGCCACTGTACTGTACCTGTCTGTGTCATGACGCAGGCGAGGCCTGGTCCTGGAA
>CAMYIS010000206.1 GCA_947258485.1 uncultured Woeseiaceae bacterium
ATGAACTCCAATTACTTCCTGCGCCACCGTAGCGCCGAGATTGCCTGGCATACGCAGTGGCTGGCCGACTCCAACACTTCCTCTGACGTCGGGCTGGTTGATGTGCGTCGCCGGGAAACCGGTGACGGCGTCGAAGCAGTAATCTATACGCCACGTGCCAAAAGAACGTTTGCACAGGCAACCGCCCTGCTGGATGAACTCGGCATGACTATTATGGACGCCCGTATCGTGCCGCTGGAAAAAGGCTACAGCATTGATTCGTTTGTCTTCATGGAGCTTGACGATCGGGTGGAACTTGACGATTCTCGCCTGAACAAAATACGGCGCGCACTGACAACCGTCTTGACAGATAATGACGACGATCACACCGTGACCCGCACCTTGCACCGTCAGGCACGCATGTTTACAACGCGGACGACTGCCGAATTCGGCACGAGCACTGCCGGTGACAAAACAGTACTCGAAATTACCGCCGCTGACCGGCCCGGACTATTGAGCGACATCGGGCGTGTGTTCATTGAACAAGGGGTCGATATCGAGGCCGCGAAAATCATGACCATCGGCGAACGTGCCGAGGACGTCTTCTACATCAGCGACGAGTCGGGAAGACCTCTCGACGAGAACACGCAGGAAGAATTACGACAGGCGTTGCTGACCAGGCTGGACAGCGACCTCGATTGACGGAAACTCGCATGAAAGAATTGGAAAAAATAATTGAACAGGCATTTGACAACCGCGCGCAGGGTTTCGAAGACAGGCCCAAAATAGAAGCGGCCGTTGCGGAAGCAATCGCCCTGCTCGACTCGGGCAAGGCGCGCGTGGCGGAGCCTGGAGGCGACGGGTGGCATGTCAACCAGTGGCTCAAGAAAGCCGTGCTCCTGAGTTTCGGCCTGGCCGACAACCGGGTAATCGAGAGCGGACACAGCCGCTTCTACGACAAAGTGCCCATGAAGTACGCCAACTACACGGCACAGCAATTCGCGGCCGACGGCGTGCGCGTCGTACCAGATGCCATCGTTCGTCGTGGCGCGTACGTCGCTCCGGACGTGGTACTCATGCCGAGCTACGTCAACATCGGCGCGTACGTCGACAGCGGCACGATGGTCGATACCTGGGCAACCGTTGGCAGCTGCGCGCAGATCGGCAAAAACGTGCACCTTTCAGGTGGCGTCGGCATTGGCGGCGTACTCGAACCGATCCAGGCCGGTCCTACGATTATCGAGGATGACTGTTTTATCGGCGCCCGCTCCGAGGTTGTCGAAGGCGTCGTGGTCGAAGAAGGCTCGGTCATCTCGATGGGCGTCTACCTCGGCCAGAGCACGCGCATCTACAATCGGACGACCGGTGAGATCAGTTACGGGCGAATTCCGCCGGGTTCCGTCGTCGTCGCTGGCAACCTGCCCTCACCTGATGGAAAATACTCGTTGTATTGCGCGGTTATAGTGAAGCAGGTTGACGCAAAGACGCGTGCGAAAACCGGTTTGAACGATCTCTTGAGAAATCTGGACTAACACAGAATGCTTACCGTATACGGAATCATGAGTTGCGACACATGCAGGAATGCTCGCAAGTATCTCGCCGAGCATGACATCGAGTTTCGATTTCATGACGTTCGCGATGACGGACTCGACATTCAGATGCTGGAACGGTGGGCAGGGCGAATTGACTGGATCAAGCTGGTCAACAAGCGGAGTCTAACGTGGCGCAAGATAGCGGAAGTCGACCGCAGTGATCTGAACCGCGACCGCGCGTTTGCTCTGATCCTCGATCAGCCAACGCTGCTGAAACGTCCGGTACTGGAATCCGACGACTTCCTGGCCGTAGGATTCTCGGAAAAACGCTTCGCGGATTTCTGGAAGAGCAACACGTAGCCAACGCCCTCGTTTGCTACCCGATTCGGCCCGTGATGTAGTCCTCGGTCAGCTTGTGCTGAGGATTGGTGAATATCTTGTTGGTTTCATCGACTTCTACCAACAGCCCGAGATGGAAGTACGCAACACGTTTTGAAACGCGCGCGGCCTGCTGCATCGAGTGCGTGACAATCACAATCGCGTAGTCTTCGCATAGCTCGTCCATGAGGTCTTCGATACGTGCCGTGGCAATCGGATCGAGCGCAGAGCAAGGCTCATCCATCAGTATGACTTCGGGATTGACGGCAATCGTTCGCGCAATGCACAGGCGCTGCTGTTGACCACCGGAGAGGCTGGTGCCGGGCTCATCGAGGCGATCCTTAACCTCTTTCAACAAACCGGCTCGCTCCAGGCTTGAGTGAACGATGCTGTCCAGCTCCGCCCGATCTCCTGCCAGCCCGTGAATGCGCGGCCCGTAGGCAACATTGTCGTAAATGCTCTTCGGGAACGGATTGGGCTTCTGAAAGACAATGCCAACGCGAGCGCGCAAAGCAACCGGATCCTGTTCCTTGCGATAAATATCCTGGCCATCGAGGGTAATTCTGCCGGTTACACGAGCCGTCTCGATCGAGTCATTCATGCGATTCAGACATCTGAGGAACGTCGACTTGCCGCAGCCCGATGGCCCAATCAGCGCTATAACCTCTTTCTTGGCGATTTCGAGAGTTACGTGTTGGATGGCGTGATTATCGCCGTAGTAGACGTTGACATCCTCCGCGACCATGAACGGGTTTTCGCAGGTAACGGTGCCAATCGTTTTTCCACCGAGCTCGGTTGTTTGTCCGGCGAAATCCGGCAGAACGATCTCTCCTGCTCGATCACGGCGCACGCCGTCGTTCGGAGCACTTTCTTGAGATAGCGGATTGTCGGTTATCGATTCAGTCATAGCAGTCATTGTCATACAGGTTTCCTCACAGCTCAAACGCTGCGCCTACCATTTGCGCTCCATGCGTTTTCTCATTATTACTGCGGCAAGGTTCATCAATAGCAGAAAACCGAGCAAGACGATGATTGCAGCCGATGTGCGCTCAGCGAAGGCGCGTTCCGGGCTATCCGCCCAGAGGTAAATTTGCACGGGCAACGCCGTCGCAGGATCCGATAAGCTGCCGGGAACATCGACGATGAACGCAACCATGCCGATCATG
Organism: uncultured Woeseiaceae bacterium; assembly: GCA_947258485.1. Classification (GTDB taxonomy): domain Bacteria; phylum Pseudomonadota; class Gammaproteobacteria; order Steroidobacterales; family Woeseiaceae; genus UBA1847. The sequence continues at coordinate 3,056 of CAMYIS010000206.1, forward strand.
AGAAGTGGTGCCGATTCGCCGAGCGCGCGGCTCATGCCGATAATTGCGCCGGTCAGCATGCCGGGCATTGCCAGCGGCAAAACGTGATGAAAGACGACCTGCATCTTGGACGCGCCGAGGCCCAACGCCGCCTCACGAATCGATGGCGGCACGGCCTGGATCGCAGCCCTGGATGCAATGATGATTACAGGAAGCGTCAAAAGCGTTAGCACGAGCCCACCGACCAGTGGCGCCGAGCGCGGCAGTGCCATCCAGTTTATGAACACCGCGAGTCCGAGCAGGCCGAATACGATCGACGGAACGGCGGCGAGGTTGTTGATGTTGACCTCGATCAGGTCCGACAAGCGACTTCGCGGCGCAAACTCCTCGAGATAAACAGCGGCAGCCACACCTATCGGAAACGACAGCGAGATCGTCACGAGCAGCATATAGAAAGAGCCCATGACCGCACCCCTGATGCCCGCCAGTTCGGGTTCGCGCGAGTCGCCGTTCGTAAACAGCGCGCTGTTGAATCGCGATTCCACTCGCCCGCTTTCCTGAAGCCGGGCCACCCATGCGATCTGATCGTCAGACAATGTGCGTAATGCCTCATCGACGTTCGCATCGATATTGCCTTTGATCAGCATATCGACCTCAGACGACGCCGGTACCCATAGTGTCTGGGTAGTGCCGATAAGTTCTGGGTTCTGTTCTATCAGGCTGCGTAGTTGATAAGACGCGCCGAGGCTGACCAGGCGATATAGCCGCCGCCGGTCGCCGCGGCTGGTCACTTCGGGAAACTCCTTCCTCAATCCGTTGCGAACAAGGCCATCGAAGTCGGCGTAATCGAGGTCGAGCTTTCCGCCCGGTGCAATAACATCCCGGTCCAGCGTGATATCCAGCTGCAAGAATGTCTGTTTGAATGCCGTCGATCCTTTCACAACGAGAGTCGCAAAGAAAACGCCCAGGAACAGCACGCCGACTGCCGTTGCAAGTATGCCGGTCACCCGAAAAATGCTTTCTTTACGGTGGCGGCGAGCCAGGCCCGCTTCGACTTTCTCCCGCGTTGTCTTTTCAGTTGCCATGCCGAATCACCTATTCGTACTGTTCGCGGTACTTGCGGACAACGCCCAGGCCCACAACATTGAGGCCCAGGGTTACGACAAATAGCATTAGCCCGAGCGCAAACGCAGCAAGCGTCTTCGCGCTATCGAATTCCTGATCGCCGACAAGCAGTGTCACGATCTGAACGGTTACGGTCGTCACGGCCTGAAGCGGATTGGCCGTCAAGTTCGCTGACAGACCTGCCGCCATCACTACAATCATCGTCTCACCGATCGCCCTCGAAACGGCGAGCAGAATACCGCCGACGATTCCGGGCAATGCGGCAGGCAGGATGACTTTGATCATGGTCTCGGAGCGGGTCGATCCGAGACCGAGTGCACCGTCACGCATCGAAGTCGGCACCGCATTGATCGCATCGTCCGACAGCGATGAAACAAGAGGAATAATCATTATTCCCATCACGAGGCCGGCGGCCAGCGCGCTTTCTGAGGCCACCTCCAGACCGACGGCCTCGCCCGCGCGCCTGACCCAGGGCGCAACTGTCAGCGCGGCAAAAAAACCATAAACGACGGTCGGAATACCCGCGAGAATTTCCAGCAGCGGCTTGGCAATTCCGCGAATTCGCGTCGTGGAGTACTCGGCGAGATAGATCGCCGTCATCAGGCCAACAGGCACTGCCACGAACATCGCAATGCCCGTGATGAGCAGTGTTCCCGTGAAAAGAGGCACGGCACCAAAGCTCCCCGATGACCCCACCTGATCGGCCCGGATTGCTGTCTGCGGGCTCCAGTTCAGTCCAAACAGGAATTCCGTTACCGGTACTTTCTGGAAGAACCGGATGGCCTCGAAGAGCACCGACAGCACGATCCCGATCGTTGTGAATATCGCAATGCTCGATGCGGCAATCAACAGCCAGAGAACGACGGTTTCGACGCGGTTGCGCGCACGCAGATCCGGTTGAATGCGGCGCCACGCTATGACACCGCCGAGACCGGCAACGCCCAGGGCGAAAACGGCGAGTAACTGCCGGCTTTTTTCCATGTAGCCGCTAAAGACTGCGGCGGCATCCTGCAGCGATGAGTCGACTTCTACGCTGACAACATCTCCCGCCGCAAGGTTCTGGATGTTGTTGACCAACAGGTTCAGCTCACCGGCGGACAGCGCCCGATAAGACTCCGGCAAGCTGTCGACAACCAGCGCAGTGACCAGTCGAGGCTCGACAACGAGCCAGATCAACAGCAGCAGCATTGACGGCAGCGCGCACCAGATTGCGACGTAATAGCCGTAGTAGCCAGGCAATGAATGCAGCGCCGTACCGTGCCCCGGCCCACCTACTGTCGCCAACGAGCGTTGGCGCCCGAAGTAGAACGCGGCGACCGACATGAAAGTGAGCAGCAGAATCAGGGTCGTACTTTGCATTTAGGTGAATCTATTCACTCGCCTGCAAGCGTCAGTGGCGTCAAGTCCCGTACATTGGCAGCAACCTCGGTTCGCTCTTCGTCCGGCATTGGAATCAGACCGCGATCCGATAGATAGCCCTCTTCGCCCCAGGCCCTCTCGCTCGTGAATTCGCGAAGGTATCCGCGGACCCCCGGAATTACATCGACATGGGCTTTTTTCGCGTAGAAGTACAGTGGCCGCGACACGGGGTACTCACCGTCGGCGATCGCGTCAAACGTGGGCGTTACACCGTCGACTTTCGCGCCTTTGACTTTTTCCAGGTTCTGGTCGAGGAAGCTGAAACCGAAGATTCCAAACGCTGTCGGATTGGCTTCAAGTTTCTGCACAATCAGATTGTCATTCTCGCCGGCCTCGACAAATGCGCCGTCCTCGCGAATTGTGTGACAAACAGCTTTATAGCGGTTCTTGTCGGAACTCTTGAGCGCCTTGATCCAGGGCACGGACTTGCAGCCACCCTCCATCGCGAGCTCTACAAATGCGTCGCGCGTGCCGGAAGTCGGCGGCGGCCCGAGAACTTCAATTTTGGTCGCGGGCAGCGCCGGATTGACGTCAGCCCAGGTCTTGTATGGATTCTCGATCAGCTCACCTTCAACTTTGCCAGGCACTTCCTTTGCCAGGGCCATGTATATGTCCGCACGACTGAGGTCGACCGCCGGGCCGCCAATCGCATTGGCAATCACGATCCCGTCATAGCCTATCTTCACTTCCACAATATCGGTGACGCCGTTCTTGGCACAGGTCTCGACTTCCGAACTCTTGATCGCTCGAGACGAGTTCGCTACGTCAGGATGGTCGACGCCGACGCCTGAACAGAATAACTTGAGGCCGCCGCCCGACCCGGTCGATTCCACTTTGGGTGTCTTGAACTCGCTGCCGCGACCGAAACGTTCGGCAACAACCGTGGCAAACGGATAGACTGTCGACGAGCCGACAATATAGACGTAGTCTCGGCCTGATTGAGCCAGCGCACTGGTGGCTGGCTTCGCCGTATCTTTGACGTTGATCTCATTGTCGTTGCCGGCTTTACCACATGCTTGAAGGAGCATGAGTGCCAGTAGTGAAAGGACAACAGATGTTCTATGGATGCTCACTATGAGTTCCCCGATTGGTTAATTGACTGGCGCAAATGGTAGCGACTGATTGTTACCGATTTGTTGCAACGGGTCGGAAATAACGCGCCTGCAAAGACAAAAGACTGTTTCTTTTATTCTTATATTTTTCAGAATGTTAAAGTGACTTATTGAAGCAATGCCTGACCTCGTGAATGAGCCCGTTATCGACCTGTTGTGCGACCTGATCCGGCGCCCGTCGGTCACACCTGACGATGCCGGCTGCCAGCTGGTGCTGGCTGAACGTTTGACCCGACTCGGATTCGATTGCGAAACGCTGCAATTCAACGACGTTACGAACCTGTGGGCGCGGCGCGGAACAGCATCGCCGCTGCTGTGTTTTGCCGGTCACACCGACGTCGTGCCTCCCGGCGACGAAGACGCGTGGAGCAGCGGCCCATTCGAACCGACATTTATCGGGGATCTTATCTACGGTCGCGGATCGGCCGACATGAAGAGCGGCCTCGCTGCCATGATCGTAGCGCTCGAGGAATTCCTGACCGCACACCCGGACCATGACGGGAGCATCGCGCTGTTGATAACCAGTGATGAAGAAGGACGCGCACGCGATGGAACGCTCAAAGTCGTGCAGGCGTTGCAAGAACGCGACGAACACATCGACTGGTGCGTTCTCGGGGAGCCGTCCAGCGAGCAGGAACTGGGTGACATAGTCCGAATAGGACGACGCGGCTCGTTGAGCGGTATGCTGACAGTGCGCGGCGTACAGGGTCACGTCGCATATCCGCAGCTGTCCGATAACCCGATTCGCCGCTTTGCCCCGGTCCTGGCCGAGCTGCACCAGATCGAGTGGGACAATGGTAACGACTACTTTCCCGCGACCAGTTTCCAGGTTGTCGATGTCAGGGCAGGCATCGGTGCACCGAACGTTACGCCGGGCGAACTCTCCGCCCGCTTCAATTTCCGCTACTCGACCGAATGGACGCACGAGTCGCTGCAACAAAAAGTCGAAAGTGTCTTCGCGGCTCACGACATCGACTACGAGCTTAACTGGCACCTGTCGGGAGAACCCTTCCTCACCAGGCCCGGCAAGCTCATCGATGCTGTTTCGCAAGCGGTGACCGAAGAGACCGGCAAAGCACCGCAGCTGTCAACGGGCGGCGGCACGTCCGACGGCCGATTCATTTCACCGGCTGGAACCGACGTAGTGGAACTCGGACCGGTTAATGCGTCGATTCACAAAATCGATGAACACGTGAAAGCCGAGGACGTCGTTACGCTGACTCGGATGTACAGGCGCATCATGGAGTTGATGCTGCTCTAACGGCCGTGTACCACTCACCACCCCCCTCCCACGATCGACCACCCACCAAGTCTGATCGCGGCGTCGATCGCCGGGGAATCTCAGTCGCTCGGACAGCTGCTTCGCAAACTCGCTTGGTGAGACACCCCGGCACTCACCGCCGCTGATCCAAC
>CAMYIS010000207.1 GCA_947258485.1 uncultured Woeseiaceae bacterium
AAAACGGCGTTCGGAGGACACTCCGGACGCCGTTTTCATTTCCGCTGCCAACAAGTTTGATGGAGTCACAGCATGTTTGAACTGTTCACGCAGTCGGCGCCGGTTTTTATTGCCGTAGTTTTTGCTTTCGCGCTGGTTATCGGCAGCTTCCTCAATGTTGTCATTTACCGACTGCCCATCATGATGGAACGCGAATGGCGTGAGCAATGCGAGGAACTCGGCAAAACCGCGCCAATACAGGAAATGCCCAAAGACCGGTTCGACTTGATCGTGCCCCGGTCCCGCTGCCCGTCGTGCGGCCACACGATCAAGGCCTGGCAGAATATTCCGGTAATCAGCTACCTGGTCCTCGGCGGGAAATGTGCAAACTGCAGCGAGTCCATTTCAGCCCGTTATCCGCTCGTTGAAATGCTGACCGCGTTGCTGGCGGCGCTCTGCGCCTGGCGCTTCGGCGTGGACTGGGAGTTTGTCATGGCGATCATCATGACTTTCGCACTCGTGGCAATCAGCGTCATCGATGCAGACACGCAGCTCATTCCTGACTCGATAGTGCTGCCACTGATGTGGATCGGCCTGCTGATGAGTCTGTTTCATCCAATGGCGGGCAGTGAGACGCTGTTCATCGCCCCCAAAGACGCGATTGTCGGCGCCACAGCGGGCTACCTCAGTCTCTGGAGCGTGTATCAGCTTTTCAAGCTCGTGACCGGCAAGGAGGGGATGGGCTACGGCGATTTCAAGCTGCTGGCAGCTCTCGGGGCCTGGCTGGGTTGGCAACAGCTGCCCGTGATCATCCTTATGTCAGCCGTCGTGGGTGCCGTCGTGGGTATAAGCATGATGGTCTTCAAGCGTCATGAACGCAGCGTGCCAATACCGTTTGGCCCGTACCTGGCTGGCGCCGGCTGGATCACGATGCTGTGGGGTGATGCGATAATGAAAACCTACCTGGACCTTATGATCTGAGTGAGCCCGGCAAATAACCGACAACCTCTGCGAATCGGCCTGACTGGTGGCATTGCCAGCGGCAAGTCGACCGTTGCCGATATGTTTGCCGAACTCGGCGTGCCAGTCATTGACACCGACGTCATCGCACGTGAGGTCGTGCAACCGGGCCAACCCGCGCTCGACGAGATTCGTGCACGGTTCGGCGATGGAGTATTCGGTGCAGACGGGCAGCTTGATCGGACTGCCATGCGCAAGCGGATTTTTTCCGACGAGAACGCGCGCCTCGAACTCGAGGCAATCCTGCATCCACGCATAGGTGAAGAAACCCGGCGGCTCGCGAACACGGCGACGGGCCCGTACCAGGTCATCGTGGTACCACTGCTGGTAGGCTCCCCGCTGGCAGAATTCGTGGACCGCATCGTGGTCGTTGACTGTGACGAAGAATTACAGGTCCAGAGACTGCTGGCACGGGACACGGAAACCGTCGAGCAGGCACGCCGCATACTATCGGCACAAGCGAGTCGGCAGGCACGCCTCGCAATTGCTGACGACGTTATCAACAACGACGCCGGGCTTGACGAAACACGGCGCCAGGTTCATGCACTGGATCGAACATTCCGGGAACTCGCCGGGCGTCCGTAGGGCCTGCCGTTACTCCGACGGCTGTCGAATGGAGCTTTCTTTCTTCGCGGCTTCCCTGTCGGCGCGTACGATGGCCTGAAATTCGCGAATATCCTCTGCGCCAACACGCCCCGCCTGCCAGATTTGCTGCGATTCCTTGTCGAGCTGCTGCAGTGCGAGATCGGCAAAGTGCAGGGCTTCGTCAAAGTACTCGCCGGTCGCAAGATGCGCGGCCATCAGCATGGCGTGCGAGGCACCGGGTCGGGCGCGCAAAGATTCTTCGAATGCAGAAACCGCCTGTGATGGCTCACCGGAGTATGCAGCAGTGAATCCGATGAAATATTGAATTTGAGAGTATCTCAACGATCGTGGATCAGCGTTTAGCGGCACCTGCAACATGTCTGCAAACATGCCCCGTACAGCCTGTATCGAGACGGCCGGACATCGACGTTGAACCACCAACGTAGCGAATGTCGTGTACAAGTCAATGGACCGCGGATCGTAGATACTGGCTGACACAAGCTCTGCCGTCTGATCAAAATCACTGGCCGCAAGTATTCCCATACTGCAAAGAATCGTACTTCGCGTAACCCGAAGCGAATTGTTGTTTGGAATATTCTCAATTGCCCGGTCAATTACCCGCAAAGATTCGTCATAGCGCTGAATGTTGTAGAGCTGCATGGCATATTGTGACTGGGCGCGGGCGGATGTCGGCGCTTTCTGTGCCGATGCCTCAACCATGCTTGGATAATCCGCCCAAATCGACGCCGAATATCGTGTAAAGCCCGCGAGCAACAACATTGCAGCTATCATTACGACGAAGAACATCTGGCGACTCGCTTTTTTCTGCAACAAGGCAACCAGGGGCAGAAAAAGAAAAGCGGCGGCCAGGTAATTGCGGTGTTCGAAATACAGCTCCAGTTTGAGAATTGTAGATTCAAGGGCGTGACTGGCATAAAAAAACAACGCCGCCAGCGCGAATAACGGCCACTTGCGTCGATTGATCAACGCAATAGCAATCACGCCAATGTGCAGCAGTGCACTCAAAGCCGTTGTCACGGGCGACAAGACTCCCGTGGACTTGATGAAGTGGTCCTGGAAAACTCCGGTCGTGTACAGTTCCGGAATAAACCAGTGTTTCAGATAATCGACGAGTATTCGGGGCTCTGTGAGAAGACGCTCATAATTACTGAAATCTCTCGGCGGCACGATGTCAAAAAAACCGCCACTTACGGCCCTGGCGATCAGTAGCAGTGCGATTAGGGTCGATGGCAACACGATGAATACGATGGGCCAATAGCGATTGAGGGCAATCGGTCGCGGCTGTTGGCTGGTCAATACCGATATTTCGACGACCCCGATCAGGAGTGGCAGCAGAATGCCATTCTCCTTCGAGATCATCGCCAGAAACGTAAACACAGCAACCGAAGCGCTCATGACCAGGTAGGCTTTCATGGTATTCCTGGCGAGCAATGAACGACCGTACAAATGGGTGATGAGCCCGGCAAATACGAACAACGTCGCCAACTGCGCCATGCGTTGAACGGCGTAAAGTGTGGTTGAAACCAGGAAAGGATGCAGCAACCAGCATCCGGCCGACATCAGTGCAATCCAGCGCGCGTTCTGCTTTTCAAACTGCAGCAAACCCAGGATTTTGCTGGTCAGAACACCAAGCAAGGCCCCATTGATCAGGTGAAGAAGCAGGTTTGTGCGCTTGAAAGGCCATGAATCGGCGGGCCAGTTATTGGCATCAAGCAAGAAAGTGAGTAGCGCGAGCGGCCTGCCCGTCGGGCCAGCGTGTCCGCCAAAGACAAACGCCCTGAAAGTCTCCCAGTCCGTCACCCCACCGCGATCGCCAAGCGCGGCGATGGAACCGAAATCATCGAAAACGAACGGGCCACCAAGGCCTGGCCAATAGGCCACACCAGCGACCAGGAACAAGAGAGCCCAGCCACCGATTATGGCCAGGTCTTCAGGCCTGCGAAGTCGTTTTCGAGCAATATATCCGACCATTTCAAGGTATCCGGCACTCGTCGTTGGCGGGCATTCTAGCCCGACAACAGACACAAATCAGTGAATCGGGTCGCAGGCGTAAAAGGCCGCACGGTGAGTCGGCGACAGGGCGTCCCCGGCCTCAAATCCTGCCAATTTGCCACCCGGCAGCCTGTAGCGCAGAATAGCGCCATGGCCAAACTTGCTGGGGACATTGCCGCTCATACCGCCGCCGAGGCGGCTCATTATGAGCAGCCGCTATCGGAGCGGATGCGAACCTTTCTGCGACTCGAGTTTCTCTACCAGCAAATGCTCTACAACGCTGAGAAAGACGCGGATTGGGCCACAAGAGCCACCATTTCCTCGCTCATCGAGATCCTGGCTATACTCTCGCGAGGCGATGTCCGCAGCGAGGTCCTGAAGGAGCTCGACCATCAGCTCGGCGCCCTGGAGCGCTTCCAGAGCCAGCCGGGAGTCGATAACGCCCGCCTGGCCGCGCTGGTTCGCAACCTGGTCGCAAGCCGCGAGGAGATCGGTCGCATCGGCACCGGATTCCTGCAGCCGATCAAGGACAGCGAGTTCCTGAACGCGATCAAGCACCGCAGTGCCATTCCCGGAGGCACATGCGAATTCGACCTTCCGGAGTACAGCCACTGGCTACGTCAGCCAATCGCGCGCAGACAGCAGGATCTCGACCTATGGATAGGGTCCATACGCCCGATCTGTGATGCGGTGAGCGAGTCTCTCTGGCTCATCCGGGAGAGCGCCCGACCTGCGGATCAGATGGCAATCAACGGCATGTATCAGCACAACATGCAAAAAGACAGCAACTGTCGATTGCTGCGCGTCAGCCTGGCCGGGGACAGCCCGCTATTCCCGGAGATAAGTGGCAGTCAACACCGCTTCACAATACGTTTCCTGGAATGGTCCACCATCGACAGCCGTGCCGTGCAGACCGGGCACGACGTCCGCTTTCAGCTATCCATCTGCTGAAGCGCCGCGACGACCGGCGTGTCAGCCGGCAGCAGGTTTTGTGAGTCGAGCCTGTCTTTCTCCACCCAGCGCAGTCCCTGGCCTTCCCGTCCCACGGGTTCGCTGTTCCAGTCACTGACAATAAAGAACTCGATCGTCACGATTCGATCTTCGTATTCGTGACGTAAGTTCATCAATGATGAATACGCAGTAACTTCGATACCCAGCTCTTCAGCCAGCTCTCGGGTCAACGCCTGGGGCGCGGATTCATCGGGACCGATCTTGCCACCCGGGAACTCCCACATGCCGTGGAAAGGACCGTCACCCAGTCGCTCCGCAATCAGTACCCGACCCATTGAATCGCAAAGGATGCCGGCGGCGACGTCGAAATGATTCATGCGCGGTCGGATTTAGTTCAGCTTGCCGTGACATTGCTTGAATTTCTTGCCGGATCCGCAGGGGCAAGGCTCATTGCGGCCGACTTTGCGGCCGTCGCGCACGAACGGCAGCTGGGGCTCTGCGGCGGGTGCGGCTGTTTGCCCGCCCTGCGCCGCCGGCTGCGTGCCGAGGGCCGATACCTCGGCATGCTGATACTTCATCGCCGCAGCCGCCCTCTTGCGTTCAGCCACCTCATCCAGGTCCTCTTCGCCTTGAATTCGAATACGCGACAGGATGCTGATCGTGTCATGCTTCACTTGCTCAAGCATCACGCCGAACATCTCGAATGCCTCGCGCTTGTACTCCTGCTTCGGATTCTTCTGCGCATAGGAGCGCAAGCCGATTCCCTGTCGCAGATGGTCCATTCCGGCCAGGTGTTCCTTCCAGTGTTGATCAAGCTGACGCAGCATGACCTGCTTTTCAACCCGACGCATGAGCTCGGCACCAATCGCGCCGACCTTGGCCTCATAGGCACGGCTTGCTTCGGCGATGCAACGTTCACAAATGGCTTCGGCGCGCAAGGTTTTGTCATCGCTAGCCCAACGAGACACGTCGACACGAACACCGAAATCCGATTCCAGTGCCTGGTTCAAACCCTCCGTGTCCCACATCTCATCCAGGCTCCCCGGAGGAACGTACTGATGCACGGTATGCTCTATGACCTCGTCGCGGATTGCCGCGACCGACTCGGCAATTTCGTCGGCCTCCATGAGCTCGGAGCGCTGATGGTAAACGACCTTGCGCTGGTCGTTGGCGACGTCATCGTATTCGAGCAGGTTCTTACGAATGTCGAAGTTGTGCGACTCGACCTTGCGTTGGGCGCGCTCAATCTGGCGAGTCAGGAGACGGCTCTCGATCGCCTCACCCTCACGCATTCCGGCCCGTGACAACAGGTTCTTGGTGCGCTCGGGATCGCCGAAGATACGCATCAGCGTGTCTTCCATGGAGAGATAGAACCTGGATGAGCCAGGGTCGCCCTGGCGTCCTGAGCGCCCCCTCAGCTGGTTGTCTATACGCCGGGATTCGTGCCGCTCTGTACCGACAATATGCAGACCACCCGCCTCGATGACCTGCGCGTGCCGTGCCTCCCAGTCTTTCCTGATCCTGGCTTCGTCAGCACCTTCACCCGCATTGGCAAGATCCGCATCGAGACTGCCGCCAAGCACGATGTCTGTACCGCGACCCGCCATGTTGGTCGCGATCGTGATGGCCCCCGGTCGGCCTGCATTCTGCACAATCTGCGCCTCACGCTCGTGCTGCTTGGCATTCAGGACCTCGTGTTTTATTTTGCGTTTCTTGAGGAACGACGACAACAGTTCTGACGCTTCGATCGAAGTCGTGCCTACCAGAACCGGTTGGCCGCGCTCGCTGCAATCAACAATATCTTCGACGATCGCTTCGAACTTGTCTTTCTCGGTCAGGTAAACGAGGTCGGGCTGGTCCTCGCGGATCATCGGTTTGTGCGTCGGTATGACGACTACCTCAAGACCGTAAATCTGCTGAAACTCGAAGGCCTCCGTGTCTGCCGTACCGGTCATGCCCGACAGGTTGTTGTACAGACGAAAATAGTTCTGGAACGTGATCGACGCAACAGTCTGGTTTTCCTGTTTGATCGACACACCTTCCTTGGCCTCGACGGCCTGGTGCAGGCCATCTCCCCAGCGGCGGCCCGGCATCGTGCGGCCCGTGAACTCGTCAACGATGACGACTTCGCCGTCCTTGACGATATAATCCACGTCGCGCTGGTAAATCGCATGCGCCCGCAGCGCTGAATTCAGGTGATGCAGCAGGCGGATGTTGCCGGCGTCGTACAAGCTCTCACCTTCCGCCAGCAAGCCCGCCTGAGCCATGAGCGCCTCAACTTTCATATGACCGTCTTCGGTCATGTACGTCTGCTTTGCCTTCTCATCGACGGTGTAATCACCGCGGCTCACAAGCCGACACGAAGCTGCCTTTTTACTGCCATCGACGAGTACGACATCGGCATCGCGCTCCTCCGCAATACTGACCGCCTCCGCAAGCGTCATGACATCAGAAGGTTCACCATCAGCTCCATCGACAGTAATGGTCTTCCCTTTCGGATCGACAAGCGTCACGCGGTTGGCGGGAATTTCGAAGTTCGAAGGCTCTTCGGTTTCTTCTTGTCGATTGAGCTTCGGTATCTGCTTGTTAATCTGCGCATAAAGATCGGTACTGGACTCGGCCGGGCCCGAAATGATTAACGGTGTGCGCGCTTCGTCAATGAGAATCGAGTCAACCTCATCAACGATGGCAAAATTGAGATTGCGTTGCGCTTTGTCCTCGGTCGCAAACGCCAGGTTGTCACGCAAGTAGTCAAAGCCGAGCTCGTTGTTTGTCGCGTAGGTAATGTCCGACGCGTAAGCGGCGCGCTTTTCTTCCTGGCTCTGGCCGCTTTTTGATACGCCAACGGTCAGCCCGAGAAACTCGTAAATCGGGCGCATCCAGTCGGCATCACGTTGCGCCAGGTACTCATTGACCGTGACAATATGAACGCCATCGCTGCTCATCGCGTTCAGGTAAGCCGGCAGCGTCGACATCAGCGTCTTGCCCTCACCCGTGCGCATTTCGGCGATATTGCCTTCATGCAAGACCATGCCGCCGATCAGCTGCACATCAAATGGCCGCATGTGCAGCGTACGCACCGCCGCTTCGCGCGCTACCGCAAAGGTTTCCGGCAACAGGGCGTCAAGGGTCTCACCGCTTTCGAAGCGTTTCCTGAACTCCTCCGTCTTTGCTTTTAGCGCCGCGTCGTCGAGTGCCTGCACGCTCTCCTCGAGGGCGTTGATCTTCTTGACGACTTTTGAGTACTGGCGCAGCAGGCGCTGATTGCGGCTGCCAAAAATGCTGGTCAGGAATTTGGCCACTGAGGGCTCCCGGGTACGGTAAAACAAAGGCCGCTATTCTAAGGTGTCGCGGAGCTATTTAGAATCCAATGTGGCGATTTATGGGCATTATTTGCGAACACAAGGACCCGAAGCGGATGCCGCTGACCTGATCGTTTCTGGTAGGGGATTTGAGCGAGCTTACTTGGACGATTCGCGAATGAACTTGACCGGGTTGACCCGGCTGCCATTGTGCAATACCTCGAAATGCAGGTTAGGCCCGGT